>CADCPY010000091.1 GCA_902803495.1 uncultured Erysipelotrichaceae bacterium
ACGGACCATGGCTTCATAGACCGCCGTGTCGCCGTGCGGATGATATTTACCGATAACGTCACCGACGATACGTGCCGATTTCCTGTGTGGCTGGCTGGAATACATGCCCAAATCGTTCATGGCGTATAAGATACGTCTCTGAACCGGTTTTAAACCGTCCCGAACATCCGGGAGAGCACGGGCGACGATAACACTCATCGCATATTCCAAAAAGCTCTTTCGTACTTCGGAGGCAACATTGGTCTGCGAAATTTTACCGTGGTTAAATTCTTTTTCTTCAAATTCGTCCATTTTGTTCCCTCCTTACTAAATATCAAGATTCTCAGCGAACTGAGCATTTTCCATAATGTAGTTCCGGCGCGGTTCCACTTCTTCGCCCATCAGCATGCTGAAGACCTGATCGGCTTCCATGGCGTCCTCGACCGTACACTGAATCAGAGTACGGACTTCCGGGTCCATTGTTGTTTCCCAAAGCTGTTCGGGGTCCATTTCACCTAAACCTTTGTATCTCTGGATCCCGAGGTTCTTGGCATCGCCCCATTCCTTGAGGATGTCTGTCATTTCCTGTTCGGTATAGGCGTATTTGATCGCGTTACCCTTCTGTACCTTATAAAGTGGAGGCATGGCGAAATAGACATAGCCCTGTTCCAGTACCGGACGCAGGAAGCGGAAGAAGAATGTCAGTAACAGGATACGGATATGAGAACCGTCAACATCGGCATCCGTCATGATAACGATCTTGTGGTATCTCAGTTTGGAAGTATCCAGTTCCTCTCCAATGCCGCAGCCGAACGCCGTGATCATAGAACGGATCTCGTTGTTTTCAAAAATTCGGTGCAGTCTGGCCTTCTCAACGTTCAGAATCTTACCTCTCAGAGGCATGATGGCCTGGAATTTGGAGTTTCTGCCCATCTTGGCACTGCCGCCGGCGGAGTCACCCTCAACGATATAGATTTCGCAGATGGATGCATCTTTCGAGGAGCAGTCTGCCAGTTTGCCCGGCAGGGATGTGATTTCCAGCACGGATTTTCTCCGGGTGGATTCTCTGGCTTTCTTCGCCGCGATACGGGCTTTGGAAGCCACGATACACTTATCCATGATGACTTTTGCTTCATTTGGATTTTCCATGAGATAGCGTTCCAGCTGATCTCCCAGAATATCCGAAACAATCGCCTTGACTTCACTGTTTCCGAGTTTGGTCTTGGTCTGACCTTCATACTGCGGATCCGGATGTTTCACGGAAATCACGGCCGTTAAGCCTTCCTTGATATCGTCCGTCGTCAGATTGTCGTCATCCTTCTTTAAGAAGTTGCCGTTACGGCCGTAACGGTTGATGATACGGTTGATGGCCAGGCGGAATCCTTCTTCATGCGTTCCACCTTCCACCGTGTTGATGTTGTTACAGAACGTGTAGATATTCGGCTGGTATCCGTCATTATACTGCATACCGACTTCCACCTGGATGCCGTTCTTTTCGCCTTCGACATAAATGACATCTTGCTGGATCGGTGTCTTATTCTTATTTAAATACTCAACGTATTCCTTAATGCCGCCTTCGTATAAGAAGTCGTGTTCCTTCTCGCCGTTATTTAAGTCTTCTCTTTCATCGATATAGACAATGCGGATTCCCTTGTTCAGGAACGCCAGCTGACGGATTCGGTCACGTAACGTGTTGTGGTTGTAAACCGTTGTTTCCGTAAAGATGGTCGGGTCGGCCTTGAAACGGACTTCCGAACCGTGTTCTTCCGCACCGCAGGTACCGATTTCCTTTAATGGCTGTACAATTTTTCCGCCATTCTCAAAACGGCAGTAGTACACTTTTTCGTCCCTGCGGACATATACTTCCAGCCATTCACTTAAGGCGTTAACAACGCTGGCACCGACACCGTGCAGACCGCCGGAAACCTTATAGGCACCGCCGCCGAACTTGCCGCCGGCATGAAGCACCGTAAAAATGGTTTCCACAGTGGAAATCCCGGTTTTCTTATGAATCTCGACCGGCATGCCACGGCCGTTATCCGTAACCGTGATGATGTTGTCATTGTCGACTTTAATGGTAATCTTATTCGCAAAGCCCGCCAGAGCTTCGTCGATGGAGTTATCTACGATTTCCCATACGAGGTGATGCAATCCCTTTTCGCTGGTACTGGCAATATACATGCCCGGACGTTTCCGGACCGCTTCGAGTCCTTCCAAAACCTGAATATCGTCAGCATCATAGGAATGCTCTACAGGCTTTTCATATTCTGACATATCTAAACCTCCCTGATAGAAGCGATTCTTCCGCCCTCGATCTCAAAGATCCTGGTTTTCGCCGGAAGAATATTTCTAATTTCTTCAATATTCGTTGTGGTGATCACTGTCTGAATTCCTTCCGGAATCAGATGCAGCAGATTCTTCTGACGTACTTCATCGAGCTCGCTCAGAACATCGTCAAGTAAGAGGACGGCGTCCCGGTGGCTGATGGTACGGATGTAGCCGATCAGAGCTGCCTTGCAGGAAAGAAGGATCATGCGTTTCTGTCCCTGGGAAGCAATCTCATTGGCATCCTTGCCGCGCATCCAGAAAGAAAAGTCATCTTTGTGGATGCCGATGTTGGTCTGTCTGGTAAAGAGGTCTCTCTCCAGACACTTCTCATACTTTGCCCGGACACTTGCTTCACTGTCCTTTTCCTCAATCAGGGAAAAGTAATGAATCTCGAGCGGCATCTTCTCCCCGCTGATCACTTCATAGTTATTCGAGAGATAACTGTTCATGACAGCAATGAATCTTCTCCGTTCCTTACTGATCTTCATGGAGATCTGAATCAGCTGATTTGTTAAGACCTCCAGATAGTCCATGTCCGGTTTGTCTTCCTTTAAAAGAAGATTGCGCTCCTTTAAGAGTTTCTGGTAGGAATTCATCAGCGTGACATAACCGCTGACTTCCTTCCCAATCTCCATATCCATGAATCTTCTGCGGATCCGCGGAGAGCCTTCAAAGAGTTCGAAGTCCGTCGGGGAAAACAGAATGGCATTCAGTTTTCCGACAAACTCACTGACTTTCTTCACCGGCTGCTTCTGAACAAAGAGCCGCTTGCCCTCTTTGGAGATCATACAGGTCAGATCGGAGTCGATACCGTTTTCCGACATGCGCAGCATGATCCGGGATACTTCCGCTCCCTCACGTAAAAGACTTTCATCTTCCACGCTGCGGTGCGAACGGGTGGTACTGACGTACAGAATACTTTCCAAGAGATTCGTCTTTCCCTGGGCGTTTTTGCCGACGAAGACATTCATCGTTTCACTCAGGGTGATCTCACAGGATTTGTAGTTTCTAAAGTCCGTCAGTTTGATTGCTTTGATAATCATTGGGTAATCTCGAATTCCGTGCCGCGGATCACTACCGTATCTCCCGGATAGAGTTTTCTGCCTCTGCGGTTTTCTTCTTCTCCGTTTACCAGGACGCTTTCATCCATTAAAAAGAACTTTGCTTCTCCGCCGTTGGAGATGTGATCCGTCAGTTTCAGAAACTGGCCGAGATTGATGTATTCCGTCGTGATCTGAACTTGTTTTTTCATAGCCGAAATCCTTTCCCACCACGGTAAATTATAACATAAAAACCGCCCCTCTAACAGACTTTCTGCCAGTGGGCGGTTATTTTTTATATTTTTATTGTTGTTCGCGTCTCAGAAGGCTTAAGAATAGGTTCTGACAGGTAAAACAAGTTGTAAGATTGTATCGTCATCCGTGTTCTGAATGATGAACGGTCTCATTTCACCGGAAAAACTGATTTTTACGACGCTTCCCGTGAGTACCTGAATGGCATCGAAAACATATCTTCCGCTGAAGGAAATCTCGAGCGGTTCTCCCTTATAGGAGATGGCATCGATCTTCTCGATGGATGTTCCGACTTCCTGGGAGCGGGAGGAAATGACGACCTCATTCTGGTTGGCACTCAGCTTGATGATGGAGACACCGTCCGTACGGATAAAGGAAGCACGGTCGATGGCGTTCAGCATGTCTCTGGCATCCACCACCAGTTCATTCTTGAATTCCGTCGGAATCAGCTTGCCTGTTTCCGGATACGTTCCGTCAATTAAACGTGTCTGAATCAGTGTATCACCGATCAGGAACTGGGCTTTCTTATCGTTCAGGGAGATCTCAATCTGTTCGTTCTTATCGAGCGCTTTGGTCATTTCATTGGTGCTCTTGCCGATTTCACGCAGGCTTCTGGCAGGAATCGTTAAATTGAACTGATAGTCACCGTTTAATTCGACCACTTTCTTGGCCAGACGGTAGCTGTCTGTCGCAACGCATTCCATCTTATTTCCGTTCGCCTTGAAGTTGACACCCGTTAAGACCGGACGTGTTTCCTTGTCGCTGGTCGCGAAGCAGGTCTGCGTGATAATCTTCATCAGAGTGGTCGGCTCCATGGACAGAGTTGTTTCCGGTTTGTCGAAGTTGATGACCGGATAGTCATTGACATTCATGCCGCTGACCGTCTGTTCAACGGAATGTCCGGAGAACTTGGTTCTTGTTCCGTCCAGGACTTCCACTTCGATATCATCCGCATCCATTTTACGGACGATATTATTGATAATATCCGCTTTAATAACAACGGATCCGGTATCCATGATCGTTAAGCAGTAATCATCGGAAGCTGCCGGAATGGTTTTCTTAATGGAAATATCGGCATCCGATCCCGTTAAGCAGATCGAATCCTCATTGACATCAATCTTAATTCCTAACAGCAGAGGCAGAGGTGTTGTGGAACTGACTGCTCTGGAGACTGTGGAAAGTGCATTGATGAATTCTCTTTTCGAAATTTTAAAATGCATGGTGGACCTCGCTTTTCTTTTTTTCTTTTCTTAGTGTAATAACATTAATGCCGGTGGATTAGTGGATAAACCCGCTGAATCCCTTTATTTTCCCTAATATTTTACCACGATTGACTGTGGGATAAAAGTTAGGGGATGGGGATTACAGAAGCTCCTTCTCAATCTCACTGATAGCCATCTGCAGAGCCACATCGCTCTTTAAACGGCTTTCAATCTTGGTATTGGCCGACATGATGGTGGTATGGTCTCTTCTCCCGAATTCATCCCCGATCTTCTTGAACGGAACATCGAGATGTTTCCGGCAGAGATAGATGGCAATGCTGCGGGCATCGCTTAAATTCTTCATCTTGGATTTGGAAATCAGCTGGGATTTGCTGATACCGTAGTATTCGCTGACCACATTCTGGATTTTGGAGATGGTGATCTCGTTCTTTTTCACCACTTCCGCATCGTCCTTGAAGGCTTCCATGGCCAGCTCATACGTGATCTGGTTGGTATCGCCGAACTGCAGGGAGTAGAACAGCAGACGTGTCAGTCTTCCTTCCAGTGCCCGTACGTCATGGGAATAGTACTTGGCAATGTAGGAAAGAACTTCCTCGTCGATGTTGACTTCTTCCGTCCGGTTTTCCACCTTCATCTTTAGGATCTTTAAAGCTGTTTCGTATTCCGGCGATTCAATGGAACAGGTCAGCCCGTTGGATAAACGGGAGACAAGACGTTCCTCAAGTTCCTTGATTTCCCAAGGTTTCTTATCGCTGGTGATAACGATCAGCTTTTTCTTTTTCTGCAGCTGGTTGTAGATATTGAACAGCGTTTCGCTGGAAGTGACTTTTCCTCCGGCCAAGAACTGAATGTCATCCAACAGGAAAACATCCAGACTCATCATCTGTTCCTTTAATTCTTTCAGTTTCTTATCATGACTGGCACTGACGACCCGGGTAATGAACTCATCGCTGGTTAAATACAGGATGTTCATCTCCGGATGGTGTGCTTTGATGTAGTTTCCGATGGCGTGCAGTAAGTGTGTTTTTCCCAGGCCGATGTCGCCGTAGATATAGAGCGGGGAATAGAGAAAACTCTGAGGATTGCTGGCGCAGGCATAGGCAGCCATATAGCTTTCCCGGTTGCTTGGGCCTTCCACGAAGTTATCAAAACGGAATTCCGGAATAAGATTGTCTTCAATCTCGATTTTGTCGTAGTTAAAAGATTCGTCATAATTGACCAGATCTTCCTCGCAGATGAAATCCACTTCCAGTTCCGGGTAATTTGTGACTTTGATCAGGGCTTTCTTGATTTTCTGCTTTTCCTCATTCAGAATGAACTGATGAATTTTGGAAGGGACAGAAAAAAAAGCCTTCAGAGGATTCAGACGGTACAGTGTGACATCTTTAAAATAAGTGTCAATCATGACACTGTCCAATTCTCCACTTTCTTCTATAAGACCAACAGCTTTGGACCATATGTTTTCTAATTCAACTGTTGTATTACTCATATAATGACCCCTTTTGTAAGTTTATAGTAAGCCAATATTCCACAAAAATCCACAGAAAAAACATGAAAAAAATGAATTCCACAAGGGTAAAAACAGGGAAAAAAGGCCGAAAAACGTAGGTTTTTATAAATGAATTCCACAATTCCACAACTTTATTTTGGTGGATAAAATGTGGATAACTTCCGGTGGAATTTCAGAGCGGTGGATAAAAACGGCGAAAATACCCCTATATATAATAAGGAAAAGGAATTCGCGCTGTGGAATCCTGTGGAAAATCGGGAAAAATGGGGTGGATTACTGAATCAAGGTGTGGAATTCCTTCAGAAATACCTCAAATGAGATCCGAAAGAAAATGAATGAAACGGATTTTCCGAAAAAACCAATGAAAGAAAAGGTCATAAAGTATTTGACTTTATTGCATCAATTCGATATAATCAATTCGCAATTGCTCTTTATAGTAAAAAAAAGGAGGTGTCTTTTGTGAAAAGAACATATCAACCGAGCAAAAGAAAACACCAAACAATGGCAGGCTTCAGAGCCCGCATGAAAACAGTCGGAGGACGTAAAGTCTTAGCCCGTCGCCGTGCAAAAGGCAGAAAGGTGTTAACGGCATAATTAGTCACCGTAAGGTGACTTTTTTTGTTAAGAGAGAACCATGAACAGAAAATTCCGCGTAACCAGAAATGAAGACTTCCAGAGAATCATTGGCATGAAACAGAGTGCATCCAATGGTACTTTTGTCGTCTACTATCAGCCGAATTCTCTGGATCATGTCAGAATCGGCATCAGCGTCGGCAAGAAGATCGGCAATGCCGTCGAGCGCAATAAGGCGAAGCGGCAGCTCAGGGCCATGCTGATGGAGTTATGCGACAGGGAATGCCCTGCCGATATGATCGTGATCGCACGGATGAAATATGCGACACAAAGCTATCAGGAGAATAAAAAGAACTTGTTACACGTGCTCAAAAAGGTTAAAATGATAGAGCATAGTATCTTAAATTGTAAGGAGAATGTTTCGTATGAATTTTGTCAGGAAGAATAAGAAGATTCTTCTCTTATTCGTTTTATTGTTAGTATTAACGGGTTGCACGGCGGTCACGGGACCGGACGGAAAAACACTCCCGGAAAAAATTATCTATTCGACAACCACTTGGAAGGAAATGTTTAAGAACGAAAGCTGGTTCACAGCCCTGATCACGTATCCGGTTGCCCAGCTGATCAACTTCCTTGCACCGAAGACCGGTGTTGTCTTAGCCATCACGATCGCGACTGTTTTGGTTAACCTGATCTTATTACCGCTGACGATCAAATCGACAGCCGGTACGCAGCAGATGCAGATGATGCAGCCGGAACTGGATAAGATCCAGAAGAAATACGAAGGCAAGGACGACGAGAGATCCCGTCTGATGATGTCTCAGGAAATGAGTGCACTGTACAAGAAGTACAATGTCAACCCGATGACGACACTGCTCGGAACATTCCTGACACTCCCGGTATTCATCGCCATGTACAACGCGGTCATCCGTGCCGATTCCGTTGTGAACGGTACATTCCTCGGAGTGGACTTACAGCTTTCTCCGCGTGCGGCGTTATCCATCGGAGGAAAGACGCTTGCCGTGATTTTGGTGATCTTTGTGATCATGGGTATCACCCAGGCGTTAACCACCCTGCTTCCGAAATGGCTTGCTAAAAATAAAAACAAAAAAGATCACAAGATCAGAAACTACGACGAGAAACCTCAGAAGGATCAGACAACAACCATGACGATCACGATGCTGATCATGGTTCTGTTCATGGGCTTCACATTCCCTGCCGGCATGTCCGTTTACTGGGCAGTGAACTCTATCGTGAATATTGTTAAGACCATTGTGATTCAGAAACTCGTTGTGGAAAAGGGTACAAACTAATATGAAAGAATATACAGGAAAGACGATCGAAGATATTTTAGAAATCGCCAGCAAGGAAAAAGGTGTTTCTGTCGATGAATTGAACTACTTCATTAAGGAAGAAAAAGAAGGACTGATCTTCAACCTCGGGAAAAAGGTTGTCGCGGAAGTCTACAGCGAAAAAGATGTTGTGAATTTTCTCAAGAACTATCTGGATACTTTCTTTAATGGACTGGATCTCAAAGTGGATGTGGATATCACCAAAGATAACGACTGTTTCCGTATTCTGCTGAATGCGGATAACAATGCGATTCTGATTGGTAAGAACGGTCAGACACTGGAAGCCATCAACTCCGTCTTAAAAGGCGCTGCCAGCTCCCAGTTCCGCAAGAGATATCATATTCTGGTGGATATCAACAACTACAAAACTGACCGGTATGACAAGATCAAGGGAATTGCCTACCGCGTTGCGAAGAGCGTACAGAAATCCCATGTGAGTGCCACCCTGGATCCGATGCCTTCCGATGAGAGAAGAGTCATTCATAACTTCTTAAGCGAGATGGCAAACATCCGTACGGAAAGCGAAGGAGACGGAAGAGGCCGCAGAGTAAAAATTATTTACGATGCAAACAAAGAATAAGCGGTGATTACCGCTTTTTTTCGAGGTAAGATATGAAACTATATGTAGGTTTGGGAAATCCGGGAAAAGAATACGAAAGAACACGTCATAACGTGGGCTTTTGTGTGGCGGAAGCCTTTGCGGAAAAGACGGGACTGCGCTTCAGCGAACGCAAGTTCAAAGCCGTCTACGGCAAGATCCGCATTAAAGATGAGGATATTCTCTTTGTAAAGCCTCTGACCTATATGAATCTCAGCGGGGAAGCCGTCCAGGCCATTGCCGACTACTACAAGATCTCTCCGGAAGATATCGTGATCATTCATGACGACATGGACCTGCCGCTTGGCAAGCTGCGCTTACGCAAGAACGGCAGCGGCGGCGGACACAACGGTGTGAAGAATATCATCCAGATGCTCTCCACCAAGGAGATCAAACGGATCCGCATCGGTGTGGACAAGAACCGTCTGATCGAACAGAAAGACTATGTCCTCGGTAAGTTCAGCAAAGAGGAAGAGGAAGTCATGAAGAAGGCTTATGAAAAGGCAGCGGATGCCCTAATCGAATATGCCGACCATGATTTCGACTGGTTAATGAATAAGTACAACGTAAAAGACGAATGAGTTTATGGAAGATACTGGAAAACAATGCGGCCGTGGATGCCCTTCTCAGCCGGAACGAGAAACTTGCTTCCCTTTCGGAAATTGAAGAAGCTCTGATCATCGCGGCAGCCTACCGGAAACAGCCACAGAACATTCTTGTCGTGAAGAACAATCTCTACAATGCCCAGCGTGTGTACGAGCGGCTCAGAGATATGCTCACGGAAGAAGATGTGGTCCTTTTTGGCGTGGAAGAATCCTTACGTATCGAAGCCATTGCCTCTTCTCCGGAAATTGTGGCGGAAAAGATTGAAACTCTCAACCGCTTAAATAACGGCAAGACGCATATCGTGGTAACGCACGGGGCCGGCTTAACCCATTATCTGCCGGATCCGGACTATTTCACTTCTTCCGTCATTGAGATCAAAATCAATGAGGAAACGGACATGAAGGAACTGGCGGAGAAATTCCGCGCAGCCGGTTATGAGGAAGTATCCCGGGTGGACCAGCCGCTCACCTTTGCGCGAAGAGGCGGTATCATCGATATTTTCTCCATTAACTACGAGCATCCGGTTCGCATTGAATTCTTTGATACGGAAGTCGACAGCATCCGTTTCTTTGATCTGTCCTCCCAGCGTACCTTAAGCGTGGTGGATTCCGTAGAGATCGTTCCGGCCACGGACATCCTCTTTACCAAAGAAAACATCCAAGAGATCCACAGGAAAGTGGAAGAGAGGATGGTGAAACAGAAAGAGATCCTGTCTACGGATGACTATCAGCAGTTAAATGAGCAGATAAGGAAAGATCTCGACTATATCGATAACCATATCCGGGAGAATTATCTCTACCGTTACTATTCCTTCTTAAGTGAGACTTATACGGTAGCGGATTATTTAAAGAATCCTTTGATCTTCCTTTCCACACGGGAAGCCATTCAAAAGAATCTCAAGGATGTCATGGAGGAAAATGTCTCCTATATTCAGGAACTGTATGAAGACAGAAGAGGTTTACTCTCCTTCCAGGTGAACCGCGATCTGAATGCGACACTGGAACATCATGATTTATTTGAAGTACAGGACTTCATTCACGGCAGAGAGACCATCGACTCCGGCATCTATACTTTAAATGTTCCGTCCTTACCGTTACGGAACAAACTCGAAACCATCAATAACAACGGAAAGCGGAATCTGTTTCTGCTCTCCGAAAATGAAATCAAGCAGGCGATCGAGGCCCTGTTGCAATGTCAGATTCCCTATCAGATCATTGATTTTGAAGCGGACATTCCGGAAGGCATCTCCATCTGCATGCATCCCCTTTCCGAAGGATTTGAACTCTATCAGGAAAATCTGATCGTTTTCAGCGGAAAGGAACTTTTCGATTCCAAGAAACATCTGGGCCGCTTTGCGAACAAGTTCAAGGAAGCGGAAGTCTTAAACAGCTATCTGGACTTACAGGTCGGTGACTATGTGGTGCATAACCTTTACGGCATCGGTCAGTATCTCGGAATCGTCACCAAAGAGATCAATCAGATCCATAAGGACTTTTTAAATATCGCCTACCGCGGCGACGACGTCTTGCTGGTACCGCTGGAACAGTTCCATCTGGTCCGTAAGTTTGTTTCCCGCGAAGGTGTCACGCCGAAACTGAATAAGCTCGGCAGCAGCGAGTGGTCGAAGACCAAACAGCACTTAAAGGAAAATGTGGATAACATTGCCGAGCGGCTGGTGGCCTTATATGCCAATCGGGAAAACCTCATCGGTTATGCCTTCTCCAAAGACGGAGACGAGCAACGGCGCTTTGAAAAGGATTTCCCGTATGAGCTGACCAGAGATCAGAAGATCGCCATCCGCGAAGTGAAGGAAGATATGGAATCGCAGAAACCGATGGACCGTCTCTTATGCGGGGACGTCGGCTTCGGAAAAACGGAAGTGGCTCTGCAGGCCACCTTCAAGGCCGCCAATGACCTGAAGCAGGTTGCCTATCTCTGCCCGACCACGATTTTGGCCCATCAGCACTACGATACCTTCAGGGAACGCCTGGAGCCGTATGGGATCCGGGTCGGACTTTTGAACCGTTTTGTGAGTGAAAAGGAACAAAAACAGATCATTCAGGATTTAAAGGAAGGAAAACTGGATGTGATCATCGGAACGCACCGCATTCTTTCCAAAGACATTCACTATAAAGATTTAGGATTACTGATCATCGACGAAGAACAGCGCTTCGGTGTGGAACACAAGGAAAAGATCAAGGAAATCAAAAACTCCATCGATGTTCTTTCGTTAAGTGCCACCCCGATTCCGCGGACACTGCAGATGTCTCTGATTGGTATCCGCTCCCTGTCTCAGCTGAATACCCCGCCGGATAACCGTCTTCCGGTTTTGACCTATGTCATTGAGAAGAACCGCAGCGTCATCAAGGAAGTGATTCAGCGGGAACTGGTCCGTCACGGCCAGGTCTTCTATCTTTACAACAACATCAAGGATATCTATGCGGTCGCCAGCCGCATCCGTCAGGATGTGCCGGATGCCAAAGTTGCCGTGGTGCACGGCAAGATGGACCGCACGGAGATTGAAGATGTCATGTATCAGTTTGTGCAGAATGAATATAACGTTCTGATCTGTACGACGATCATTGAAACAGGCATCGATATCCCGAACGCCAATACGATGATCATCGACAATGCGGACCGCTTCGGCCTCTCCCAGCTCTATCAGATCAAGGGACGGGTCGGCCGCTCGGACCGCTTGGCCTATGCCTATTTAATGTATACGCCGCAGAAGCAACTGACGGAAATTGCCCAGAAACGCTTAACGGCCATCAAGGAATTTACGGAACTCGGCAGCGGCTACAAGATCGCCATGCGGGACTTGACGATCCGCGGTGCCGGCGATCTGCTCGGCGCCAAACAGTCCGGCTTTATCGATACGGTCGGTATCGACATGTATATCGAAATGCTGAACGAAGCCATTGCGGAGAAGAAAGGCGAAGCCGTCGAGACCAAGGAAGTGAAGACGACCATCCCGATGAAGGTGGACGCCTATATTCCGGAACAGTTTGCGACGCGGGACTATGAAAAGATCACCCTGTATCAGCGCATTGATGCCGCGGATAACTTCCGTCAGTTACGTGACCTCGAAGAAGAGATCACCGACGAATACGGCAAGCTGCCGGCGCAGGTATCTATGCTGTTTGAAAAGAAGCGTCTGGAGATTCTTCTCAAGGAACCGCGCATTCAGAACTTCAAGGAAAACGAGCGCAATGTCCAGATCGAATTCACGGAAGAGTACTCTTCCAGGGTGGACGGCGTGAAGCTGTTTGAAATCGTCGGACAGGCGGCACCGGAAGCCCAGTTGAAATATCTGCACGGAAATATTATCCTAATATTGAACAACAAGAAAAACTGGATCGATGAAACGCTGGAAGTGCTCAAGCGAACCAAGGAAAGTGAAAGACAATGAGAATCGATAAATATCTGAAAGTATCCCGGATCCTCAAGCGGAGAACGACTGCCAAGGAACTCGCCAACGGAGAGCGGGTCTATATTAACGGCAGACAGGTGAAACCGGCCAGCGAAGTCCATGTGGGCGATATCGTTCATGTGGTATTCGGCATCCGCCATCTGGAAGTCAGGGTTTTGGACATCCGCGACCACATCAAAAAGGAAGAAGCCGGCGGCATGTACGAGATCTTAAAAGAGTACAAGGAAGAAGTCCCGGAGGAAGATTCCTTTGCGTAACTATGCAAACGGAAACAATTTTGGTATAATCAAATCGCAACTGATTGGAAGGTAACATGTCAGAGAAAAAAGTAAAGAAGAAAAAAAGAAATATCGCCTCTACCATTGCAACGGTTCTGTTTTTGGGACTGGGTGTATTTTTCATCGTGCAGGTTTCCGGAGAAGTCAGAAACACTTACGAACTCCGTAAGGAATTAAAGGAAGCTCAGGAAATCCTGGCCCAGATCAAACAGGAAAACGTGGAACTGGAAGAACAGCGCACCAAACTGGAAGATCCGGAATATGTGAAAAGCTATGCCAGAGGCACCTATATGTTAGGCAAGGAAGGAGAACAGATCTTCTTCTTACCGAGCAGCAACGAAACACAACCGGCCAACGGGAACTAAGAATCAAAACACAGCCGAGAGAACACCTCGGCTTTCTTATCGAATGAAATGAGGAAACAGCAGTATGAATGAAGCAATTATGCAGAGTCTGGCGGAAAAACTGAAGGTCCGCCCGGAACAGGTCCAGAACACTCTGGCCATGTTGGAAGAAGGCAGTACGGTACCGTTTATCGCCCGTTACCGCAAGGAGAAAACCGGAGGTTTGGACGAGGAACAGATTTTGACCATTTCCAAGGAATACGAATATGAAGTCAAACTGAAGGAGCGCAAGGAAGCGGTCTTAGCCGCCATTGAGCAGCAGGGCAAACTGACGGAAGAGATCCGCGCCTCCGTTATGGCCTGCACGAAACTCTCCCAGGTGGAAGATGTTTATCGTCCGTATGTTCAGAAGAAGAAAACAAGAGCCGCCATGGCCATCAATAAAGGCTTACAGCCATTGGCTGACTGGATGCTTGCCCTTCCGAAAGAAGGCAGCCTGGTGAATGAAGCCGTCAAGTATGTGAACGACGATGTCAAAAACGTCCAGGAAGCCATTCAGGGCGCCATGGATATCATTGCGGAAGTTGTCAGCGACAGCGCACAGCTGCGTTGGAACTTCAAGGACTTCATTGCGGACACCGGTGTTCTGCATACCACATTAAAGAAAAATGCCGTGGATGAAAACAAGGTCTATGAAATGTACTATGACCGTTCGGAAAAAGTCCGCGACTTAAAAGACCACCGCATTATGGCCATTGACCGTGCGGAAAAGGAAAAGGTCATCAACGTGGCCTTTGAATACGACGAAGCCAAACTGGTGGAAGAAGCCTTTGAAAGCATCGCCGCCAAACATGCCACAGTCGTGGATCAGGAGCTGCACCTTGCCGCTGAAGACGGCTGCAAGCGTCTGCTCTTCCCTTCCGTGGAACGTGAGATCCGCTCCGAATTAAGTGAACGTGCCCAGAACCAGTCCATTGAGATCTTCTCCATGAACCTGGAAAAACTGCTGTTACAGCCACCGCTCAAAGGACGTGTGGTCCTCGGCTTTGACCCGGGCTTCTATAACGGCTGCAAGCTGGCTGTCGTGGATGAAACGGGCAAGATGCTGACGGTCGATAAGATCTATCCGTTCAGCCGAAAGGGAGAAGACGTGGCGGTATCGAAAAAGAAACTGCTGCAGATGATCCTGAAATATAAGGTAAAGATCATTGCCATCGGAAACGGCACGGCCTCCCGGGAAAGCGAAAAGCTGGTGGCGGAAGTCATTAAGGAAGCCAATCTCTCCGATGTCAGTTATGCCATTGTCTCGGAAGCAGGCGCATCCGTCTGGTCTGCCCAGGAAGCAGCCAGAGAAGAATTCCCGGATATGGCGGTCGAAGAACGTTCCGCCGTCTCCATTGCCAGAAGACTGTTGGACCCGTTAGCGGAACTGATCAAGATCGATCCGAAATCCATCGGTGTCGGACAGTACCAGCACGATCTTCCGGAGAAGGCATTAAATGAGCGACTGGATGAAGCAATCATGATGTGCGTCAACCGGACAGGAGCCGATCTGAACACAGCAAGTATTGAACTGTTAACGCATATTTCCGGCTTAAACAGCGGTATTGCCCGGGAAATAATCAACTACCGGAATGCCAACGGAAAATTCACCAACCGCCAGCAGTTAAAGAAAGTCAAAAAGCTCGGCGACAAGACCTTTGAACAGTGCGCAGGCTTCTTACGGATCTCGGACGGCGATGAACCGCTGGACCAGACATCCATCCATCCGGAAAGCTATGCGACGGCCAAGGAGCTGATGCACTTATGCGGCATTCAGAAGCTGGGCCAGGAAGACATCACCTTTGATAAGGAAAAAATCAAGACGTTAAACGTCGATGCCTATACTCTGCAGGATATCGAAAGCGCCATCCGTCAGCCATTACGCGATTACCGCGATCAGTTTGACGGTGCCCTGTTACGGAGCGATGTGGTGGATATCAGCAATCTCCATGTCGGTGACGAACTCAACGGTACGGTCCGGAACGTTGTCGACTTCGGGGCCTTCGTGGATATCGGTCTGCATGAAGACGGACTGGTCCATATCACCCGCATGAGCATGAACAAGGTCAACCATCCTTCGGAAGTCGTCAGTGTCGGCGATATCGTCAAGGTATATGTTGCGGAAGTGGATGCGGAACGCAACCGTGTTCAGCTGAGCCTGTTACCGCTGGAAGATCTCAATAAGAGAAAACAGCTGCAGAAAGAAAGCTACAAGAAGCAGAATCATAAGAAGCAGAACAAACCGCAGCGGAATGAGAAACCGCAGAAAAAAGAAGTCTCCATGGAAGAAGCGACAAGACGCTTACTGGAGAGATTCGGAAGATAAGAAAAAAAGCAGATTTTCATAATCTGCTTTTTCTATAGATAAGATTTAAAGCGTTGCCATGAAGTTATCCAGAGCCGCTTCGCACTCCGCATTCTTCTTGATTTGAGGATGCGCGTATTCGACGCCTCTGGCCACCACCATCTCGAGTTTGCGCAAGGCCGCAAATCCTTCGAAAGGATCCTTTTCGCAGACGATGAAGTCCGCTGCCTTACCCTCTTCAATGGATCCTGTCTCTTTGTCTAAGCCGAGAATCGAGGCATTGACTAAAGTTGCCGTATACAATGCTTCCTTACGGGAAACGTTGCAGAGCTTATGGAAGTATTCCAGCTCACGCCACATGTCATACTGCGTGACAAACGGACAGCCGGTATCGGTACCGAGTCCTACCGTGATGTGATTCTTTAAGCAGTTCTTCACGCCGTCGATCATGCCTTCCAGCAGGACTTCGGAGTTATAGACAACGATCTCCTGGGCATGGGAAACGGAAGTGTCAAAACGGGCCAGCGGAATGGCCGGGGATAAGGTACAGATCTCATAGGCCTTCTTTTCCTTGAATAAGCTGATAGCTTTATCGGTCATATAGGCACCGTGCTCGATGCAGTCAACCCCGTTCTCCAAGGCAATCTCCACACCCTGCGGACTTTCCACGTGGGCACAGACTTTCTTGCCGAGCTTATGGGCCGTGTCGCAGCAGAGACGGATTTGCTCCGGAGTCATCTTCATTTCTCCCGGTTCCCCTTTGACTTTGGCATCCAGTACGCCGCCGGTCACCATGATCTTGATCCAGTCGACGCCGTTTTTCACGTTGTCCTGAATATAGGAAACAAACTCTTCCGGAGTTCTGGCACCGACGGAGACCGTTCCTTCCATGTGACCGTTTGGAACCGTGACGGCATAGTCACAGACCAGTAAACGCGGACCGACGATCTTGCCCTTCTCAATGTCGTTGCGGATCATGGAGTCGATGTGTCCGACGCCGCCGACCGCACGGATCGTGGTACAGCCGGATAAGAGCTGCGTTTTCACGTTGCCGTTGCACAGGACTTTCTGCGCCACCTTCTGGGTGAAGCGGGAAGAATTGACGATCTTGGCCAGCTTCTTCTGGTCTGTTTCCTTTTTCTTCGGGAAGCCGTTGGCCGGAATGTGTACGTGCATATTGATCAGTCCCGGTAAGAGGAAGTTGTTGTGCAGGTCCACTTCTCTGTCTGCAGCTTCGCTGATATTAGAAGAAATCGTTTTGATTCTGCCGTCTTCCACCAGCAGGAATAAACCCTCTTTCAGGGTCATGTCTTTCGTACCGTCATAGAGACGGAAATTTTTATACAGTGTTTTCATACAATTATTGTAGAATAAATATAAGGGAAAAGACAGAGAAAGGTGCGTGTGACCGATGAAAACAGTCGTGGAAGAAATCTTAAACTATATGCCGTTCAACGAAGAGGAAGACAGGGACAAGATGGTGATTCTGGACTATCTTTCCAAAAACGAAGATGCCTTTTACCGCGAAAACAAAGTGTCTCATATGACGGCCAGCGGCTGGATCGTCAACAAGGAGAAAACCAAAGTCTTAATGGCTTATCATAATATCTACCACTCCTGGAGCTGGCTGGGCGGACATGCCGACGGCAACGAGGATCTGCTCTCGGTAGCCATGAAGGAAGCAAAAGAGGAAAGCGGCGTGGAACATATCCGTCCGTTACTGGATTCGATCTTTTCATTGGAGATTCTTTCCGTGGACGGACATTATAAAAACGGCGAGTATGTCCCGACGCATACACATATGAATGTGACGTATCTGTTGGAAGCGGATGAGAACGATCCGGTCTTTATCAAGCAGGATGAAAACAGTGCGGTCGGCTGGTTTACACTGGACGAAGCGGTGGCAGCCAGCAGCGAGCCGTGGATGAAAGAGCACGTCTATTCCAAGCTGAACGCGAAGCTAAGGAAGATGCAGAATACAAAAGAGGAAAAGTAATCTTTTCTTTTTGAAAGATATTGCTTATAATATGAATACAGGTTTTGATTGAAAGAGTACCCGGAAGGAACTTGAAGAGACCGGATGGCTGGTGCGAATCCGGAGGGAGAGACGGGGAACATGGTTCATGAACCGCCGGGAGGAAAGACCCGGACGTAAGTCGGCGTTAACGAGTCAAGCGTACCCTCATTCGGGCTACGGAACTAAGGTGGTAACACGTAAGATATGCGTCCTTGATGGGCGCTTTTATATTTTTGGAGGATTTGAAGATGTGCGAAAAATGTAATAAGGGAAAATACTACATCACTACAGCCATTGCCTACACTTCCGGCAAGCCTCATATCGGAAACGTTTATGAGATCGTCTTGGCGGACAGCATTGCCCGTTACAAGAGAATGGTCGGATACGATGTCCGCTTCCAGACAGGAACGGATGAACACGGTCAGAAGATCGAAGACAAGGCGAAGGCAGCCAACAAGACCCCGAAAGAATTCGTGGATGAAGTGGCGGGAATCATCAAGGAACAGTTCGACGGCATGAACATCTCCTATGATAAATTCATCCGTACCACGGACGAATATCATGAAAAACAGGTTCAGAAGATCTTTAGGAAACTGTATGAACAGGGAGATATCTACAAGGGCGAATACGAAGGCCAGTACTGCAAGTACTGTGAATCCTTCTTCACGGAAAGCCAGCTGGTTAACGGCTGCTGCCCGGACTGCGGCAGACCGACGCAGAAAGCCAAGGAAGAAGCCTACTTCTTCCGCATGAGCAAATATGCCGACCGCTTAATGAAGCACATTGAAGAAAATCCGCAGTTCATTCAGCCGGAATCCCGGAAGAATGAAATGGTGAACAACTTTATCAAACCGGGTTTACAGGACTTATGCGTCTCCCGTACTTCCTTCAAGTGGGGTATCCCGGTGGACTTCGATCCGAAGCATGTTGTCTATGTCTGGATCGATGCCTTAAGCAACTATATCACGGGTCTGGGATTTGACTTGGACGGCAACAGCGATCCGATGTTTGAAAAATACTGGCCGGCCGATGTCCATTTAATCGGCAAGGACATTCTGCGTTTCCATACCATCTACTGGCCGATCATGTTAATGGCACTGGGCATCGAATTACCGAAACAGGTTTTCGGTCACCCATGGCTCTTAGTCGGCGAAGGCAAGATGAGCAAGTCCAAAGGCAACGTTATCTATGCCGATGACTTAAGAGGATATTTCGGAACGGATGCGGTCCGTTACATCATGTTGCATGAAATGCCGTTCGCGCAGGACGGAACGGTTACGTATGAGCTGATCATTGAACGTATCAACAGCGATCTGGTCAACATTCTCGGTAACCTGGTCAACCGTACGGTCTCCATGAGCAACAAGTACTTCGGCGGCGAGATCTACAACCGCAAGGTCAATGAAGAAGTTGATAACGAACTCCTGCAGCTGATTGCGGAAACACCGGCCAAGGTGGATAAATGCATGGATACGTTACATATCCAGGATGCCATCGATACGATCTTTGCGCTGGCAAGACGCAGCAACAAATATATCGATGAAACATCACCTTGGGCATTAGCCAAAGACGAAGAAAAGAAAGACCGTCTGCAGACAGTCTTATACAACCTGCTGGAAGCTATCCGTGTGATCGCGGTCCTGATCCGTCCGTATCTGCCGGAAACCAGCGAACGCATTCTGGATCAGCTGAATACCAAAGCCAGAGACTACGACAGTGTTCTCACGTTCGGTCAGCTGGAAAACGGCATCCATGTCGTGGAGAAACCGGAACTGCTGTTTGCCCGTATCGATGCCAATGAAATGATGAAGCGCATCAATGAGGACAACGAAGCCAAGAGCGGCAAGAAATACGAACCGATCAAGGAACAGATCACCATCGATGACTTTGCGAAGCTGGACATCCGTGTCGGCACGGTCGTCGAAAGCAAGAAGCATCCGGATGCCGACCGCCTCTTAGTCAGCAAGATCGATATCGGAAGCGAAGTCCGTACAATCGTCAGCGGTATTGCCGAAAAGGTCAAGCCGGAAGAATTCGTCGGACAGAAAGTTCTGGTTGTCTGCAACCTGGCACCGCACAAGTTCAGAGGCATTGAGTCTCAGGGCATGATTCTGGCCGGGGAAAGCGGAGACGTTCTGGAAGTCATCAATTCCGCCAAACTGGAAAACGGTACTTCCGTTCACTAATACAAAAAAACAAGGTTCCGCAAGGAACCTTTTCTATATGCCTAACGCTTCTGCAGTTTCTCATGAAAGAGAATCATCAAACCGGTTAAGAGAAGCAGATCATATGGAAAGACGGAGATCGGCAGCATCCGGATCAGCCAGCCGAATAACGGGGGCATGAAACTGGTGCCGATATAGGCGGATGCCATCTGCATCCCGATAATGGCCTGGGAATGCGCGGCACCGAATTTGGCCGGAACCGTATGAATCAAGGAAGGATACACCGGAGCGCAACCGAAACCGAGCAAAATCAGTCCGGCTTCGTTGAGTGTCACGGAGAAGTTCTGCAGCATGCCGCATAAACCGGTTGTAACAATCAGCAGGCCAAGACGGATCATCTGTTTATCATTGCATTTGTAAGACAGAAAACCGCAGAGTGCCCTGCCGAGCGTGATGCCGGTAAAGAAGAAGGAAGCATAGGCCGCAGCCGGTACTTCCGCCACTCCTTTGGCGTGCACAAGCCAGCTCGAGGCCCATAAGCCTGCCGTCTGTTCCAAAGCGCAGTAACAGAAGAAGGTGATCATCATCTCCGTAACCCCCGGGACAAAAAGGATCTTTTTCAGAGAAAGAACCTCTTTTTTCTCTCCGGTTTTTTCTTCTTTCTCCGCTTTCCAGAGGGACAGCGTCGCAAAGAGTACCGTGGTTAATATGAGCTGGATGAAACCGACAGTGCGGTAACCGCCCTGCCAGTTTCCGGCATTTTGGACTAAGGCAAGACTCATCAGATACGGCCCCACCGAAGCGCCGATCCCCCACATGCAGTGCAGCCAGTTCATGTGTCTCGTTTCATAATGCAATGCCACATAGTTATTGAGTGCTGTATCGATGCAGCCGGCACCCAGACCGTACGGAACGGCCCAGAAGCAGAGTTCCGTTAAGGAACGGGAAACGGAAAAGCCGAATAAGGCCCCGGCTGTGATTCCCGTGGATACGGCAGTCAGAACGCCTGTGGAATACTTCCGTAACAGGCGGTCGGCATTCAGTGATGAAATGACCGTACCGGCGGAGATGATCATGAAGATGATTCCGGAAGAAGAAAGCGGCAGATGCAGATCCACCGACAGCACCGGCCAGGCCGAGCCCAGTAAGGAGTCCGGAAGGCCCAGGGAGATAAAGGCCAGATAGATAATTCCCAACAACAAATGCATAACAACCTCACAACAAAGAAAAAGTTACCGCAGTAACTTTTATTTCTTCTTTACAATATGGTTTACGATGTAAGCCACCCCCATCACGATAAAGGAGATGGATAAATAGTAGAATCCGTACTGGATGTAGGACAGTTCCTGAGAACGGAACAGGAAGAACATCGATGCCAAAAAGATTCCGAACGTCACAGCCGGCAGATACGGGATCTTCTCCTTTCCGGAAAAGAAGCCGATGACCGCAAAATGGATCGGATAGACGCCGTAGTATAATACCAGCATTGCTCCCAATGCCACATCCTTATTAATGAAGCGGAGTAAGAGCGGGATCAGCGTAAACAGCGCTACATCCGATAAGAGTAAATAACGTAACAGTTTCATGGTTTCATTGTACCACAGTGGAAATAAATGCGTAAGGGTGTATGGTTCTGTGGTAAAATGTATAGGCATAAGGAGGCGAAGCAGCATGTATGATGTGATTGTTGTCGGCGGTGGACACGCCGGATGTGAAGCCGCACTGGCCAGTGCCAGAATTGGCATGAAAACAGCACTGTATTCCATGAATATTGATATGATTGCCTCCATGCCGTGCAATCCTTCGGTCGGAGGCCCTGCCAAGGGCATTGTGGTCCGGGAGATCGATGCACTGGGCGGCGAGATGGGACGCAATGCCGATCTGACAGCCTTGCAGTTTAAAATGCTGAACACGACCAAAGGCCCTGGGGTACGTTCCTTACGGGTCCAGTCGGATAAGATCGAATATAAGAAGCGGATGCAGGAAGTCTTACTGCATCAGGAAAATCTGGATGTGAAGTGTTCCTTAGTGGAACGCGTTGTTGCGGAAAACGGCAAGATCAAGGGAATCCTATTGGAAGACGGAACACTCGAAGAGTGCAAGGCACTGATCCTGACGACCGGTACCTATATGAGCGGAAAAGTCATGGTCGGCTCCCAGGTGAATGAGAGCGGACCGGACCAGGAGCGCACCACCAAGAATCTGTCCCAGTCCTTACGGGACCTTGGCTTACGGACCTTCCGGTTAAAGACGGGAACCCCGCCGCGCGTCTATACCAATACGATTGACTTCTCCAAAGCGCAGGAAGAACCGGGAACCCCGGAATTCTACCACTTCTCCTATCAGACAAAAAAGGAGGAGACGATTGCGGAGCCGGTTCTGTGCTATCTGATCTATACCCAGCCGGAAACCCATAAGATCATCAAGGAGAACATTCACCGTTCCAGCATGTATTCCGGTATCGTGGAAGGTGTCGGACCGCGTTACTGCCCTTCCATTGAAGACAAGCTCGTCCGCTTTGCGGATAAAGAGCGCCATCAGCTCTTCCTGGAGCCGGAAAGCCTTTCCTTGGATACAACTTACGTTCAGGGCTTCTCCACATCACTGCCATATGATGTGCAGGAGAAGATGATCCATACCCTGCCGGGGCTGGAGCATTGTGTGGTGAAGAAATATGCCTATGCGATTGAATACGATGCCATTGACCCGCTGCAGTTAAAACCGACTCTGGAAGTCAAGACGGTGGAAAACCTCTACTGTGCGGGGCAGATCATCGGCACTTCCGGATATGAGGAAGCGGCCGGTCTGGGTTTAATGGCCGGTATCAATGCCTGCCTCAAACTGCAGGAAAAAGAACCGCTGATCTTACGGAGAGATGAATCCTACATCGGTGTCATGATCGACGATCTGGTCACCAAGGGAACCAAGGAACCGTACCGTCTGTTAACCAGCCGGGCGGAATACCGTTTACTGCTCCGTCACGACAACGCCGATAAGCGACTCACGGAACACGGAAAAGAAGCCGGACTGGTCAAAGAGCAGCAGTATCACTTCTATACGGAAAAGATCGAACATGAAAAAGAACTGCGGGAGTTCTGTGAGACACGTCACATCCGTCCGTGCGCAGAGCTTGATGCATACTTAAAGGAATGCGGATACGATGCCATGGAGAAATCCATGATCCTGATCGATTTGGTCCGCCGTCCGCGCGTGGAACTTGCGCGACTCTTACCATATGTCTCAGATCTTCCGGAGTACAGCTTTGAAGAAATCAGCGATGTGGAAATCGAAATCAAATATGAAGGATATATCTCCAAGGAGCGCAAGGAAGCCGATAAGCTGGCCGGCATGGAGGACATCAAACTGAGCGGAATTGATTTCCGTGACGTACCGCATCTGTCTTTGGAAGCAAGACAGAAACTACTGGATATCGAACCGGCAACTCTGGGACAGGCGTCCCGGATCTCCGGCGTCAATCCGGCAGATATTGCCGTATTGGCGGTTTATATCAAACAGATGAAAAGATAGAGGAAACACCGATGAGAAAAGTAATTCTGGATGTGGATACCGGCAGTGATGATTCCATTGCACTGATGTTGGCGTATCTTTCCAGGCAGTTGGATACCTTAGGTGTAACGGTTACCTGGGGAAACAACAGCGTGGAAGACTGCGTGGAGAATACCTTACGGGTTTTGGACTTTATGGGTGCGAAGATCCCGGTCTATCAGGGATGCAGCGCACCGATCGTACGGACGCTGGATGAAAAGCGTCTGGCGCAGAATCCGGGAAATGCCATCTGGTTTGAAGAGGACGGCGTGCGCTATACGATCCATCCGAAAGTACTGCCGTTACCGGATGCGGTCAGTAAGAAAGAAGAGAAGCATGCCTGCTCTTACCTGGTGGAAACCTTAATGAATTCCAAAGAGAAAGTCACGCTGATTCCGGTCGGCCCGCCGACCAATATCGGGATGGCCTTCCGCATGGAACCGCGGATTAAGGACCATGTTGAAGAGGTTGTTTTCATGGGAGGAAGCGTCGGGATGGGCAATGTCACACCGACGGCCGAAGCCAATTTCCTGCATGATCCGGAAGCGGTAAAAATAATACTAAATTCCGGAGTGAAGGTAAGGATCGTTTCGCTCAATGCGACCAGTTCCGCACCGCTATCGATGGAAATGGCCGATGAATTTGCGGATTTGAACACAAAATACGGTAAATTCGCCCATGATATCATAAAATTACGGGCCAAAGTATCCAAACATTTAGGATGGACGGACGGTTCTGCCGAAGCAATTCATGACGCTCTGGCGGTGGCGACGCTCCTGGATCCTTCCGTGATCCTGGAGTCCAAGCGTTACGCGACGGATATCATCTGCGGCAACGATCCGCTGGACGGAACCCTGGTGGTGAAAGAGGATGAAACCTCCCCGGTGGAGATCGTCTTAAAAGCCGATGCCCGGAAGTACTTTACTCTTCTAAAGAAAGCGTTTGAAAACGAATAAGGTGAGAATGAACTAGTCAAGTAAAAGTAGACAGTTCATAAAAAAGCACCTAGAACCCCATTTCAGATTTGAACTGAAGTGGGGTTTTGTATTTC
>CADCPY010000092.1 GCA_902803495.1 uncultured Erysipelotrichaceae bacterium
TAGCCTTCCAGCTCCTTCTCGGTTCCGATGAACCCCGGAGCAAGGGCATTGACATGCACGTACGGTGCAAACTGGACCGACAGGTTGTGCGTTAAGGAATTGAGCGCCGCCTTGGAGGCGTCGTAGTCAAAGCAGACCGGATAATAGGTGTTGATGCCGTTCGTGGAAGAGATGTTGATAATACGTCCGTATTCCTTCTGCAGCATGTTGCCGTACACGCGTCGTGCGCAGTTGTATGCGCCGACGACATTCACGTCCAGAATCCTGCGGAACATTTCCGCATCCTTGCGCAAAAAGAGATCCGGCGCATCAATGGCTGCGTTGTTGATCAGAATGTCCACGCCGCCGAAGAGCTCTTCCGCCTTCGCGACCATGGCGTTGACTTCCTCTTCCTTGGAAACATCAGCCTTGAAGGCCATACAGCGGATATGACAGTCCCTGCTTAACTCCTCGCGGAGCTGCAGGGCTTTTTTTTCGGACGAATAGTAGTTCAGAATCAGATCGTAGCCGCTCTGAGCCAACTCCTTCGCAATGGCGCTGCCGATTCCGCCGGCGGCACCGGTAATGAGTACTGTTTTCCCCATATAGTAAAAAGAGCTTGATTAAGCTCTTCCCTGATATTTTCCGTCGTCTGTGCTGACAGTGATCGTTTCGCCTTCTTCGATGAACTGCGGAACACGGAGTTTTAATCCGGTATTTGTGACAGCATCTTTTGTCTGGTTGGACGGTGCACCCTTGATTGCCGGACTTGTTTCCGCAACCACCAGGTCGACCTTTGCCGGAACGGAGACTGTTAAGACGTCGCCTTCAAACATCATCAAGGAGACTTCCAGTCCGTCAATGATGAAGTATTTGTTGAAACCGACCTGCTGTTCGCTCAGTTCGTAAGTTTCGAATGTTTCCATATCCATGAAGACATAGTTTCCGTCAGATTCATAGGAGAATGTGACTGTCTTTCTGTCGATATTTGCCTGATCAAACTTCACGGAAGCGTTAAAGTTTCTTTCCTGTGTTGCACCTGTTTTGAGATTCTTCAGTTTTGTGCTCAGGATCGCTGCGCCTTTTCCAGGTTTGACATGCTGGAAATCAATGACCTGCCATGGATCACCGTCAACGATGATCGTTAAACCTGTTCTGAAATCGCCTGCTTCAATAGCCATAGTTACCACCTCTATTTAATTTCTTTTCCATATTTTAACAGATTTTATCTGTATTAATCAATTCAAACCGTACTAGAAGAGAGATTTCTCTTCTTCCTTATGGGAACGGATGTACTTACTCCATTTGATATAGCCGTATGTCGTATTGGTGAAGTAGCCAAGCTTTAATACCAGTAAGACATACTGACCGGCTAAAATGTTCATGATCGCTTCGAGTACGGCACAGATGTACCAGGCGATCCACTGCTCTCTCAAACGGAAGAAGATAAACAGTCCGTTGGCAATGCCCACGGCCGAAGCGCAGGCATCCAGATACACCATAACCGTTTCCAGCGTTTCGTTTCCGCCTAAGAAGTCCGTCGCAATATTGAGTCCGCTGATGAAATAGCCGACCACGATGGTCCAGACAATAATGGCCAGAATCACCAGCACTTCCTGATAGCCTTTCAGTCTTCTTACCACCGTCAGATCGTCCTCTTCGTCATCCTTGTGCTTTGTCCAGTTGATGTAGCTGATGATATCGATCGGCAGCCAGAAGAGAAGCGTGACCGTCATCGTTGCAAAGCGGTACATAAGCACCAAAGAGATAACGATTTCCGTGATCTCCACCAAAACGGAGACCAGGAAGTTGTAGCGCGACTGCTTGGAGATCAGCAGTTCGCATAAGATATTTAAGAATGTATCCAGCAGGTACAGCAACATGATATAGATGCCGTTGACCCCGTTTGCGCTCTCTTCCGGGAAGATGACCGCAAAGATGGTCGCCAGTACCATGATGGAGAGGAACCAGCACTTCTCATACGTTGTAAAGAACGTCGAGAAGACCAGGACGATACTGAGTGAGAGTGCCAGAATCAGCAGCGCATTCGCCAGGTTATAGACCGACATCATTTCTTCCGCCATCAGGCTGCGGTACGTCGACGCAATTTCCTGCTGCGTCGGATTCTCATGGTCAAAGTACAGGTTGGTTCCGTTATCGCTCACATATTCATAGGCGGTAATGGAATCGATGTTGAGCTCTTCATATTCCTCATACGGATAGGAAACGATCAGTTTCTTCTCCCCGTCCGTAAAGACGACGTCGCACATTGTGGAATCCTCGTCGTAATCTTCGTAGGATGTATCACGCAGAAGCTCCACCGTTCCCTGATAGCTGACTTCTTTCACTTCATGGTTCAGCCTGTTGCCGCCGATCAAAAAGGATACTGCCGAGCCGATCAGCAGCGCCGCCAACAGAACGATTTCCAGCGTTCTCAGCGTTTTATTCGGCTCCATATATTTCTTACATTTCTCCCACATGACTTAACCCCTTGAACACGTTATCTATTATATATGAATTCCTTTATTTCGCAAAGAAAGCGCGTCAAAAAAAGCCCTGCACTTCTGTGCAGAGCTTTGGGTGATTCCATTAGATTTCAAAGAGATCGCTGTAGGCTTTCAATGCGCCGTCCACATCGTGGGCCAAGACGCGGTTCGCCAGAACCTTACCTAACTGGACGCCTTCCTGGTCGAAGCTGTTGACGTTCCATAAGAAGCCCTGGAACATGACCTTGTTTTCAAAGTGGGCCAGTAAAGCACCTAAAGCGGACGGTGTCAGTTCATCCCCGATGATGATGGAGGACGGACGGTTGCCGTCAAAGCGCTTGTTCGGGTTTTCGTCTTCCTTGCCGCAGGCATAGCCGACGATCTGAGCTGCCACGTTGGCATTCAGTTTCGCCTGGGATGTGGTACCCTTGATGACTAAGTCGTTATGCAGCTGGGAATGTTTGAAACCGACAAACTGCATCGGGACAATGGTCTTGCCCTGATGTAAGAGCTGGTAGAAGGAATGCTGGCCGTTGGTGCCCGGTTCGCCGAAGAGGACCGGTCCTGTGACGTAGTTCATTTCTTCCCCGAAGCGGTTGACGCTCTTGCCGTTGGATTCCATATCCAGCTGCTGTAAGTGTGCCGGGAAGCGGCTTAAGGCCTGGGAATACGGCAGGACAGCCGTTGTTCCGAAGTCGAGAACGTTTCTTTCATATAAACCGATCAAAGCATCCAGCATGGCGGCGTTCTTGAAGATGTCTTTTTCCTTTGCTAAGAGGTCAGATTCATGAGCGCCCTTTAAGAAGTCCGCGAAGACTTCCGGGGTGAAGGCTAAAGACAGGACGCACCCGCCGACGGCAGAGCTGGAAGAATATCTTCCTCCGATATAGTCATCCATGAAGAAGGCATTCAGATAACCTTCGTTTTTGGCGAGCGGAGAAGTTTCGCTGGTGACCGCGACCATATGTTTGGCCGGATCCAGACCTTCTTTTTTCAGAACTTCCTTCACGAAGGATTCGTTTGTTAAGGTTTCGAGTGTGGTACCGGACTTGGAGACCAGAACGAACATGGTTCTGGAAGCGTCCACACTGTTTAAGACTGCGGAGGCATCATCCGGGTCAACGTTGGAGACGAATTTTGCTTCCATGCTGAGTAAGTTGTTTCTTCTTGCCCAGTTTTCCAGAGCGATGTACATGGCTCTTGGACCCAGGTCACTGCCGCCGATACCGATCTGTACGACTGTGGTGAACTTTTCGCCCTTTTCGTTGACGATTTCACCGTTATGGACCTTGTCGGCAAATTCCTTGATCTTTCTCTGCTGTTCGAGATAGAAGTCTCTCTTATTGACTCCGTCCGCCACAACATCCCTGCCTAACTGTCCGCGGCATAACTGATGTAAAACCAGACGTTTTTCCCCGGTGTTGATTACCGCACCGTTATATAATTCTTCATATTTTCCGATGAGTTCCGCTTCGTCTGCCATCTTCTGCAGAACCTTCAGGATTTTGTCATCCACGGCTTTGGCGGCATAGTTATATGTCAGCCCTTCTGCCATTTTTACACTGTAGTTTTTCACGCGTTCTGCGCCGTTTTCACCGGCCATCACGCTCTTCAGATCGACTTTTTCCACTTCCTTTAATTCCTGGAATGTCTGAAGTTTGTCAAGATTCAACCAATTCATGATAATGATCCTTTCCTAATGAATTTTTTACATAACTATTCTAACATATTTTATCTTTCATATCGGTCAGGATTCCGCATTCCTCCCACTTTTTTCATCAAACAGGTGCTTGACAACTATATCGGCTTACGATATAGTATAAATGTATCGGGAGACGATATATCGCTTGACAATATAGGAGGACACTTATGCCGGAGAATATTGTACTGACTGAAGCAACCTATTACATTCTGCTTTCGCTCTACGATCCGCAGCACGGCTACGGAATCATGCAGGAAGTAGAACGGCTGTCCAACGGACGGGTCCGTCTGGCCGCCGGAACATTGTACGGAGCTTTAAACGCCATGGTGGAAAAAGGATGGATCATTCAGCTGCCCGTCGAAGACGGAAGCCGGAAAAAGAACTATCAGATCACTCCGCTGGGATTAAAGATTCTGAAAGAGGAAATCGAACGCTTAAGAGAACTTGTCGTAAACGGCGACAGGATTATGAAAGGAAACAACAATGACTGAAAGAATGACACAATACAGATGGTTCTGGGTATGGGATTTTGAAAAGGAAGAGCGCTGGCTGAACGAAATGGCCGAGCGGGGATGGACGTTAGCAGAGGTCGGCTTCTGCCGCTATACTTTTGAAGCGACGGAATGCAGCGAGTACACAGTCCGTTTGGAGATGCATCCTTACGATGACGACTATCTTGATTTTATGGAAGAGACCGGTGCGGAATATATCGGCAGAGTTCTGCAATGGATGTATTTCCGCAAGCGAAGCGAACTGGGAAGCTTCGACATCTTCTCGGATCTTGATTCCCGCATCAATCATATCCGGACGATCTTCCGGACCGTTCTGGGCTTAGGCCTCGCGAATCTTTCCATCGGGATAGCGAACCTTTCCATCGGCAATGTCAATTCGATCGTTGCCATATTCAACCTGCTGGTCGCCACCCTTCTGATGTACGGAGTCGGCAGACTGCAGGGAAAGATGGAATATCTGGAAAACGAAAGAAGACTCAGAGAATAGAAAACACAAAAATACAGAAAATTCCCGTCCATCGGACGGGATTTTTTATCTTATTCATTCGCTAAAAGCCGTGCATCATATTCCGTAACGCCTGCGATGTCAGAATCCGAAACCTCCGCAATCACAAACCAGCCGGCCATATCATCCGTATAGGCTTCCGGATGATTTGTCTGAATGACATCAAGACACAACGCGGAACCGTCCCAGGAAACATTCTGAATTGCATACCGGAATGATCCGCTGCCTGCCTCTACATAGGCGAGAATAAGTGCGTGTTCATCAAAGAAGCTATCATCATAAGAGGATGCGATTTCATTGAAAGAAGGTACTTCATTCCACCCGTGATTCGGCGTCAGGGCATCCTGATAGCGTTCCCTGAACCCGTTCAGATCATTCAAAGTGTCCAGCCGGTACACCGGAAGATGATGGACGGAGCTGATTATCATCTTTTCCCCGTTCAGGCAATCGCGCATCATACCGCCCTCCACCCAGTTTGCATAGGCGACATACGTCTTTACTTCCGGCTGTAAAGGGGAACCGAAGAGCATCTGCCGAATCCCATCAATGTACTCCTGCTTGCGTTTTTCCACCACAGCGGGGTCTTCATCTTTCTGGCTGATCCA
>CADCPY010000093.1 GCA_902803495.1 uncultured Erysipelotrichaceae bacterium
CTGGATGCCGATGGACAAGTGGGATGCCTGTGCGTTTCCGGTTTCAGAGGAGGATCTGGAAGGCCGTGTTTGTTATGGCGGCCTGGATCTTTCTTCGACAACAGATATCACAGCCTTTGTGCTCGTGTTCCCACCGGAGGACGAGGAGGATAAATACAGCATCCTCCCGTATTTCTGGATACCGGAGGACACGATGGAGCTTCGCGTAAAGCGGGATCATGTCCCATACGATGTTTGGGAGCGGCAGGGCTATCTCATGACGACCGAAGGCAACGTCGTCCATTACGGATACATTGAGAAGTTCATCGAAAGCCTCGGTGAGCGTTTCAATATCCGTGAGATTGCCTTTGACCGCTGGGGTGCCGTCCAGATGGTACAGAATCTCGAGGGCATGGGCTTTACGGTGGTTCCGTTTGGCCAGGGCTTCAAAGATATGAGCCCGCCTACCAAAGAGCTGATGAAGCTAACGCTGGAAAAGAAGATCGCCCATGGTGGGCATCCTGCCCTGCGCTGGATGATGGATAACATTTTCATTCGCCAGGACCCGGCTGGAAACATTAAGGCAGATAAAGAAAAAAGTACAGAGAAGATTGATGGCGCAGTTGCCACAATCATGGCCCTTGATCGGGCAATACGATGTGGCAATGTATCAAGTGCTTCTGTCTATGACGACAGGGGCATTTTGTTTATCTGAAAGGAAAGTGGTTGATATGGGATTTTTAAGTTCCTTATTTCGCTCACGGGATAAGCCTGTGAATGCAACAAATGGAAGCAGTTATCGTTTCTTCCTGGGTGGAAGTACTGCCGGAAAAGCAGTTACAGAACGCTCCGCCATGCAGATGACGGCAGTTTATTCTTGTGTACGCATCCTTGCGGAGGCGATTGCTGGCTTGCCGCTCCATCTGTATTGCTATAAGGAAGACGGAGGAAAAGAGAAGGCGCTGCAACATCCGTTGTATCTGCTACTTCATGATGAGCCTAATCCGGAGATGAGTTCCTTTGTTTTCCGGGAAACGCTCATGACACATCTTCTCCTGTGGGGTAATGCCTATGCGCAGATTATTCGGAATGGAAAAGGTGAGGTTGTAGCGTTATATCCGTTGATGCCTAACCGTATGACGGTTGATCGGGATTCTTCTGGACAGCTTTACTACAGTTATCAGATGGCAAGTTCCGATACGCCAACAATGGAGAATGGAACGGTAATTCTAAAACCTTCAGACGTGTTGCATATTCCTGGCCTTGGATTTGACGGCCTTGTAGGATATAGCCCGATTGCCATGGCTAAAAATGCAATCGGACTTGCCATTGCTACTGAAGAATACGGGGCAAAGTTCTTTTCAAATGGCGCCACACCAGGAGGCTTATTGGAGTATCCCGGTACAGTAAAAGACCCTGATCGCATTAGAGATAGCTGGAACAAAGGGTTTTCAGGAAGTCAAAATGCTGGGAAAGTGGCCATCTTGGAAGAAGGCATGAAATACACGCCGATCTCCATTGCACCAGAGCAGGCACAGTTCCTGGAAACCAGGAAGTTTCAAATCAATGAGATTGCTCGCATTTTCCGTATCCCGCCACACATGATTGGAGATCTCGAAAAGTCGAGCTTTTCAAATATTGAGCAACAGAGCCTCGAATTTGTAAAGTACACACTTGATCCATGGGTAGTCCGATGGGAGCAGTCGCTTTCTCGGGCTCTTTTTACACCCGAAGAGAAAAAGCAGTACTTCTTCAAATTCAATGTGGAAGGTTTGCTGCGCGGTGATTATCAGAGCCGCATGAATGGGTATGCCACTGCTAGACAGAACGGTTGGATGAGCGCCAACGACATAAGAGAGTTGGAAAACCTCGACCGTATTCCAGCAGAAGAAGGTGGCGACCTGTACCTTATCAACGGCAACATGCTTCCCTTAATGAATGCGGGAGCTTTTGCAGATATCAACACGGGAAAGGAGGAAGAAAAACCCGATGAACAAACAGAAGAAATTCTGGAACTGGAAAAATCAGGCGGACGACGCCGATCCAAAGGGACCAAGAATTCTTGAGCTTTATGGAACAATCGCGTCGGAGAGTTGGTTTGACGATGATGTCACACCACAAATGTTCAAAGATGAGCTGTTTGCTAATGACGGCGATGTAATCATCTATTTGAACAGCCCTGGCGGAGACTGCATTGCAGCAAGCCAAATTTATACGATGCTGATGGACTATCACGGGAATGTAACCGTAAAGATCGATGGCATTGCGGCATCCGCAGCATCCGTCATTGCAATGGCTGGTACAGAAGTCGTTATGGCTCCTACGAGTCTTATGATGATCCACAATCCTATGACGGCGGCATTTGGCAGCCGGGAGGAAATGGAGAAAGCCATCGAAATGCTGGAGGAGGTCAAGGAAAGCATTATCAATGCTTATGAAATAAAGACCGGCCTTTCCCGCGCAAGAATCTCACACCTGATGGATTCCGAAACATGGATGAATGCAAAACGCGCCATTGAACTCGGATTTGCGGACACCATGATGAATGAGGAGAAAGTCACGGCAGAAATTCCTGCCTTTGAATTCTCCGACCGGGCTGTAGAAATGGCCCTTGTAAACAAGATTACAGCGAAGAACCGGCAGGAAAAGCCGGTGCAGCATGGCCGCTCCGTCGATGAACTGATGGAACGGCTTTCACTTTTAACCAATTAATAAGGAGGATTTTTATCATGACTATTATCGAACTTAGAAACAAGAGGGCTCAGAAACTGGCAGCTGCAAAGGCTTTCCTGGAGTCCAACCGCAATGCTGATGGTTTTCTCTCTGCAGAGGACGATGCTGTTTACACCGGCATGGAAAATGACATCACGAATCTCGGAAAAGAAATTAGCCGTATGGAGCGCCTGGAGACAATGGATGCGGAGCTTTCCCGTCCGGTGAATATCCCGATTACGGAAAAGCCGGATTCTCCTGCAAAGATGGACAAGAAGACGGGCCGGGCTTCCGATGCCTATAACAAGGCATTCTGGAATGTCACTCGCCGCAAGGATTCTCTGACTCCGGAAATGAAGAATGCACTGCAGGAGGGTGTTGATTCGGAAGGAGGCTACCTGGTTCCGGATGAGTTCGAGCGCACCTTGGTTCAGGGCCTGAATGAGAGCACGGTGATCCGTGCCAACGCTCACGTAATTACCACTTCCAATGGCCTCCACAAGATCCCTGTAGTGGCTTCTCATGGTTCCGCCTCTTGGATTGATGAGGAAGGTGCTTATACCGAAAGCGATGATGTTTTTGGACAGGTGCAACTGGATGCGCATAAGGTCGGTACCATTATCAAGGTTTCCGAAGAACTCCTGAACGACTCTGCCTTTGATCTGGAAGGATACATTGCTTCTGAATTTGCGCGTCGCATTGGTGACAAGGAAGAAGAGGCATTCCTGACCGGCAACGGCACATCCAAACCTACTGGTATCTTGAATTCAACAGGCGGTGGAGAAGTTGGTGTAACTACCGCTTCTGCTACAACTATTACTGCGGACGAACTGATCGATCTGTACTTCAGTCTCAAGGCTCCGTATCGCAAGAATGCGGTTTGGGTGCTGAATGATTCCACCATCAAGGTGATCCGCAAACTGAAAGATAAAAACGATCAGTATCTGTGGCAGCCGGCCCTGCGTGATGGAGATGTTCCTACGATCCTTGGTAGACCTTATTTTACTTCCGCTTATATGCCGGAAGCAGCCGCTGGTGCGAAAACGGTAATCTTCGGTGACCTGAGCTATTACTGGATCGGTGATCGTCAGGGCATCACTTTTAAACGTCTGAACGAGCTGTATGCAGGAAATGGTCAGGTTGGGTTCCTTGCATCAAAACGTCTGGACGGCAAGACAGTCCTGGCGGAAGCGATCAAGGTTCTCCAGCAGAAAGGAACTGCTTCAAGTGGTTCCTGATAAGTGATAGGGGCGGTGCTGTCATAACTGGCAGCACCGTTATTTAATAACGAGGTGTTGAGGACATGATCATAACGCTGGATGAAATGAAAACTTATCTGAGGGTGGACTACTCCGAAGATGATGCTCTCATTGAAAGCATGATCTCCTCTGCTCAGCAGCTGTGCATGGATGTCGCAAGGATTGAAGATGCTGAGAAATTTGAAGGGTTATCC
>CADCPY010000094.1 GCA_902803495.1 uncultured Erysipelotrichaceae bacterium
ACCATCCTGATCTGGATTTTGTTATGTAATTAAGCGATATTTTCAAAGAACTTCTTTTTGACCTTATTTAAGGCTTTTTCGTTATGCCTTTTTCTTCTTCAAGCATTTTCCTTAGAAAAATGCTTGACTTCTTCATAGCTGGTCTCCTGAAAGGTATGTTTCGTTTTTTCCAAGGGATTTGCCTCCCTTTTTTTATTATATAACAGACGCTTACGCTTCCTCATCACGTATTATCCGCATCTCACGCATGATTTCTGTTTGCGTTGCCTTATTTTCATTCAGTTTAACAAACCGCTTCAGATACTTCCGTGCTCCCTGAAGGAAGTAACGCATCCCTTCGCAGAGATAATAACGCCGATCCGGCAGGATCCGGTCTTTTAAACAGCCGCCGTTACAGAAGGATACAAAGTCGCATGCGCGGCATTCCTCTGGCAGTCCCTCCTGTTTTCTTTTACCGAAAGAGGACTGCAGCGGGCCTGAAATCATCTCTGAGAGAGGTGTATGCACATCTCCGAGATAATTCTCCTTTCTGACAAAATGGTCGCAGCTATAGACGCTGCCGTCCGACTCCACCGCCAGAACGTTGCCGCAAATATCCTGCAAAGTACATAAGCTGACCGGGTAGCCGCATGCGTGCTGTAAGAGCTCCACAAAAAGCTGCACGTTCACTTTGCCGAGATCTTCCGTGATCCACTTCTCAAATATCTGAAACAGAAACTCCCCGTATTCCTCCGCACTCACGGAGTCAGCGCTCACTTCCCCGTTTCCGATATGATTCACCACCGGGATAAACTGGATCCATCCGGTATTCAGATCTCTCAGAGTCCGGTATACTTCCAATGGCCGTTTCACGCTCTCGCTGTTGACCGTACATAACAGATCCGGTTTGATTCCGTATTTTTCCAGTAAGCGGATTTTTTTGACAACGGTGTTATAGGTCGGATTGCCCTTCACGTCTCTGCGGTTTTTATCGTGGATCATCTTGGTGCCGTCCAGCGAAATGCCCACATCGAAATGATTTTCCTTTAAAAAGCGGCACCAGTCTTCATTTAAGGCGTAGCCGTTACTCTGCAGGTTGTTCCAGCACACCTGCCCTACGCTTAAATATTTCTTTTGCAAGGCGACGGCTCTTTCAAAAAAGGAGATCCCGGCCAGTGTCGGCTCTCCCCCGTGCCACACAAAAGACACCGCTTCTCCGTTTCTTGAAGCGATGTAGTTTTGAATGAGGGCTTCCAATGTCTCCTCGCTCATGACGGAGCGCACGGAAGCCTCATTTCCCAGATAGTAACAGTAGGAGCAGCGCATGTTGCACAGTGCTCCCACCGGTTTGATCATCAGCGCAAAATCGCGTGTCATATTATTTCAGATGGGTATCGAAGAATTCCAGAACTTTATTGAACGAATCCATGGCCGCTTCCATGCGGTACATCGGCTTGTCGTAATACCAGATGCCGTGTCCCGCACCGTCATAGCGGTAGAACACGTAATCCTTCTTATATTTCTTTAACAGTTTCTCCAGCGCATTCACTTCGTCTTTCGACGGATTTCTGTCATCGTTTCCGAAGATTCCGATGAGCGGACAGCTCAGTTGTTCCGTAAAGTCACTCGGTGACTGCGGTCGTGCTTCACTTAAATCTTCCTTCGCCATGACAACACCGCCACCCCATAAGTCGGCAGCCGCATCCACGCCGCTCAGCGTGCATGCTGCCAGGAAAGTATGCCTTCCGCCCGAGCACATGCCGATGACGCCGACCTTTCCGTTGGAATTGGAAGATTCCCTTAGGAAGTTGATGGAGGCCTGCGTATCCTTCATGACGCTCTGATCGCTCACCATACCGGCGTCCCGGGCCTTTTTGGCCACTTCCGACGGTGTCCCGTCGCCATAGCGCGTATAGATATCCGGACACAAAACGGCATAGCCGTGCTCCGTAAATCTCCGGCAGGCTTCTCTGCAGTATTCATCCCAGCCCGGCATATGCGGGATCAAAACCAGACTGGCCACCGGTGTTTCCGAGATCGGCCGGGAATAATACGCCCGGATTTCTTCCCCGTTGCCGGTTTCCATCGTGATCGTTTCCGCGACCATACCGGAATAGTCTTTGACATTAAAACTGTTCCACATAGATGATTCACCTTTTCTTTCTACCCTTATTATAATATTTTTCCGCTTTCTTTACGATTCCCAATCTCTTTTCCCGTACGTGGAACATGGTATAATGGAATACGTTGTGAGAAAGGAGCACGGGAATGAAAAAACTGTTTGAGGGGTGGACACCGTTTGAAATCGTTCTGTTTCTGAGCGGACAGATCGTCACGTTTGTGATCGGTATCATCAACCGTTCCAATCCGTTTGCGCTGATTGCCGGAGCCTTGAATATCTGCAACGCCATTCTTTCCGCCAAGGGAAGAGTTGCCAACTACTACTTCGGTATCATCGGCAATCTGATCTATTCCATTATTTCCTTTCAGAACCGCTACTACAGTGAAGTGATCACCAACTTCCTTATCGTCATGCCGATCTCCTTCTACGGCCTGTATAACTGGATCAAACGCAGAAGAGAAGGCAGGGAAGAGGAAGTGAAGATTGCGACACTTACTACAAAGGAGATTCTGATTCCGATTCTCTCGCAGGTCGTTTTGTCCGTGCCGTATTACTACATGCTGAAGTATTTCAATACGGACATGCTCGTCATTTCCACCTTCAGCATGATTGCGACAATTCTGGCCTTCTACTTCATGGCGAAAGCCTCGGAGATCTTCTATGTCTTCTTTATTCTGAGTGCCGTTCCGAAGATTGCCTTTTGGATCGTCCCGCTTTTTCACGGAGATACGAGAAACATTCCTTTACTCATCAGCAATATCGTCTACCTGGTCAATGACATCTACGGGTTATACAACTGGCTGAAGATGAAAAAAGAGCAGAAAGAAACAAACGCATAATCGCAAAGATCACACCGTTTCCAAGCAAAAGAAAAACTGCATGAATCAATGCAGTTTTTTACATTCCAAACAAATCACTGTGTTTTCCCGTACGGGTAAGTGTCAGCACCAGAACAGTATCGTCAATGCGATAAATCAAAAGCCAGTCGGGCTGAATATGACATTCTCGGTGTCCTTTCCATTTCCCGCTTAATTCATGGTCTCTGTATTCCGGTAACAGAACATCTCCCATGGACAGAGTTTCGATGATTGCGTCAAGCAGCTCCATTTTCATTCCGCGCTTTATTGCAAGTTTATAATCTTTTCGGAATGCTGTTGTTACTTTAACCGTCCGTTTTGTTTTTCTCATTTTTTAAGATCGGCAAAAAGCTCGTCAAGGTTATCATAACCTTTTACAGAGGGATCCTTCGCAATTCTCTCGGCTTCCTTCATGGCCAAAACTGTTTCCCTATTCGGCTGATGAACGGAGATTTCAAACGGAATCCTGCCTTCACGAATCGCCTGCCGAACGAAAATGTTGAAAGCTGTCGTTAGATTCATGCCCAATTCACCAAACAGAGCATCCGCTTGAGCTTTCAGGTCGCTGTCCATCCGGATGCTGATATTCGTTGTTGTTTTCGCCATAAAAACCATCTCCTTTTCTTCTATGTCTACATTATAATACATTTGCACGAATATTAACATGCTTTGCACGAATTCTAACACGTTTTGCATATATTATTCCCATTGATACCTTCACTTTCCACCTTCATTCTCTCCATCACGACAAAAAAGGACCTGTTACAGTCCCTCGCAATATAAAATCCGGTTTTTATTGAATCAATACCACGCTTAATAGAGCATCAGAAACAGATTTGCCAGCACAACGGTCAGAATTCCGGAGAGCACGATGGAAAGCGACGACATGGCTCCTTCCACTTCTCCCATCTCCATGGCCTTGACCGTACCGATGGCATGGGATGCCGAACCGATCGCAATTCCCTTGGCCACGCGGTTTTTGATGCCGAAGAGTTTCACTGCCGCTTCCGCCACAATGTTTCCGAACACTCCGGTGATGACAATGGCAGCCACCGTAATGGCCACATATCCGCCCATCTCTTCCGAAAGGCTCATGCCGATGGCCGTGGTGATGGGCTTCGGATAGAAGGTCACAAACTCCGCCTCCGTAAAGCCGAACAGTTTGGAAAGTAAGAGAATCGATCCTCCCGAGGCCAGGACCCCGGACGTGATTCCCACTAAGATGGCTTTCCAGTTTTTCTTTAACTGGTCCAATTGCTCATAAAGCGGAATGGCCAGAGCCACCGTGGCCGGTGTCAGGAAATAGCTGATGTATCTGGCACCCTGATAGTAGGTTTCATAATCGATATCAAAACACAGAAGCACCGCAATGCATAAGAGAATGGCAATTAAAAGCGGATTTAAGACAGCCCATTTCAGCTTCCGCTTCAGCCACATGCCGATAAAGTACGTCCAGAGGGAGAGACAGAGCCCGAAGAACTGGGAATTTGTTAAGATCTCATTCATCTCAGTTATCCCCCTTTCCCGTCACGGCCTGCGTCAGATTGCCGCTGACAAACAGAACGATCAGCGTGGATAAAAGCGTAATGAAAAGATAGGCTGGCCAGTTGGCGGAGAGCAGTTCCCACGAATTCATTAAACCCACCGCTGCCGGAATAAACATGAGCGGCATGATCTCAATCAGAAAATGCGCCGCATCTTTCACCTGATTCAGCTTTACAGCCCCGCTGATGAGCAGCGCCAACATCAAAACGATTCCGTAGATATTGGCCGGAATCGGCAACGGTAATATTTCATGCAGCACCTCCCCCAGAAAGGAGACGGCTGCGATCAGTAAAAACTCTTTCAGATATTTCATAATCCACCTCGGCACTATGATACACAAAACAGCGGAGATTCTCAACCGGTCTCCGCTGTCTCTCTTTTCGTTATTTTGCCTGTGCAGCAAGTTCCCTGACCTTGTTGCGTAAGGCTGTTTCCGCTTCGTTCAGGTCATCGATGTCCTTTACCGTCATCTCCATCGGGCACATACCCGTATTGGTGCGGTTAACGATGTATTCCACTTTAGATCCGTAGGAATACGGAATGTGATATTTCTTCAGGATGGCTTCTCCGCTTTCGCTCAGTACTTCCGCATACAGTTCCTTAATTCCCGCCTTCACCAGCAACATGGCCGAAGCCTTGCCGATGATGCGGTCCGCCACGCTGGCCCCGTTCAGGATATTTCCTTCATCGATGAAGTTTAATACCGGCTTAATGCCCCGTAGTTCCGAAATATATACCCTGCCGTTTTTCTCGACGGCTAAGGTGATCTCATTGATCAGATAGTCTTTTGCGCTCATTCAAATTCCTCCGCCGCCTTTTCCAACAGATCTCTGATTTCGATGTGCTGCGGACAGTGCATTTCACAGACGCCGCAATGCAGGCACTCACTCGCCTTGCCATATCCGTCCGTGATCTTCGCGTAGCGCGCTTTCGGATCGGCATACAGGTTAAACTGCCGCTGCTGATTCACCAAGCGGAAGATCCGCGGAATCGCGATGTTCATCGGGCAGTTCTCCATGCAGTAACGGCAGTCCGTGCACGGAATCAGTTCGATCTTCTTTAATTCTTCCGCCACATCAAGAAGCAGTTTTACTTCTTCCTCTTTGAGCGGGATGAAGTTTTCCATATAGGACGTATTGTCTTCCATCTGTTCCGGTGTGCTCATGCCGCTTAAGACCATAAAGACCTGCGGTAAGGTTGCCACAAAGCGGATGGCATAGGACGCGTTGGAGCCGTCTTTCGGCAGCATCTCTTCCGCCTTGCCCTTCAGATTGGCCAGACTTCCGCCCTTCACCGGTTCCATGACGACGACTTCCACGCCGTGCTTCACGGCCACTTCGTAGCACTTGCGGGATTGGATGCTGTCGCTTTCCCAGTCGAAGTAGTTGATCTGCAGCTGCACAAATTCCACTTCCGGATGCAGACCCAAGATCTCATCCAAAAGCTCCGGCGTATCGTGGAAGGAGAATCCGATATGTTTCGCTCTTCCGTCCGCCTTGATCTTACGCAGGAACGCAAAGCCTTCCACCTTCTGACAGATGGCATAGGTGTCCTTGTTCATGTTGTGCAATAGATAAAAGTCAAAATATTCCAGACCGCACTTTTCCAGCTGTTCCGTAAAAATGCGTTCCAGATCCTCACTTGTTTTCAGCGACCATTGCGGCATCTTGTCCGCCACCGTGAATTCCTCCCGTTTATGGCGCCTGACCACGCATTCGCGTAAGGCAATCTCGCTCTGTCCGTCATGATACGGATAGGCCGTGTCGAAGTAGCAAAAGCCCTTTGCGATAAAGCGGTCCACCATGGCACTGTAAGTCTCGTAATCAATGCTGCCATCACGCTTGACCGGCAAGCGCATCGTCCCGAATCCCAGTTTCTTTTTCTGTTCTTCCCGGATACTCATTGATCTTCCCCCTGTTTCTTATTTGGTATAGAACCATTCCCCGTTGATCATGGTTCTCTGCACATACAGATCCTCGCTCATAATGACGAGATCTGCCCTTCTTCCGACTTCAATTTTACCACGGTCAGAGATCTGGAACGCCTTCGATGCATTCTCGCTGAAGATCTTCCCGATCGTTTCCATGGAGAATCCCTTGGCCTTGAACGTCCGCATGTTTTCATCAAACGTATGCGCTCCCGTGACCAGCTTTCCGTTAATATCGCGCACGGCTCCGTCTCTCACGTATACCGTCTTGTTTCCCATCTGATATTCGCCTTCCGGTGCTCCCATTAATTCCGAGGAGTCCGAAACGGCCACAAACTTATCTTCGCCCTTCACCCGGAACATCATCTGAATGAATTCCGGCGCCACATGGATGCAGTCCGGATTCAGCTGCATGTACAGCTCATCCTCTAATAAGCACTGCGTTGTCCCCTGGGAGATATGATGGTCCAAAGCCGGGAAGCCGTTTGGGAAATGGTCCGTCAGACGTGCTCCTCGCCGTACTGCTTCTCTGATATCGTCCGCATAGCCTTCGGAGAATCCGATGGCCGGAATGACCCCGTTCTGCACGAGCCAGGAGATATGTTCCTGTCCGCCCGGCAGTTCCGGCGCAATAATGATGGAGCGGATATCGCTCAGATCGTTATCGCATAAGGCCAGCGTCCGCTCTTTGGTCGGATTGATTGGCGGGGCATAGTAGGAAATGGAGCGGTTTTTATAGGCGCTGTAGATAAAGATGCCTAAGATGTCCGCGCCCGGTGCCCCTTTGGCAGCCCGGATATTCCTTACCAACGATGCACAGTGGGACGGATCTCCGTCATCCAGCGGTGTCGGGATAAAGGAGGTGACCCCGTATTGCGGTAAGGAGGCACAGATTTCTTTCATGCTTTCCACGCTTGTCCCGCAATTGGTCCTACAGGCGCCGTGAATATGGGTGTCCATAAAGCCCGCAAAGACGTACTGTCCTTTGGCATCATAGACCTCGTCGTACTTCAGATCGCATCCGATCTCGCGTATTACCCCGTTGGTGATACGCACGTCAACTTCATGATAACTGCCGTCGATAAATACCTTGCCGTTTTTAATGATCATAGATATATTCCCCTCTCTATTCCTCCGCCAGTTTTTTGGTTTTGGCCAGCCAGAAGTCTACCATCGGCCCGAATTCCAGTGCCGAAAGAATCGTCCCTTCCCTTACGGTCAGCTCCCCGTGGAAGAAGAGGACCGCAATCGCGATAATGATCAGACACAGCACATCCACGCTCTGTCTGGAGAAGGCGTACGGTTTCTTTAAGGCATTGGATACCACATGGCACATTCCGCCCAGCGGTGTGGACACCAGTTTGAGATTCAATAGCGTCGCCACCGCAAAGCTGTTGATGATATCCCCGACAATTAAAAGCACCACCCGCAAAACATAGTTCTCCAAAGAGAAGTCGGCGAAAAAGATATAGTAAAAGTAATTCGTCAGACTTCCCATGGCAATGGCCATGAAGAACTGCAGAAAGTGGCGCAGTTTAAAATCCTTTTTTAATATGATCCATTCCACCAGAATACAGATTGAGTTAAAGATTGCCTGCAGGGTTCCGATCTTGATGTTTAAGAGCGGGGAGAGCGTTTTGGAAAGCGCGCTGTAAGCTCCCGTTCCGATATTCGCCTTCAGCGCGAGACACGTCGCAAAGGGCGAAAGGAAAATACATAAGAGGAAAAAGGCAACTGTTTTCGGTGAAATGGAGGGAGACATCAGAATTCTCCCTGAGCGATCATGGCATCGATGACTTTCAGGGCACCGGCGATATTGGCCGCGCTCTTGTAGTCATTCTCGTCCAGATTGTATTCCTTCATGGCATTCAGACACTGCTCATGAATGCCCTTCATGATATTGTTCAGTCTCTGATCCACTTCTTCAAAGCTCCAGGACAGACGCAGCGAGTTCTGGCTCATCTCAAGACCGCTGGTCGCAACGCCGCCGGCATTGGAAGCCTTGCCCGGAACGTAAGTGATCTTATTGGCCTGATAGAAGGCGATGGCTTCGTTGTTATTCGGCATATTGGCGCCTTCCGCCACCAGGCTCACACCCATCGCGGCAATATTCTTCGCCCGTTCTAAATCGATTTCATTCTGGATGCCGCACGGTAAAACGATATCCGCTTTTAAGCCTTTGGCGTCGTAGATGCTGCCGGTATGATAGGAGCCCTTGCTGTAGGTTTCCAATGAAGCACGGTTGACTTCCTTGATGGTCTTGATTTCATCTAAGTCCAGTTCATCATCTAAAATATAGCCCTTGGAATCGCTCATGCCGATGACCGTGGCACCGCACTGCAGCGCTTTTTCCGCGGCATAGATGGCAACGTTACCGCAGCCGCTGACAATAACTCTTTTTCCCTTTAAGGAATCGTTCTTTCTCTTTAATACTTCATTGACGAAGTAGATCAAACCGTAACCGGTTGCCTGCTTTCTGGCTAAGGATCCGCCGTAAGATAAACCCTTGCCCGTTAAGACACCCTGGTCGTTGCGGTCCGTTAAGCGGCGGTATTCGCCATACAGATACCCGATCTCTCTGCCGCCGACGCCGAAGTCTCCGGCCGGGACGTCCGTATTCGGTCCGATATGACGGTACAGCTCCCGCATGAAGGCCTGACAGAACCGGCGGACTTCCGCATCGCTCTTTCCTTTCGGATTGAAGTCGCTTCCGCCCTTGCCGCCGCCCATCGGCAGTGTGGTCAGAGCATTCTTGAATGTCTGCTCGAAACCAAGGAATTTAATGACGCCGAGGTTGACGCTCGGTGCAAAGCGCAGGCCGCCTTTGTACGGTCCCAATACGCCGTTATACTGAACACGGAATCCGCGGTTCACATGGATCTTGTGGTTGTCGTCTTCCCAGCTGACCTTGAACATGATGACCCGTTCCGGCTCCACTAAGCGCTCTAAGATGGCCATGTCTTCATATTCCGGATGCTTTTCAAAAATCGGATCCAGACTTTCGATGACTTCTTCCACCGCCTGTAAAAATTCCGGCTGGTCTTTGTCTTTCGCACGGACTTCGTTTAATACTCTTTCGGTATACTTCATAGTGGTTACCCCTTTCAAATGATATTTTTTAACTACTATGAAAATTATAAAACAAATCAAAAAAGAGATAAAGAAGCCGTAAGAATCCTGAATGAAAATTCCGCTTCGCTCCTCTCTTTTTTACCGTAAGAAAAAGGATCCGATCGGATCCTTAAAGTTCAAATGCTGTTTCGAGGAATTCGCCCACGCCGTCATGGAAGACGTCGTATTCCGTGATGATATCCGCCACGGCCTTGCAGCCCGGGGAACCGTTTTTCATGCAGACGGCCACGCCCGCCTTTTCCAACAGTCCGATATCGTTATCCATATCGCCGATGGCCATAATGTCTCTCAGCGGGATATTGAAGTGCTCCGCCACCTTCTCGAGTGCCAGGCCCTTATTGACACGCGGATCCATGAACTCGATCGTGCAGTGGTCCCCTTCTTCAAAGGTCTGGATGTAGGAATACTTGTCGGACGGATGTTCCTTTAACATCTGCAGGAACTGCTGCTTCTGGGAAACGCGCAGGTGTACTTCCACCTTGCCGGTTTTTTCCGCACTCAGCTCATCCACCGTACCGACCTTGATAAAGGATTCGTTGCGCTTCTGGCTCTCTTCCAAAAAGAAGTCCCATTTTAAAGCGTAGATCTCATCATACCCTTTTTTATAGATAATGGCGTTGGCACCGATGCTGACCAGCATTTCCAGTATTTCCCGGATCGTCTCGCGGGAGAGGGTGTAGTACTTTTCGATCTTCTTCGTTGTCGTATCGTACAGCTCTCCGCCGTTCACGCCGATAATGAAGTCAAAATCGAAGTCCAGTCCCCAGTTTTTGGCATAGTCGCTGATGCGGTTATCGATCGGCCGCCCGCTGGCAATGCCGAATAAGATTCCCTCTTTGTGCAGTTTGTTGAAGGCAGCACGGCTCTTCGGTGTCAGATTCCCGCCTTTGACGACCAGTGTTCCGTCGACATCCGCGGCAATCGCTTTGATATTTTTATACATATTACTCTTCCCCTGTTCAGTAATATTATGCTGTTCAGTCTTCCTCTTCCTCTTTGATCAGGTCGCGATTGATATGGATCGTGGCATTCTCAATACGGTGATCCTCAATTTCCGAAACGTGGATCTCCAGCGGACCGATATTCAGATCCAGATTGCTGCCGTCATCCGGTACGGAGCTCAGATGCGAGAAGACGTAGCTGGTGAATGTTTCACAGTCTTCCGGATCGATCTTCACATTGATGGTCTTGATCAGATCTTCCATGTAAACATAACCGTTTAAGTGGTACGTGTCCTCATCGATCTTTTCTAAGATCGGGTCGTCTTCGATCACGTCGTCACCGCTCTCTTCCAGATTGCCGACCAGCTGTTCCAGTAAGTCATTCATCGTAATGACACCGCTGAAGCCGCCGTAGTCATCCAGAACGATGGCATAGTGATTCTTGCTCTTCTGCATGGTGAAGAACAAATCGTCCAGCTTCACGGATTCAATGACGAAGAACGGTGCCTTGACCGCCTTGTCAATGACGTTCTGCCGGCTCTGATCCGCTAAGCGGAAGTATTCCTTGGCATTTAATACACCGATGATGTCATCCACTGTTTCGCCGCAGATCGGATAGAAGCTGTGACGGGAATTGTTGATGGTGTCTCTCCAGACCTCATCGCTGTCCTCTTCCCACAGCATGTCGCAGTCCGTACGGTGCGTCATGACTTCCTCGGCGGAAATATCGTCAAATTCAAAGATGTTCTGAATCATTTCCTTTTCCGACTGATCGATGGTGCCCTTTTCACTGCCGGCATCCACCATCATCCGGATCTCCTCTTCCGTCGCCGTCTCCTCTTCCTCATTCGGGTCAATGCCCAGTAAGCGTAAGACACCGTTGGTGCTGACTGTTAAGAGCCAGACGATCGGAGCAAACATTTTGGAAACAAAAGTCAGAAAACCTGCCATGCCCAAGGCCAGAGATTCAGCCTTGCGCTGCGCCACTCTCTTCGGAACCAGCTCACCGAAAATGAGGGTGAAGTAGGATAAGATCAGAGTGACCAGTACGACTGAGACCGTTTTGAGAAGACTTGGGCTCAGCCAGCTAACATGAGAAAATGCGGCTACTATCCTGTTGGCAAAACTGTCGGCCGCGAAGGCACTTCCCAAGAATCCCGCCAGCGTGATCCCGACCTGAATGGTGGATAAAAACTTCGCCGGCTGCTCCGTCAGACTCACAAGTTTCTTCGCGCGCTTGTCTCCCGAAGAAGCCATGAGATCCAACTTATTGTCATTCATGGAAATAACAGCAATTTCTGCACAGGCAAAAACCGCATTGAAAAAAATCAAAATAATTTGTAACAGTAACTGTCCTATAAGCGGATCGTCCAAAATAAACCTCCCGTGTTCTCCCTGTTTCAGAGAACATTACAAAGTGAATTATACCATAGATAGAAAATTAATCAAATTCCGCGCAATATCCAAGAAAAAACGGCGGTTTTCCGCCGTTTTGCCTGTTTTTACGCTTTATTGACCCGTACGTCCGTAACGAGGTATCCCGCTTCCTCCAGAAGGTTGCGGATCTTTTCTCCGTCCGTATCGGAGACACGGATGACAACATTCACCACGTCGTCGTGATAGACGGCTAAGTTAGTGATGTTGATGTTTTTCTCCGCCAAAAGCGCGGAGATACTGGCCAGAATCCCGACCTTGTCTTCCAGCACTTCCACCACGATCCGGCTGCCTTCTTCGTAGTACCCCATCAGTTCGATGAAGCTGCCGAAGATGTCCTTCTGGGTGATGATGCCGAGAAGCTTGTGGCTTGCGTCCACGACCGGCAGACAGTTGATTCCGTGCCGGCGCATCTTATCCGCCGCTTCTTCGAGTAACGCATCCGGATTGATCGTAATGACGTTTTTGATCATGATGGACTCGATATTCGTTTTATTCAAAATATAGTTCAGCTCATGAATGGACAAGCTGGTCGCGTGACTTGGCGTATTGGCCTGAATGACACCTTCCGTGATCAGACCGATCAGACGGTTGGTGCTGTCCGTCACAGGGAGCCTGTGGAAGTCGTTGGCCGCAAACATATCCAGCGCTTCCGCAATGGTCACATTCTTGGATATGGTGACGGGATTTCTTGTCATCTTATTCTTTACATACATACTCTTAACCTCCCAGGTACGCCTTCTGTACCTGTTCGCTTTCGCTCAGTTCCTTTCCGCTGCCGCTCAGAACAATGGAACCGGTCTCCATGACGTAGGCATGGTCACTGATGGACAGGGCCATTTTGGCATTCTGTTCCACCAAAAACACCGTAACACCGCTCTGATTGATCTCCTTGATAATGCGGAAGATCTCCTGAACCAGGATCGGGGCCAGACCCATCGAAGGCTCATCCAATAAGATGATCTTCGGCTTGGCCATCAAAGCTCTCGCCATGGCCAGCATCTGCTGCTCTCCGCCGGAGAGCGTTCCGGCCATCTGCGTCCGCCGCTCTTTCAGAATCGGGAAGATCTCAAAGACCTTCTCCATATCCTGCTGTATATTGTCTTTTCTTAAATAGGCACCGAGCTTGAGGTTTTCCTCCACGCTCATCTTCTGGAACACGTGTCTTCCTTCCGGTACCTGGATCAAACCCATGGAGACGATCTTATCGGCACTCGTCCGGGTGATTTCCACATCATCTAAGATTATTTTACCACTGCTCGGGCGGATGAGTCCGCTGATTGCAAGCATAATTGTCGTTTTTCCGGCACCGTTGGCACCGATCAGGGAAACGATCTCCCCGTCTTCAATTTCAATATCGACGCCTTTGACGGCTTCGATCATTCCGTAACTGACATGAAGATCTTCAATTTCCAGCATCTTAGACACCTCCCAGGTAGGCTTTGATAACCTGCGGATTCTTCTGGATCTCCTCCGGAGTTCCTTCCGCCAAAACCGTACCGTAGTTCAGAACCGTGATCCGCTCACAGATTCCCATGACCAGTTTCATATCGTGCTCGATCAGTAAAATGGAGATCTGGAAGCGGTCGCGGACCGTCCGGATCGTATTCATCAGATCGACCGTTTCACTCGGATTCATCCCCGCGGCCGGCTCATCCAGTAAGAGAAGACACGGATCGGAAGCCAGGGCTCTGGCAATTTCCAGTCTCCGCTGCGCGCCGTAGGAGAGATTGTCCGCTTCATAATCGGCAAATTCGTCGAGATGGAAGATCTTTAAGAGTTCCATCGCCTTTTCTTTGGCGGCTTTTTCCTCGCGGTAGAATTTCCCGGTGCGGAAGATGCCGTCCAGCGTGGAGTAGCCGATATGGCGGTCCATGCCGACCAGAACGTTTTCCAATACGCTCAGCTGGTTGAACAGGCGGATGTTCTGGAAGGTACGGGCGATTCCCGCATGGTTCACCGCCACCGTATCCATCTTCTCCAGATCCTGTCCGTTGAGAACGATCTTGCCGCGCGTCGGCTGATACACCTTGGTTAACAGGTTGAACACCGTCGTCTTACCGGCACCGTTCGGACCGATCAGGCCGATGATCTCGTTTTTGCCGATGGTTAAGTTAAAGTTATTGACTGCTGTCAGACCGCCGAAATCAACGCCGAGCTTGCTGACCTGCAGAATGTTATTCTCCGGCATTGTTTCTGGCTCCTTTCTTTTCCGACAGTTTGGTTTTGAACTGCTGCAGCTTCTGCTTCAAGAGCGGATTGTTGCTGGCAAGCATGATGAGGATCAGAACGACCGCATAGATGAGCATGCGGTAACGGTCCAAGAACCGCATCATTTCCGGCAGCATCATCAGCAGCGTTGTCGCCACGATGGTGCCGTTGATATTTCCGAGCCCGCCCAGTACGACGTACACAAGGACCAGGATGGACTGGTTGTAGTCGAATTTGGCCGGCGTCAGTGTCGCATAGTTTAAGGCATAGAGCGCACCTGCCGCTCCGGCTAAGGCACAGGAGAGCGTGAAGGTGAGCGTCTTCATCTGCGTGACGTTGATGCCCACACTGCGCGCCGCAATGCGGTTGTCACGGGATGCCATGATGGCTCTGCCCTTTTTCGAATAGATCAGGTTGTAGGAAATCATTAAGGCGATCAGGATCAGGATGACGCCTGCCGTGAAGCTGGCGATCCGGGATGTGCCCGTGGCCCCTAACGGACCGCTGATCAAGGCCTTGCCGCCTTTGGCCAGTTTCACCTTATCGTCGATAAAACTGAACTGGAAGCCGTTTTCATCAAAGCCGAGATAGATATTGTTGATCAAACTCTTGATGATCTGACAGAAGGCCAGTGTGACGATGGCCAGATAGTCCCCTTCCAGTTTTAACACCGGGATGGAGATCAGATAACCGACGAACGTCGCCGTCAGTGCCCCTGCCGCCATGGCGATGGCTAAGCGCAGCGGCGCAACCGTGACCGTTTTGGCTAAGTAGCCGGAAACGACAATGGCCGTAAACGCGCCGACGCTCATAAAGCCCGCATGGCCCAAACTCAATTCCCCACTGATGCCGACCACCAGATTCAGGGCAATTGCGGTGGTGATAAAGCAGCAGAGCGGAACAAGCATGTTTTTGACCATGCTGGAAAGATTTCCCGTTTTCATAAATACTTCCAGAATCAGATACGCGCCGATGACCAGGAGATAGGAGATCGTGCGGGTACGGTGATTCTTATCAAAGATTTTCTTTAACATCTGCGCCACCTCCTACACTTTCTCATTGACCTTGTGTCCCAAAAGACCCGTCGGACGGATGAGCAGGATCACGATCAGTACGGAGAAGACGATGGCGTCAGAGAGCTGAGTGGAAAGATAAACCTTGGAAAGGGTCTCGATGATTCCCAGCAGTATGCCGCCCAAAAGTGCACCCGGGATGGAGCCGATACCGCCGAAGACCGCAGCCGTAAAGGCCTTGATGCCCGGCATGCTGCCCATCATCGGATAAACGCTCGGATACGTCATGCACAGCAACATGGAGGCAATTGCCGCCAGGCCGCTGCCGATCGCGAACGTGATGGAGATCGTGCGGTCCACGTTGATGCCCATTAACCGTGCCGCATCTCTGTCCTCCGAGCAGGCACGCATGGCCATGCCGGTTTTGGTATGGTTGATAAAAAGAACCAGTCCCGCCATAATCAGTAAGCAGACGGCAATCGTCATCAAGGTCACATAAGAGATGGAAAGCTGACCGCCAAACAGGCTGAATGCTCCGTTGTTGGTCAGATTCGGGAAGACCTTGGTGTCATTGCCGAAAACCAGCTGTGCCCCGTTCTGCAGGAAATAGCTGACGCCGATGGCCGTGATCAAAACCGCTAAAGAGGAAGCGGAGCGCAGCGGCTTATAGGCCAGCTTCTCTACCGTGATTCCCAAAAGCGTGCAGATCACGATCGCCCCGATGGTGGCCGGGATGGCACTGAGGCCGAACCTCGTAAGTGCAAAAAAGGCCACATAGGCTCCGATCATGATGATGTCCCCATGGGCGAAATTCAGCATCTTGGCGATTCCGTACACCATCGTATACCCCAGGGCGATGATGGCGTAGACGCTGCCCAGACTGATTCCGATAATTAGATACGATAAGAAGTTCATAAATTCATTCTCCTTAAAATCAAGGAAAGGCTGCCGGTAACATAGACCGGCAACCTTGATTCAAATCAGTGATTACTGACCGACGTAAACGCCGTTTTCAATGCGGACTGCCATCGGGGACTTGCTGACTTCACCCGTGACTTCCCACTTGGAAGTACCTGTGGTACCCGTGAATGTCATGGAAGTGAATTCCTTCACCATGGCATCGCACAGTTCTTCATTGCTCATGCCGCCAGTGACTTTCGCATTCTGCAGTGCCTGGTAGATGGCATAGACACAGTCGTAAGCGTCTGCCGCGAACTGGATCGGAGTTTCTCCGTACTGTTCCTTGAAGTTCTTGACGAAGTTGGCTGTGAAGTCATCTTTTGCGTCAGCGGAGAACGGTGTCAGAAGATATGTGCCTTCTGCCAGGGATGTATCGAAACCTGCTAATGTTAAGATACCGTCCATGCCGTCAACACCGAAGAAGATCGGTTTGTAGCCGTCTTTATTGGCTCTGTCCATGATCAGGGCAGCCGGTTCGTAGTACATCGGTAAGAAGACCAGATCCGCACCGTTCTTGTTTGCTTCGGAAACCTGAACGCTGAAGTCTGTGGCACTGGAATCATCGAATGTACCTGTATAGACAATATTCAGTCCGTATTCGTTGGCACCTTCCACGAAGGTATCGTAGATGCCTTTGGAATAGTTGTCATCGTTCTTGTAGATAACCGCAACATTGGTTGCGAGGTTATGTTCTTTGATATACTGTGCGCTTAATTCGCCCTGGGACGGGTCCGTGAAGCACATCTGGAAGACGTTTCCGAAATAGCTTGTCGGATCGAGAATGTCCGCGAATGTGACTGCCGGGTTGGATCCGCTCGGTGTGATGGCGAAGATCTTATCTTCTGCCAGCATCGGGGAAACCGCTGCTGCCGGGCCGGAAGTTGTACAGCTTAAGGACAGCTGCATGCCCCAGTCTTTTAATGCGCCGTAAGCGGAGACCGCTTTTTCCGGATCGTGAGCGTCGTCTTCAAAGCGGAAGTCGAATTTGAAGCCGGAATTTAAGGCATTGATTTCATTGACTGCCAGTAAAGCGCCGTTATAAACAGCCTGGCCGTAAACGGCTGCACCGCCGGAAGTCGGGCCGCTGCCGCCGAGTTTAATTGTGACGATACCGTCCTCAGAGCCGCCGTCCGTATTTCCGCCGTCAGACGGTGTGGAATTGGAACAGCCGATTAATGTCATTACCATGAAGAGTGACAGGACTGCCATCAGGAATTTTTTCATTTTTAAATCCTCCTAACTATTTAAAATTGAGTAGTAACGAAACCATTTTATACTAAGAAAAATAGAAAGACAAGAGGATTTTTCATATCTTTCTTTAATACTTTCATAAAATTACATTTTCTAATGTAAGAATTTTCATTTTCATTTCCCGGCCCGCCGCAAAGCCCCCAAGGGAGCCGTCGGATGCGATCACCCTGTGACACGGAACGATCAGGGCAATGGGATTGTTATGAACCGCCTGTCCGACTGCCCGGAAAGCCTTCGGACGCTTGATTGCTTCGGCAATCTCCTTGTAGCTTCTGACCTCACCGTATGGGATCTTCCGCAGGGCGTCCCACACCTCATGCTGAAACGGCGTGCCTGCATAGTTCAGAGGAAGATCAAACACCTTCCGCTCTCCTTTGAAGTACTCTTCCAATTGGCGTTTCGCTTCCAAGAGTACCGATGTTTCCCTGATTTGAGCCTCGCGGTATTCCGCGCGAAAAGAGAGTTTTACCAGAGCTCCGTCCTCTTCCATTAACAGCAGTTTCCCCAATGGGGAATCCATGATCATCTGATATTTCATATTCTTACTTTTTATAATAGCGGTAATAGGCTTCATCCTTCTCCAGATCCACCGTTTCCTGCACTTCCTCATAGAGATAGAAGACCGTATCCCGATAGAGCTCCTTAAAGTCTTCAAAGGAAAGCGTATAGTGCGAACCGCGGAAGCGCCGCACCACCCTGTCCTTATGAATAAAGAACTGGTCCAAATCCTTTGTTGTCAGCATCTCGCCTTCATTCAAGTAGGCAATCGCTTCATGGAAATCTTCACACTTTTTCATAACTACCCTAACATCCTCAAAAGAATCATATACAGCGCCGTTCCGCCCGTAATACTTAACAGCATATTGCGCTGATACACCTGCAGAGCGATGACGCATAGCGAAGCCAGAAGCGTCGCGACGGCATTGTCCGCATTCACATCTTTCATACAGAATACCACGAGCATCGCCATCACCGCAAACGGCAGGACGCTGCCGTAATAGTCCAGCGCCGCCCCGGCTTTCTTTCTGGAGAAAAGCACAAACGGCAGAACACGGATCAGATAGGTGACGATTGCGGCCGCAATCACCAGGGGAAACTTCTCATTCCACATGACGCCTTCCCCCTCGTATTATAGTAGTGAAATAGTGTTCACTACTATTTTTCTAGATAGACATTAACCGGTCTATCACGGTGATGAGTCCTGTTGGTATAATTCTGTTAAGAAACAGAATACGCAGATCAGTGCTTTTTTCCCCTGTAGCTCTTTACGATGACTACTTTAAAAGTCCGCACCCTGCTGATTCGTG
>CADCPY010000095.1 GCA_902803495.1 uncultured Erysipelotrichaceae bacterium
AGGCTTTCTACTAATCATTCTATCAAAGGATTAGAAAGGAACAGTGATATTCATGTACTCACAAGGTACATGTGTATCATACAAGAAAGTTATGAAATTGGAGGAAGCCAGCCGTTTTTTCACCGATCTGACCGGCATCAATGTCAGCAATATCACCTCCGAAAAGGAGCTGACCGTCTTCTGCAAGACGCATTATTTTCATACGTCCCAGAAGATGTTTACCATGCCCTACTTCGGAAAACTGATTGCGGAACTCAGGGAAAATACCATCTATACTGCCGAAGATATCCTCATGATCGATTTCCTTCTGATCAAGATCGAGGGACGTCTATTGATCATCGGTCCTTATATCACAAAGGACCTGACGGAAGTCAACGTCACCGTTTTGAAAGAACGGAACGGACTGGACTTCTCCACTCTGGACTACTCCGCTTACCGGGCCAACTATGTTCTGACCAAAGAGGAAGATATCATCCATAATCTGCGTATCCTGTTAAAGTACTGTTTTAACAATACGGAACTGATTCCGGTTGTTGCACTGCGCAATCAGGAAGCACCGCACGCCAAAAGCTGGGAGTACTCCCATAAGAACTTTGAAGCCATCGTCAACGAGCGCTACAGGATCGAACGTGAATTCATGCAGCAGGTCACCGACGGCGATACGCCAGGCGCCATCAGCAGCTACCGCAAGCTGCACAACAACGTCCGCTTCATGGGAATGATCGGCGGAACGCTGGACGGCTCCCGCATCTCTTCCGGCATCACAAGGACCACGGTGCGTGTGGCAGCCATGAACGCCGGACTGCCTCCGGTCGTGATTGACGAGATCTCCGGCAAAAGTTCCCGCCGCATCATGCAGTGTTCCAGCCGCGATGAAATGTACCAGGAAAACGAACAGATGATCCGCAACTTCACCCAGGCAATTCAGCGCTATAAGAAAAAAGCCTACAGCCCTGTGGTGTTTGCGGCAATCACCTATCTCGAAAGTCATTACGGTGACCCGGTGAGCGTGGAGGAATCCGCGGACCATTACGGGATTTCCGTCTCATCTTACATCAACCGCTTCCGCAAGGAAACGGGACTGACTCCCAATGCCTTTTTAAATGAAGTGCGCATGCGCAAGGCCAGGCTGCTGTTGCACTCGGACATCTATTCCGTTCAGGAAGTTGCGGAAATGGTCGGAATCCCGGACGCCAACTACTTTGTCAAATGTTTCAAAAAGAGTACGGGACTCACCCCTTCCGCCTACCGGAACAACCATGTAAAAAGTGATGAAAATGCCCTAAAATAGGGCGATTTCTGTTGACTTTGGTATCCGGATATCATAAAATAATCAAGCATGAATAATGGCAGCATGCAAAGTTCCTGCAAATCAGCGTTTCTATCAGCAGAAAAAATACTGATGAAAAGTAGACTGGCTGCACAGTCGAAATCTTGAATAGAGACACCTTACGGGAATAATTTGCACCTGTTGTTGTTTTAAGCCATTTAAAACACAAGGAGGAAATATTATGGCACGCGTAAAAGGCCCGAACTACAAGGTCGCGAGAAGATTAAGCTTCTCCATCTTAGAAACAGGCGAAGAATTACAGAAGAGAGCGTATGCTCCGGGACAGCATGGTCCTACCAAGAGAATCAAGTTAAGCAACTATGGCTTACAGCTTCGTGAAAAACAGAGAATCAGATACATGTATCAGATGAACGAAAAACAGTTCGCCAATACATATAAGAGAGCTCTGAAAATGCCGGGAAACACAGGACACAACTTCTTAGTCTTACTCGAAAGCCGCTTAGATAACATCGTTTACCGTTTAGGCTTCGCTACAACAAGACGTGCTGCAAGACAGTTAGTCGCTCACGGTCACATCTTAGTTGACGGCAAGAAAGTTGACATCCCATCCTTCCAGGTCAAACCGGGAATGGAAGTTGAAGTCAAGGAAAAATCCAAGAAGTTACAGGTCATCAACGACGCTTTAGAAAGCAAGATGACTACAGTTGCTTTCGTTGAACTGGACAAGGAAAACAAAAAAGGCAAATACATCCGTTTACCGGAACGTAATGAGCTGAACACAGAAATCAACGAAGCTCTGGTTGTTGAATACTACAACAGATAATCACTTCGAGAATTTGATTCAACAGTCATTATTCGAATGGCAGAAAGCCCGAATCGCAAGATCCGGGTTTTTTTCTATGCATAAGAAAAGGAAGTGTTTCATACACTTCCGGAGTTTTTCATTAAGCAGACTCTTTATTGGAGCGTCTGTTGTAGATGATGACGCCGATGATACTGATCACCATTGTGACAACAAAGATCAGAGCGGTCATAACGTAATTCTTCTCCCCCAGCGTGTATCCCGCATAGGTGGAGGTGATTACCGAAGGAATGCGGGCAAAGAACGAGATCAGTATCCACGTCTTAATATCCATCTCCGTCAGCCCTACGGCATAGGTAAGTAAATCCTTGGGAGTACCCGGAATCGCAAAGATCAGGAAAGTAATGGAATTCAGTTTAGATGGATCCTTCAGAAATTCCAGTTTCTCCAGCTGCTCCCTTTTCACGAATATCTCAATGAAATAATGGCCGAACCTTCTGACAAAGGCAAATATGATGACGCTTCCCAATACGATTCCCGCCAGGCATAACAGTGTTCCTTCCAGCAGCTCGAAGCAATAGCCTCCGGCAATCTCAAACGGCTCCCCGGGAATCATCGCCACAATAACCTGCAGGGCAACGATCAGTACATAGATCAGCTTGCCCCAGATGCCGTGGGAATCGATCCACGCTTTGAACAGTTCCGGCTGCCTGGCATACTGAATGAGCGGTTTACCGACAAAGTAACTTACCAGAAGCATGTTTGCCGCAAACAGCAATATAAAAAAGATGAGTATGATCTTCTGTTGCTTCTGCGATAACTGCTCGTATTTTTTCATGCCTGTAATCCCGCTCAATTATATCATCCATACCCCCTTTCAACAATTCCGTGCTTTACCTGAAAAGCGTTTCCGTTGCACCGAAATGAATATGCGCTTATTATCCTTCCTGTTTCCAAAGCGGGTAATCATTCATATCACACTTTCTCTCTTTTATAACAAAAATAAAGGACAGAGATGTCCTTTTTCTGTATAATGGTGATAGAAATACACCGGAACAGTAAGATTGGAGAAAACAATGGATTACATCTATATTACCAAAGAAAACATCGACAGAGAGCACATCTGCTGTGCCATGTCGAACAACCAGAGCAACCGCAAAAAGGAATGGCTGAAAGCCCGCTTTGAAGACGGTCTTGTTTTTTACCGTGCCGTTGAGCGCGGAAAGTGCTTTATTGAATACATGCCGGCGGAAAAGGCCTGGCATCCAATCGAAGCAGACGGCTACATGCACATCAACTGCCTCTGGGTCTCCGGCTCCTTCAAAGGACACGGCTATTCCAACGATCTGTTGGATGAGTGCATCCGTGATGCCAAGTCGCAAGGCAAAAAGGGTCTGACGATTCTCTCTTCCGCCAAAAAGAAAGGCTTTCTGGCAGATGCGAAATACCTGAGCTATCAGGGCTTCCGCAAGGCGGATGAAAGCGACGCTGGCATCGAATTATGGTACTTCCCGTTTCAGAAAGAAGAGAGCGTACCGCAATTCAGGGAATGCGCAAAGCACCCGCAGATCAAGGAAGACGGAATCGTGATTTACTATTCCGACCAGTGCCCCTTCACCTATTATTGGGTGCCGCGCCTTACGGAATTTGCGCAGGAGAACGGCATCCCGCTGAAGACCGTCTACATCGACTCGCGGGAAGCAGCACAGAGCGCCCCTTCTCCCGTGACAAACTTCACGCTGTTCAAAGACGGGAAATTCATCACGCACGAGATCCTCTCAGAGAAGAAATTTCTGACAATTGCCGAGAAACAATAACAAAACAAAAATGCATGGATTTCCATGCATTTATTTATATCTTTTCATTTGCGGGCAGAATGAAACAAAGCCCGTTTTTTTCTGCACTTCCTGAATTTCTATTTTTCCCTTCTGAAGATGCGCTTCAGTGTGGAGAGTGCATAAGCGAAGATGTTGGTATCTCCCAGATGGAAGATGTCTTCCGGAACATGCAGGAAGGATGTGGATGCCAGATAGGCAACCACACCGGCGACCCCGTAGACTCCCAGCTCAATCAGAGCAATCAGCCGCGGCTGATCAATGACCCGGATACCCACAAGCCAGAGAAGCTTGAACGATAGGAACATGCATAATAAGCCGATGGCCATTTTTCCTAAATGGTCCCAGTACGGCGAATAATCGACGTCATAGCTCTTCTTAATGGCCAGAAGGTTTAAACCCATGATCGTTAAGGAGCAGAGAACGGAACTTGTGACCGCTCCGGAATAGCCCGTGTATTTGATCAGCGGGAAGAATGTCACAAACTTGACCAAAAAGCCGATGACCATGTAACTCAGATTCTGCCGCCTCAGCCGTGTTGCCATGGCTAAGGAAGTCACGATTGGCGACACGGTCCCGAGCAGGCCCGAGAGCGACTGCCAGCGCAGTACCTCTCCTCCCAATACGAAGGAACTCTTCGCGCCGTACATGACATAGTAGATCTCCACTCCGATCGCAAAGAGGAAGAAGCAGAGCGGCAAGCCGAGATATGTCACGGAATCCAGCGCGTCCAGAATGTATTTCTTCATCAGATTCAAATCATTCTTCTCATAGCTTGTTGTGACATAAGGAATGATGGCACTGGAATAGCCGATGACCAGAAAATGCGGAATGCTTGTCAGTTTGGAAGTTGTCAGATTCAGCATGGAAGTCAGAAGCTTGGTTTCCTCTGCCGTATATCTGGCCGCATCCATCGCCTTGGAAAAGAAGAAGGAGTTGACTATACTCAGACTGTTTCCCAGAACGGATGAGATCATAAACGGGATGGAGAAGGAAAGCAGTTCCCTGGCAATGGCCTTCTTGCTTTGGGATTCGAGCAGCTGGGCCGCGGCCTTGTCTTCCATTTCCTTAATGACGTGCCTACGCGTGTAGTAAATATGCACAAGTGCCAATACACTGGAGACAAAGGCGCTTAATACGGCGCCGTAGATGGCATAGATGCCGTCGGCTTTTAAGATTGCGACCGCAATGTAGCCGACCGTTAAGAGGAATGTGATCCGGCTGAACTGCTCAATGACCTGAGAGACGGAATAGAGTTTCAGATCCCTTAAGCCCTGAAAGTAGCCGCGCACACCGCTTAAAAGCGGAACGGAGATAAAGGCCAGTGAGATCAGCATCAGAACTGTTTTGGTCTTCTGCAGATCTTCCAAAGACATGTCTGCCGGCGTAATGTAGCGGGCAATCGGATCCAGTCCCAAAAATACGATGGCAACACACAGAAAGCCGAAGCCCAGCATGATGCCCTGGGATAGTTTCCGGATATATTCGATGGATTTATAGTCTTCCTTGAGGGAATACTTCGCAATCATTGTCGCAATGGCATACGGAAGTCCCGCTAACGAGATGTTCAGAAGGTTCTCATATACGCCGTACCCGTAAGAGTAAAAAGCGAGGTTGCTCTCCCCCGCAAGCGCAGTAAAAGGAACCATATAAAACAGTCCCATCAGTTTAGTCACAAAGATGCCCGCAGAGCTCGTCAGAGCCCCCAGGATCAACGATTGTTTTTTATCTTCCACAAGTGTCATTCACTTTCTATTCGCTATCAGTTGTCCCGGAAGCTTCCTGTGAAGTTTCTTCCGAGCCTTCTTCCGCTGTATCCGCAGCATCTTCCGTTGTTTCGCCCTCTTCCGCAAACTGGGAGGCATAGTCGATGGTGATGGAATAGTATTCCTTCGTTTCGACAACTAAAAGATAGTCCTTGTAGGATACACGGATCTTTAAGTTTACCACAGGATCGTCTGTCGTGCCGCTTAAAATCAGACCTTTGACATATCCCCTTTCATGGTCGATCTGATAAGGAACCATGTTGATGCTCTGATTATCGAGAATACCGATCGTCGGCATCATCTTATTGGTAAGGGAATATTCCATGTTGTTTTCAATGGCCATCACCTGAATGTCATACATCGCCCGCTGCGGATTGTCGATGGTAATGTCATAGCGGTACTCATCTTCGGCCAAGCGGCTCATGGTGACATTGAGGTCATAGTATAACGGGTGCTCTAAAAAGGAGTCATTATCGCTGACTGTCTGATAAATATATTTGTATTTTTCCAGACGGATGTCCTCCTCCGATTCCTTTCTGGCGCAACCGCTCAGAACGAAGAGCAGAACAAGCATCATGACAACAAGTTTTCTCATTCAAAACACCTCTTGGGTTATTATAACATATTTCATTCAAAGAGTTTCCACGCCTTATTTCAGAAGCCACTTTCTCCCGTCCGGCAGAACAAAGACATCTCCCGGCAGTTCTTCTACGATCTCTCCGGAATTGATATCCCGCACGATTGTCTTCTCAAAGTAGTTGTCGTTTTCATCTTCCCACCATACGGAAAAATACAGACGGTCCCCTTCCCGCAGGAAAAAGCTTTCCCTCTCATTTAGCGCAATCTTCTTCTTTTCCGGATAGTAAATGGTCAGAGAATCTTCCTCTCTGTTTTCCAGAGCGCAAAGCGTCAGAGGACTTGTGTGCAGCATGAGATTATAGGTCGATGCGACCTCGTTTAACGGCATCTGATACATGCAGGATGTTTCTTTTGTTTCCGTATCCCAGGCAAGAATCTCCACTGTAGAAGCGCTGAAATCAACGCCGGCAAAGCAGATCTTCCCGTCTTCATAAACCGGTGCGGAATGACAGACGTACCTTTTCCTCTCCACAGGCAGATATATCTTTTCCGTAAGAGAATCCACCAGATAAAGACAGGTCCCTTGTACAAGCTTCCCCATGGCATACAGCTCTTCTGCCTCATACAGATCGCCGTTAGGCAGATCCAAAGCATAGTAAAAGCGAGTCTGATTGCTCACCTGTTCGAGATAATAGTTTCCGTTTAAATCAAAAGTCTTCATAGCGTTTTACCTTATCCGTATTATAACATACTCTCCTTTTGCTCATTCATGCATCAGAAAACCCCGCAAGGCAATAACCTTCACGGGCTTCATGAACTATTTCAAAATGTCTTCGGAAGAGATTTCCCTGCCGGTTGCGATGGCTTCTTGTGATATACTCCCACCACCTGCACAAAAGATTAGAGATGGGGGCTTCTCGGTCAAGAACACCGGCGTGTTCAGATCAGTGAGGACAATACGGCAATGATACTGAAGTTCCAGCTGATCTTCCAAAATCCCGACGAAAAACTATATCAAAAAATTGCACAGGTATGCAAAATCGTAAATTCAGACGCCGTTCTGAAAGACGAAAACAAGTCAGACAGCCCCGTTTTGACGGCAAGCTTCCTCTTAAACCATCTGGTCGGCCGGAATTTCGTTTTATATCCGTACACAAATACGGTGATCCGGTGCTATGAGGAAAATCCGGAGCTTTATGAGTCAGACAAGGAAACATTTGACTCAATGTTTTCGGACTGGATGCCTTTCTACGAAAGACTCATCAATAACTCCATGATGTATGAGAACTTCCCGTTTGTGGATGAGAGCTTTGACAACACCGATGCCTATAAGGAACTCTGCTGCACCTATGGTCTGCTCCGTTTCCTGCCCGTCGGCTATACCGCTTTGCATCCTTCAAAAGAAGATCTCATCGATGCGATTGCCGCGCTCTTTCACTTAGTGGATCATACGGCATTCTATAAAAACATCACCTATTACCCTGTCAATGCGGCATGCATGCTGAAACTATAAAAGTCCTTCTTGCGAAGGACTCTCTTTCTATTCTAGAACTTGATCAGGGAAGCAACCAGATTGATGCATCCGCAGACAAGCATGACGATAAGCGGATTGGTTTTGTATTTCTTAAGGAAGAAGAAACTTCCCGCCATCATGATAAGCGACAGATAGTTTGCCGAAGCAAAGCTGTAGGTGCCTTCCGGGAAGACCGCGGAGAGGAACATCTTGATCAGAACCGAGAAGATCAGAGCCACGCTCATGCATTTTAAGACGCGAATCGCTTCGGTAATGACCGGAATATCCTTATACTTGCGGTACAGACGGATCAGAATCAGAGCCACGATACAGCCCGGGACCATGCAGCCCAGCGTTGCGACGATGGCACCCGGAACACCGCCCAGCTTCATGCCGATAAAAGTGGAAGAGTTGATAATAATCGGACCCGGAGTAAGTTCGTCGATTGCTACCAGATCACTGAATTCCGTGAAGGTCATCCATTTGGTATTGGTGACCATCTGCTCTTCAATTAACGGAATAACGGCATAGGCTCCGCCGAATGCGAAGAGACCGATCTTCAGAAAGTTCAGTAAAATTGCCCAAATGGAAATCATAACGCCTCATCCGCCTTTCTTTTGATCAGTAATGCTTTCACTACCGCTACCAGAATGCAGATCACGGCCAGATAGAAAATGGAGAACTTGGTCAGACGGACAAACAGGAACGAAAGCACCATCATCGTGTAGTAGAATACATGGTTCAGCTTTTTGACCCCGCTGAAGAGTCCGATGACAACATCCAGCAACATGGCGCAGACCCCTGCCTGCATGCCTGTGATAAAAGTGCGGACGTAAGTGTTGGTAGAGATAAATGTATAGAAGAATGTTACCAGGATCATCATGATAAACGGCGGGATGATAACACCCAGAACCGCGGCCAGAGAACCCGGTAAACCGAATTTCTGATAACCGATGATCATGGTAGAACTGACGCCAATCGGACCCGGACAGCTCTGGGCCAGAGCGATGTAGTCTTCCATCTCTTCTTTTGTGAACCATCCGTATTTATCCACGAAACGGTTTTTGATGACGCCGAGCATGGCATAGCCGGAATTGGCAGTCATGGAGATGGTAAATGTATTAAAGAATAACAGCCAAAGATTTTTCAGCATATCTTTCCCCTTTCCTCTGTGACTTCATAAATCGCTGCTCATGCGTCACATAATAGATAATTCTAATGGATTTCCCCTGAGTTTTCAAACGCCTTGACTTTAAGAATGGTACTCTTTGAAAACGGAGGATCACCTCACAGATAAAAAACCTGTCTCAATGAAACAGGTTTTTTGTGATTAGTCTTTAAATGTTACGACCGTGTAGCTCTTCTTGCCCTTCTTAATGACGACAAGTTCGTTTTCGATTGCGACTTCCTTATTGATCGGAAGTTCCGTATCCCTGACCTTTTCACCGTTTAAGGCAATGGAGTTGCCGTTGATGAGTTCTCTGGCTTCGCGCTTGCTCTTGGCAATACCGGAAGTTACCAGGACATCCGTCAGTGTCAGACCTTCTTCGACTTCCACTTTCGGTGCATCAAATAAGCCTTCCTTTAATTCCTTGGCGCTTAAGGATCTTAAATCGCCGCCGAAGAGTGTTTCCGTGATCTTTAAGGCATTGGCCAGGCCGTCTTTGCCGTGGACCAGTTCCGTCAGCTCTTCCGCTAAGGCTTTCTGAGCAGCACGCAGATGCGGTGCTTCTTCCTGCTGTTTGGCCAGTTCCATGATTTCTTCCGGAGAACGGAAGCTTAAGCGTTTCAGGTAGTCAATGACGTCGGAATCCGGTGTATTGAGCCAGAACTGATAGAATTCATAGGCGCTGGTGCGTTCCGGATCGAGCCAGACGCTCTTGCCGCCTTCGCTCTTGCCGAACTTGGAACCGTCGCTTCTGGTGATCAGCGGAGATGTGCATCCGAAGACCTTAACGTCTCCCTTGACCTTACGGATCAGTTCGCAGCCGCTGGTGAGATTGCCCCACTGGTCACTGCCGCCGATCTGCAGAATGCAGTTGTATTCTTCAAACAGATGCAGGAAGTCTGCAGCCTGTAAGATCGTGTATGTAAACTCCGTAAAGGAAATACCGGAATCCAGACGGGATGCCACGATATCCTTGTTCAGCATGTAGTTGATGTTGAAGTATTTGCCGTAGTCACGTAAGAACATCAGAAGATTCATGTTTCCCAGCCACTTGTAGTTGTTTTCCATGGTTGCCGGGTTGTCTCCGTCAAATGTTAAGAAGCTCTGCAGCTGTTTCTTGATCGATTCCACATTGTAGGCAATCGTATCCAGAGACTGTAACTGCCGTTCCGTGGTCGGTCTCGGGTCACCGATCATACCGGTTGCGCCACCGCATAAAGCAATGACATGATGTCCCTGTTTCTGGTAACGGCGCAGTAACAGAATCTGCTGTAAGTGTCCGACGTGAAGTGTCGGGCCTGTCGGGTCAAAGCCGCAGTAGCAGGTAATCGGCTGTTTCAGTTTTTCTCTTAAGCCTTCTTCATCGACAACATCCTTTACCAGTCCGCGCCATTTCAGTTCGTCAAAGAATTCCATAAATATCCTCCAGTAAATATAAAAGCGCCCTGTATAAGGACGCTTAACGTGGTACCACCTTAATTTGTACTCATTTATCTTTATCGCAGATCTGCGTTCCCCTCTCAGGGAAATGCTCCGAGGTGTATATGTTTTCTCTCATGGATCCTTTCACCAGCCGGATCTTCTCTAAACTGAGGCGGAAAACCTTCTTCTCATCACAGCAGTTTCATTTTATTAAATCCAAAAATCCTTGTCAACTATTTGATATCGACGATCTTCATCATGTTGGCTGTGCCTTCGCCTGTCGGATAACCGGCGGAAATGATGATCTGGTCGCCTGTCTTTAAGCCGAACAGTCTGGCATATGCACTGGCGAGTTCGTCGTCGTTCGTCATGTCGTTCTGCGTCTTGGAATAGATTGGGAAGACATCCCAGTGCAGCTGCAGGTTCCTGAGTGTCGTCTTGGTAAATGTGACGGCAATGATTGGAACACTCGGTCTGTATTTGCTCAGCTTACGGGCCGTGGAACCGCCCTGTGTAAAGACAACGATTGCTTTGATCTTATCGAGTGTTAAGCAGGAGTCGGCAATGGAAATACCGATACAGTCCTGAATGGTTTTCTCGGAAGACTGCTTGGCATGTTCCAGGAAGTCTCTGTACGGGAAGATCTTTTCCATTTCTCTGGCGATCATGGCCATCGTACGGACGGATTCGACCGGATAGGAACCGTTTGCCGTTTCACCGCTTAACATGATGGCGTCGGAACCGTCTAAGACGGCGTTGGCAACGTCAGATGTTTCGGCACGTGTCGGACGTGGGTTCTTGATCATGCTTTCCAGCATGTGGGTTGCGGTAATGACCGGTTTTCCCTTGGCATTGGCCATGGAGATGATCTTCTTCTGGTAGATCGGAACCAGCTGGGATTTGATTTCCACGCCTAAGTCACCACGGGCAACCATGACGCCGTCAGCAACATCCAGGATCTTTTCCAGGTTGTCGAAACCTTCCTGGTTTTCGATCTTGGCATAGATCTTCATTTTTCTTTTGCCTTCTTCCAGACAGATCCGGCGGATCTGCTGAATATCTTCCGCTGTACGGGTGAAGCTTGCGGCGATGTAGTCCACATCGTGCTGGCATCCGAAACGGATGTCGCTTTCATCCTTGCGGCTCATAAACGGCATGCTGATATGGACATCCGGTACGTTGATGCTCTTACGGTTGCTTAATGTTCCCGGGTTGTCGCAATGACATTCCAGATCGCCGTTGTCCAGCTTCGCCGTGATGGTGAATTTCATTTTTCCGTCATCCACCAGGAAATAGTCATTGACATTTAAGTCCTGGAAGAATTCCTTGCAGCGGACCGTAAAGCGTTCCTTTGTTCCGGCAACTTCTTCCAAAGTCACAACGACTTTGTCGCCTTCCTGAAATTCCGCTTTTCCGCCGTCAAATTCACCGATCCGGATTTCCGGACCTTTTGTATCCAAAAGGACAGCAAGGTTGATGTTGTTTTCATCGCAGATTCTGCGGATCATGTCAATCTTTTCCGCAAAGTAGTCCTGGTCGCCATGCGAGAAGTTCATACGGACAACATCCATACCTTCTTTTGCCAGCTTCAGAATCATTTCTTCCGTATCGCTGGTCGGTCCCATTGTGCAGATAATTTTTGTTCTTCTTAAATCCATAGTAATTGGGCCTCCTTATGACCCTAAATTAAGCGCTCCTGCAGTTCATAGAGCGATTTACGGCTCTTCTTTGTCATGTTCAAAGCTTCCTCAATATCGTAGTAGACAATTTCATTGCCCCGGATGCCGACGCATTTTCCGCCTTCTCCGTTTACGAGGATCTCAACCGCCTTGTCCCCCATCCTTGTCGCCAGGACGCGGTCATAGGCACTCGGTGAGCCGCCGCGCTGAATATGTCCAAGCACCGTAGCTCTTCCGGAAAAGCCCGTATTTTCGGAAATCTTCTTCGCAAGTAATTCCGCATCTGTCATTTTCTCAGAGATCACTACGATGGCATGACGTTTGTTCCGCTTGACGTCCAATTCATTCAGCCGTTCCAGGATTTCCGCTTCATCATACCCTTTTTCCGGGGAGATGATGATTTCGGCTCCGCTGGAAATGCCGCTGTATAAAGCAATATCCCCGCAGTGATTGCCCATGACTTCGATCACACTGCAGCGGTGATGCGAAGCGCTGGTATCACGCAGTTTGTCGATTGCTTCAATGACGGTGTTCAGTGCCGTATCAAAACCGATGGTTTGGTCCGTAGAGGAAATGTCGTTGTCGATGGTTCCCGGCAGACCGATACAGTTGATTCCGACATTCGTCAGAGCCAAAGCGCCGCGGTACGTCCCGTCGCCGCCGATGCAGACAACTGCTTCGATGCCGAAGCTTTCCAGCATCTTCTTTCCTTCCAGGACCACTTTCGGGTCCTTGAATTCCGGAAGTCTGGCCGTTCCCAGAATCGTGCCGCCCCGGATCATAATGTCCGAAACGCTGGAACGTTCCATCTTCACGATATGGCCTTCGACAAGCCCCTTATACCCGTCGTAAATTCCATACACTTCGATTCCTCTGGCAATGCCGCTGCGGACCACAGCACGGATGGCTGCGTTCATGCCCGGTGCATCGCCGCCGGAAGTCAGTACTCCGATTTTCTTAATCATACCTCTTCCTTTCCGGACGTTAATCGTGTCTGCGGTTTCTGGCCACAATTTCGATTTCGTCACTCAACACACGAATCCTCTCCAGAACTCTTCTCGCTGCCAGCTCATTGTCCACGACCTTGTTGGAAGTTGTGTAGTACTCCTGCAGAGAGTCCATGGAATAGTTGCTGGTAAAAACCGTTAAGAGTCCGTTGTTCATCCGCTCATTCAGGATCGGCTGCAGGATATCGTCCCGGCTCCACGCCGTGACATTCTCCGCTCCGATATCATCCAGAACCAGCAGATCTGCCCGTTTGGCAGAATTCAAATAGAATTCATATTCTCTGACATTGTCAAACGAGTTCTTCAGATTGTTCAGATAGGTAGGAACATGTACAAAAGCTACCTTCTGATCTTTTTTCGCAAAATCATTGGCAATACATGCTGCCAGATAGGTTTTGCCGACGCCGACGTCACCAAACAGATAAATTCCCTTTTTCAAAGGCATTCTTTCCTGAATGGCGGTCACCGCCTTAATATATTTCACCTTTTCCTGCTCCATGTCAATCTTTTTCAGATCGCATTCGAAGCAGTCCTTCGGCATATCATTGATCAGATAGTTTGCCAGATAAGGTGTTTTTTTGCGTTCTTTCTGTTCTTTCTTGAGGGCTTCCTTCTGATATTTACAGGCGGTATAGACCTCTTTGATGCGGGTATTCTCCGGAATCAGCGTCACTAAATACCCGGCTTTTTTATTGCAGCACTCGTAGATCCCGCGGCATTTGCGGCAGGTTTCCAGCTGCTCTTTCAGCCGTAAGAACTTCATCGGGAAGCGCTCGATCTCACCGGATGGAATTCCTGACTTTTTCAGATACGACAAAAGCAGCGCACTCTGCTTGAGCTCATTAATGAGCTCCGTGCGTTCCTTCTGCAATTCCGGTGTGTCATTAAATCCGAGATCTATCTTCATTGTTCGCTGTTCCTCAGTTTTTCAAACTGACGCAGAGCTTCCTGACGCTCCGCCTCGTCTTCGTCTTCGTCATAACGGGTGTAAGTCGGCTGATGGATCTTCACTTCCCGTTTGGTCTTCATCTGTTTTTCCTTCTTCAGTTTCTTCACAAGGAAGAGTGCCTCTTCCCTGGTTTTCACATTTTCCCTGGCGAATGTTTCCGCCACGCTCTGGGTGTAGTTCAGATTCAGAATGCTGTTATTGGCTTCCAGAATGAACTCCACGATGACATTGACCACTTCCGAAGAGAAGTAGGTGTCATTCACCAGATACTCGAGTGCCATGCGGCTGCCCTTGGAAACCTCCACGCCGTTCTGCTTGCTCTTAAGGAACGTGAACGGATCCAGAAGGTACGGATCGCTTACCTGCGGTACCGTCAGATTCTGCATGACTTTCTTCATGAGCAGATCCTTATTCAGCGTATTGTCCTTCATGTTGATGGCCTGACAGGCATATTCCCTTAAGCGGTTCATGTCAATACGGGTAATGGAGGAAAGACGTCCGATAAAGCGCAGGTTTTCCGTTGTTCTGACTTCATACGGAAATGCCAGGTTGGTTAAAGGCTTAATGAATTCCTGATAGTCAAATTCGGAATCAAAGCCGAAGCTCTTATCCGTGCTGACTTCTTCCTGCTTGTTGGAAAGAAACTGCTTCACTTCATGCTCCGACAGTCCGGAAAGCAGTGCTTCCTTATCCAGCTTGCGGGTGATTTCCTTATATCCGCTCAGCTTCAGCTGGGATGGCGCATAGATGCTCTTGGAACGTTCGTATTCATTCGGCCCGATCAGGCTCTGATACTGCAGGCCGTAGACCGCATGGGATAAAAACTTCATTGCGCTCAGCGGTTCCGCTAAACGGTAGACATATTCCCCTTTTAAGGCATTGTAGTAGGTCTTTAGCAGACCGAACTGCTCCAGACGCTCCCTGGCTGCCTGAATTTCATCGATATCCAGCGCGCAGAGGCGGCAGAGCCGGGAGTGCATCGCAAAATCATCCGCCCTGCTTTCGGCATACAGCGTCGCATATAAAGCGGCACCGTCGCTGTGTAAGAGCGGCTGATAAAGCGCAAAAAAGGCAGGGAAATCGACCCTGATGTTATTACTTTCCACTCTGTAAAAGTCCTGTTCAAACAGTTCCATCCTCTACCTCTGCTGAAATGCCCAATCAAAGACATTATAGTTTATTTTGCTTCCAATTCATATAGGAACTGCGAAACTTTCGCTTCCAGCTCTTCGTAAGTTCCGTTATTAAAAATCAAATGGTCGGCCAGACGCATCTTCTTTGTAACGTCCATCTGACTCTCTAAACGCTTCGTGATTTCCTCCACGCTCATTTTTCTGTCTCTTAACAGTCTCTCGTATAGATGGTCCAGATCCGTTACCACCAAAAGCGACTCATCGAAATAGATCTCCCAGTGCGCTTCAAATAAGAGCGGCACTTCAACAAAACAGTATCTGTCACTTTCGTGCTCCTTCAGCTTTTCCCGGATCTCCTTTAAGATGAGCGGATGCATGATCCCTTCGAGACGCTTTCTCTCAACTGCACTGGAAAAGACCTTTTCCGCTAAGAGTACTTTGTCTATTTTTCCTTCTAAGACGCATTCCGGAAACGCTTCTCTGACTGCTTCGCTTTCATAAAGCAGCCGCCTGTTGATCTCGTCGCAGCTCTGCGTATAGTACTTTTTAGCGATGAGCTTGGTTACCGTGCTTTTCCCGGAGCCGATGGAACCTGTAATTGCGATTGTTTTCATTTCTGACAATTGGAACAGTAGTATGTTCCCCTTCCGTTTAACATGATTTTCTTGATTTCATTTCCGCATACGGGGCACTGTTTCTCCCCGTAGACCGATAAGGAAAGCTGGAAGAGTCCGCTGACTCCCAGCGAAGATGTATAGCTGCGGATCGTGGTACCGCCGGCCGCAATGGCCTTCTTCAGGATGCTGCGGCATTTTGTTATGACCGTTTCATATTCCTCATCGCTGAGGGAATTGGCTTTGCGTGTCGGCAATATTCCGCTTTCAAAGCAGATTTCATTGGCATAGATGTTGCCGATTCCCGTAATGACCGACTGGTCCAGCAAGGCGCTCTTGATGGCTAAGGAAGTACGGGCATATTTTTCCTTCAGATAAGCAACGTTCAGTGCTTCATCAAACGGCTCTTTCCCGAGTCCCTCAAGGCACGTCTTTTCTTCATCTGTTTTATATAAATTCATCCGTCCGAATTTCCGCACGTCGTTATAGCGCAGCTCCCTGCCGTCATTTAAGGTAAAGACGATATGAGTGTGCTTCTCCAAAGGACTGCCGAGAGGCTCAATATAGAATTTCCCTTCCATGCGCAAGTGGACGATGAGCACTTCATCCTCCAAAGTAAAGACAAGATACTTTCCCCTTCTGCCAAAAGAAGTGAAGCGTTTGTTTTTCAGCCGCCTCGCAAACTCTTCTTTGGAAGTATTCTCCAGAATCTTTTCAAAGAGGACATTCACATCGTTAATTGCCGCATTCCCTATCTGGCGCTCCAGTGTACGGACAACGGTTTCTACTTCCGGTAATTCCGGCATCTTACTTTGCCTCGTACCATGTTTCGCCGAAAACAAGGTTGCTGACAAGCGGAACGCTTAAGTGCATGGCGTTGCTCATCTCTTCTTCAATTAAAGCACTGACGGCTTCCAGTTCGTCTTTCGGGACGTTGAGCAGTACTTCGTCATGGATTTGCAGAATGATTCTGCTCTGATAGTTTTCCTTTAATAAGCGGCGGTAAATGCGGATCATGGCGATCTTGATCAGATCCGCGGCACTGCCCTGGATCGGGGCATTCATGGCCGCCCGCTTGCCGAACTCACGGATCATGTAGTTCTTGTCGTTGAGTTCCGGAATGTATCTTCTGCGGTGATACAGCGTGGTGACATATCCGTTTTCTCTGGCATGTTCCACCGTTTCATCCATAAAGCTCTGAATCTTCGGATAGGACGCAAAATATTTATCGATAAAGGCATTGGCTTCCGCATTGGAAACACCGATCTGCTCTGCCAGGCCGAATCCGCTCATGCCGTAGACGATACCGAAGTTGATGGCTTTGGCCTGACGGCGCATGAGGGATGTCACGTCATCTTTGGCGACATGGAAGATATCCATTGCCGTTTTGGTATGAATGTCCATTCCTTCATTGAAGGCTTCAATCAAGGCCGGTTCCTTGGCCATATGCGCCAGCATGCGCAGTTCCACCTGGGAATAGTCGCAGGAAACAAGCACGCTGTTCTCTTCCGGCACAAAGGCTTTCCGGATCTCTCTGCCCTCTTCCGTACGGACGGAAATGTTCTGCAGGTTCGGATCGTTGCTGGAAAGACGGCCGGTCTGCGTACCGCACTGGTCAAAGGTGGTATGGATCTTTCCGTCTTCCTGAATGTATTTCTTCAAACCTTCCGCATACGTGGAATACAGTTTGGAATACTTGCGGTATTCAATCAGTTCGTCAATGATCGGATGCTTTCCTCTGAGCCGCTCTAAAACATCCACGGCCGTGGAGCGCTTCTTGTTTGCCGGCAAGCCGAGGTCATCAAAGAGCACCTGCGCCAGCTGCTGGGTGGAGTTGATATTGAACTCCTTCATGGCATAGAAGTAGATATTGCTCTTGAGATCTTCAATCTTTTCAAGCGTTTTTTCCGCAATCTCGTTTAAGAGTGTTTCATTGACGGAGATTCCCGCTTTTTCCATATCGTAAAGCACCTCAATCAAAGGACGCTCGATCTCTTCATAGAGCTGTGTCATTTCCAGCTCGGCGAGCTCTTCCTTTAATCTCGGATAAATCGTTAAGATCTTATTTGCCAAAGTGCAGGAGTAAGCAGCCTGTGCGTCTTTTTCCGCTTCCAGCGGTTTATTCACCTTGCCGTAGATCTCCTCCTTTTTCTTCAGAAGATTCCATTCGTATTTTTCTTTGAATTTATCAAAGTCGTTGACATAGTTGTCGATTAAAAAAGCCATGATCTTGACGTCTTCCGTATCCTTGGATACCGTCAGATTCTTCTTATCCAGAAGATGGTAGATCCACTTGGCATCGTAGACGATCTTATGGTTTTCCTCTTTGAGCCAGGATACAAAGGCTGCCTGCGCAAGCGCATCGTCCAAAGCGATATAGACCGTTTTGCCGTCTTTGGAAAGCGCAAAGCCGTAGAGATTTGCGGCTGCCGCATCGTCAAAATCGTAGTCGGCATAAAGTGCCACATCACTGCTTAAAAGTTCGGCAGGAACTTCCGTCACCGTCTCATAGGCACCTTCCGTTTCCGCAGCTTTTTCGAAAGAATCCACAGGTGCGGACGCATCCTCATTCAGGTCCACCTTGTTCATTAAGGACTTCATTTCGTATTTCTTATAGAAGTCATACAGTTTCTTCGGCTCATAGTGGCGCTGCATGTCCGCATCGCTCATATGAATATCCATATCCGTGGCAATGGTGGCCAGACGCTTGGAAAGAATGGCGGAATCGTGTCCCGCTTCCACTTTTTCCTTCAGCTTGCCCTTTAATTCTTCCGTATGATCCAGAAGGTTTTCCACGGATCCGTATTCCGCTAAAAGTTTGAGTGCCGTCTTTTCGCCGATTCCCGCAATTCCCGGGATGTTGTCGCTGGCATCTCCCATTAAGCCTTTCAGATCAATGATCTGCAGCGGAGCGATTCCCATCTGCTCCTTTAAGCTTTCCACGCTCATCTCCTCGATCTCCGTCAGTCCCTTTTTCATGAGCCAGACAGAGGTATTCGTATCGATCAGCTGCAGCATGTCGTGGTCACTGGTCAGAATGTTGATATGGTAGGTATCGTTGTACTTCCTTGCCGTGGAGCCGATGATGTCATCCGCTTCCATGCCCGGTTCCTCATAGTAGCGAATCCCCATGGAATCTATGAGTTCCCTTACGATCGGGAACTGGACTTTCAAGTCTTCCGGTGTTTCCCTTCTTCCGCCTTTGTAATCGGCATACAGTTCATGCCGGAACGTCTGCTTTCCCGCATCAAAAGCGACGAGGATTGCATCCGGTTCCACTAACTGGATGGCCTTGTCGATCATCATATTAAAACCGTACACCGCATTGGTCGCCAGACCGTTGGATGTACGCATCACTCTGCCGTACGCCGTGGCGTAATAAGCACGGAACAGCATGGAGTTTCCGTCTATCAATAACATTCTTTTCATAACTCTGACCTCATGCCTATTTTATCATAAATTCCCTTTTGAAATTATGGTATAATCACATAAGCGAGGATTAGATTATGAAACTAAGTAACAGTTATTTTTACACATTACGTGAGAATGTAAAAGACGAAGACAGCAATTCCGGAAACCTCCTTGCACGTGCGGGTTTTGTGAAAAAAACCTCCAGCGGTGTCTATATGTATCTGCCGCTGGGACTGCGGGTTTCCAAAAATATTCAGAAAATCATCCGTGAGGAAATGGTCAAGGCAGGAAGCCAGGAAGTCTTAATGCCGGCCCTGATTCCGGAAGATATCTATGTCGCCAGCGGCAGAAGACAGGGATTCGGTAATTCCATGTTCACCTTAAAAGACCGCTTCGACAAGCCGTTCTGCTTAGGTCCGACACACGAGGAACTCTTTGCGATCGCGGCAGGCATGAAGATCAAATCCTACAAGGACATGCCGTTCAACCTCTTCCAGTTTGAAACGAAATTCCGTGATGAACCGCGTCCCCGCTACGGTCTGATCCGTGTACGTGAATTCATCATGAAAGACGCCTACTCCTTCGATAAGGACGAAGAAGGTCTGAACCACTCCTACCAGCTGATGTTTGATGCCTACAAGAGAAGTTTCGACCGCATGAAACTGAACTACACGATTGTCAAGGCGGATACGGGTATCATGGGCGGACTCTTAAGTGAAGAATTCCAGGCCCTCTCCCCAATCGGTGAGGATACGATCGTCAAATGCGACAGCTGCGATTTCTCCAGCAACCTGGAAGTCGCGGAAGTCATCTCCCATCCTGTGGAAGAAGAAAAGAAGACGCTCGAGAAAGTGGAAACACCGAACTGCAAGAGCATCGAGGAAGTCTGCGACTTCTTAAAGATGCCTTATTCCAAGAGTGTTAAGGCCCTGCTGATGAACGTGGACGGCGAACTTGTCATCTTCTTCATCCGCGGTGACCGTGAATTAAACGAAACCAAAGCATTGAAGTTATTACAGGGAATGGAACTGAACTTTGCCAACGATGAACTGATTGCCACCAGCAATGCCGTACCGGGCTTCTGCGGACCAATCAATTTATCCGGCTGCAAGATCGTTGTGGACCGTGAAGTTCTGAAGATGAGAAACTTCATCGTCGGTGCCAACGAAGTCAACTACCACTACATCAACGCCAATCCGGAAGACTTCAAGTATGATGTCTGCGGTGATATCGTCAATATTCAGGAAGGCGACACCTGCCCGATCTGCGGCGGTAAGATCTATTTCGAAAAAGGCATTGAAGTCGGTAACACCTTCAAGCTCGGAACGAAATACTCCAAGGCCATGAACTTACAGTATCTCGATATCAACAACAAGCTGCAGGATGTCTGGATGGGCTCCTACGGCATCGGGATCGGCAGATGCATGGCTGCCATCGCCGAACAGAACTACGATGAAAAAGGTCTGATCTGGCCGGTGGACATCGCTCCGTACAAAGTAGCCATTGTTGTCATCAACATGCGCGATGAAGAACAGGTCAAAGCCGGAAACGAACTTTACGACAGACTGAATGCCCTCGGACTGGATCCGATTCTGGATGACAGAAACGAACGTGCCGGTGTCAAGTTCAACGATATGGAACTGATCGGTATTCCGCTCCGCATCACCATCGGCAAAGCTCTGGCTGACCACAAGGTGGAAGTCAAGTTAAGAACAGCTCAGGAAAACGAACTTGTCGATCTGGACGATCTCGAAACAAGAATCAAAGAGCTCTTAGCCGAAGCAAAATAACAAAAAAAATAAGGTCCGCTGCTGCGGACCTTTTCTTATGCTTTGCGTTTTATATGCTTTTTGAAGTAGATGGCCAGAGGATATCCGGCAATCATCACCAGCCCGTCCAGGATGAAGCCCTTGGAATTGCTGAGAATCCGCTCCCAAAGCGGTACAGAAAAGAGTACAGATTCTAAAAACGGCTTGATGATCAGAAAAGCGATGGCACTGGAGAGCACGATCAGTACAATATCCACCGCCCTGCGCACCACCTGGGAGGAAATCTTTCCACTCAGCGGGAAGAACTTCCCCAAAAAGATACCGATGAAGGCATTCCCGATCGTCCAGCCGATCATTCCGTTATAGCTGCCCTGAATCAGGCAGTAGATGGCTGTCCCCAAAAGTCCGACCAAAAAGCCGGAGAGCGGACCGAAGACGTACGGATAGACAACCATGACGATATAGCCGAAGCAGAGGAAAAAGTTTCCCAGCACCCGGATCGGCAGGAATAGTGAGAAAACGACATAGAGGGCGATACCCAAAGCATTGATGGTGATTTGATTGCTTTTCATACTTTTATTCTAACATATAAAAAGCGGTTCGATTGAACCGCTTGACTGTTTTACCAGGAGTGGCCACCGCCGCCGCCGCTGCCGCCGCCGGAGAATCCGCCTCCTCCGCCGCCTCCGCCACCGGAGCCGCCGGAAGAAGATTCCACATGCTGATGCTGCGTGGACTGCATGGAGCTGTACATGAAGTGATGGAAGTGATACGGATCGTAATAGTTGCCGTAGTAGTAATCCGGCTGCTTGAGGTTGATGGATTCAAACTTCTTGATCCATTTATCGGAAACACCTAAGACATACGTATACGGTAAGACGTCATAGAAGTATTCCGGATCCTGTTCCACCAGCTCTTCCAGCTGTTCTTTCTTTGCCGTTTCCAAAAAGCGCTTGAATCCGAAGATCATTCCCGCCAGTTCCGCCGAACGTCTCGGACGTCTCGGCATGATTCTCGCAAAGATAAAGGTCAGCAAGAGAGAAATCACACCCAGTGCAAACACGATCGGATTGATATGGTAAACCAGAGACGCGTATGTGATCGGAAGTGTAATGAACAGTGCGCCTCCGCCGACAAGCACGGCCAGAATCGTATAGCCGATCTTCTTTTTATACTGGAATAAGGCTGTCAGCAGTCCCGCACCGGCTAAAGTGAACGGGACGATGAAGATCAGATGGTAGGCCTCGGCATCCAGAGCCGGTTTCAGTAACAGAAGCACGTAGGAGATGCAGCCGAGGAAGTACGCCAGAACACGGTTGTTCTGATTGACGAATACCTCGTCCGTACGCTTGTTCATGCTGGCCGCAATGGAATTTGTCGTCCGGTAGAAACGGTCGTAAAGCGTATCGTAATCCGCAATATTACCGTAGGCAAACAAGCCGTTGAAGAACCTGCGTTCCATGGCATTGCCGCCGTCATATTCTCTCAGTTTTTCAAAGTGGAAGTTCTTGTTGCCGTTAAACATCCGGGAAAGGAATGTCTCATTCTGATCCGTGTCGTCATGGATCGCCAGATACCCCTTCTCTGCCAGATACGGCAGCAGGGATGTGACATCCATACCGGAAACCGAGCCGTCATAGAACAGTTTGGTTTCAATCGGGTTCATGCCTTCCGGCGGATAGAACTGCAGGGATTCCACGATCTTATCGTCTCTGCCGAAACGGTTCCATAATGTAAAGACATAGAACAGGGAAACAAACGGAACACCGACCAGCAACATGGCCAGATAGTCCCATAATGTCTTATGGTAAACGAAATAGCCTTCCGGCAGTTCGCAGCGTACCGTCAGCCCTTCGTAGGCGTGCAATATCGGCAGAGAACCGCGGATCGTACTGCCGCTGACCGTATAGGAAACATCCTTGGTGTTCAGCGTGGAATACGGGCCGTAGGAAAATCCCAACGGCGAGGAGTCAAAGCTCTTCGGCATCTGAATCGTAAAGGTGATGTTTTCAATCGTCGTTGCCCAGCCGGTGCCGATGATGTTGAAATAGAGCTCATCCGCTTTCGGCAGCGGGTCTTTTCCGAGATTGTAATCGTAGGAAATGGTGTAAATGACATCCCCGAAGACATAGGAATCGGCATCTCCCAGACGGATGCAGTAGTTTCCGTTTTCATGGTATGTCTTTTTCGGAACGTTGACATTCACGTTGGAGATGGTCACCTTGTTGTGGGTCAGCGTACCGTCCGTACGGCGGATCGTGTTCCGGGTCGGAATCTCACGGACGATGCCGTGCTTCTGTTCCGTAAAGTTGCACTCGATGGTCTCGGTGATGTGGAACTTATTGTCTTCCCCTACCTCGATATTGACATCATATGCCTTGATGGTATAGCCTTCAGCCGCGTGAACGCTCTTGCTTTGAAAGAGGAACATGCTGAAAACAAGCATTGTCAGCAATACTACCCTCTTAAAAGCGGATCTTGATATTTTCTCTCTCATAATCATTCACCTCATACATCTTAAACGGTTCAAATCCGAACAGTCCTGCCAGCAGGTTGCTCGGGAAGTGCTGCACTTTATTGTTATAGGAACGTACCGCACCGTTATAGTAGCGCCTTGCCTGGGAGATATCCTCCTCGATCTGGCTTAATCGGCCCGAAAGATCCAGAAAGTTGGAATTGGCTTTCAGTTCCGGATAGGCTTCCGCCAATGCCAGAAGTTTTCCAAGCCCGTTTCCCGCCTTCTGCGAAAGACTGAGTTTCTCTTCCACGCTCAGCGATCCGTACGCCTGATTTCTGAGTCCCACCAAAGACTCGAGGGTTTCCTTCTCGTGTTTGGTGTAGCCTTTTACGATCTCCACCAGATTCGGAATGGTATCCCAGCGTTTCTTCAGGGAAACATCCATCGTCGCAAATGCCTCTAGGACATTGTTGCGAAGTGTCACCAGCTCATTGTAGGTGCTGATGATGTAAAGCGCCAAAACGGCAATAACAACAAGCGCTATATACTTCTGCATTCTAACTACCTCTAACTACATCTTAATGATACCATACTTCTCTTTTTTCCAACTTACCGAATGATAACATGCATATTTTCCTTAGTTATTTACAATGAAGAAAGGCGGCAGAGGTTTCCGCCGCCTATTCTTCCATAGAGAGATTTTCGCCATTTGACGCAATGACTTTTTTGTACCAGTAGAAAGAGTCCTTTTTAAAACGCTTTTTACTGCCGCTTCCGTCATCGTTTTTATCGACATAGATGTAACCGTACCGCTTGCTCATCTGCCCTTTGGACTGGGAGATGAGGTCAATGCAGCCCCAGGAAGTATACCCGAGAACATCCACTCCGTCATCGACGGCCAGATGCATCTGCTCGATATGATCCTTTAAGAACTTGATACGGTAAGGGTCGTGTACGCTGCCGTCCGCATTCAGAACATCGTAAGCGCCCAAGCCGTTCTCTACGATAAAGAGCGGTTTTGCGTAGCGGGCATAGAGATCGTTCAGAATGATGCGCAGGCCGACCGGGTCGACCGTGGTGCCCCAGTCCGTCTTCGCCAGAAATTCGTTTTTTATGTCTTCGTTGATGTAGCCGTTGACCTTTTCCAGTGATAAGCGGGACATGTAGTAGCTGAACGGCAGATAGTTCTGTGCGCCTTCCCTTAAGAGACGGAAGTCATCCGCTTCATATTCCAGAGGAATATTCTCCTTTTTCAAAAGCTGTTTGAAATAATACGGGTATTCCCCTTTCAATAATACGTCCGTAAAATGATAGAGATATTCCTGATTGTCTTTGATGGATAAGAGGACGTCTTCCGGTCTTGCGGAAAGTGCATATCCTAACGAGCCTTCCACCATGGCGCCGCAGTAGGCATCCGGAATGAGTTTCTTGCATTCCAGTACGCACATGGCATTGGCAACAAGCTGATTGTGTGCCACCTGGATCTGAATGGCGCGGACGTTGTCCCCTTCCTGTACCATCACGCCGCCGTTCTGATACAGAAAACCGTTCATCATCGTGAAGTTGATCTCGTTGAATGTGATCCAGTATTTCACCTGATTCCGATAGCGCTCGAAGCAGGTTTTGGCATATTTGACGAAGAAGCCGATCAGTTTGCGGTTTTTCCATCCGCCGTAGTTCTGCCATAAGGCAATCGGCATCTCGCAATGCGACAGAGTGATTAACGGCCGGATGCCGTATTTCAGACATTCCGCAATCACGCCGTCATAGAACTTCAGACCTTCCTCGTTCGGAGTTTCATCGTCTCCGTTGGGGAAGATCCGGCTCCAGGAAATGGAGAAGCGGAAGCAGCGGAAGCCCATTTCCGCAAATAAGGCAATATCCTCTTTGTAGGTGTGATAGAAGTCGATGCCCTCCCGGCACGGATAAAATGCCTTCGGGTCATCCACTAATTCAAAACTGTTTTTGCCGTAGTTCTCCTTACAGAGATAATCGGCGGTGCTGAGGCCTTTTCCGCCCTCCTGATACGCGCCTTCACACTGGTTGGCGGCAGTTGCCCCACCCCAGAGAAAATCCTTACGAAACGGTTCCATACGCTTCCTCCTTCCAATTCTATTTTACGCCTTTGTTACCTCTTCTTTCATCTGCTTGTCATAGATCTTAAAGAACGGATAGTACAGAAGCATATCCAGCAGGATGATGACAATCATCAGGAAGACAGCCTTGACGTCCAGTGTGGCCAATAAGGCACCCAGCGGAGCCGGTAGGTTCCAACCCGGATAAATGTAAGGCGTATTGACCAGCTTGGCAGCCATGGCGATATAGGCAACCAGAGCATTGAGTCCGTGCGCTAAGACAAACGGGATGAACATGACCGGGTTCAGCATGATCGGCAGGCCGAAGATGATCGGTTCATTGATGTTGAAGAGTGCCGGGATAATGCCGAGCTTACCGACCGTCTTGCACTGCTTGCTCTTGGAGAAGAACGTCAGTAAGATGGCCAGGGCCAGTGTGGCACCGGAACCGCCGACCGTAATGAAGATCCAGTAGAAGGATTCATTGACGATGTACGGCAGATCGGTTGCGGCTGTACCGGAAGCGATCGCTGTGGCATTGGCTAACAGCATGGTGTCTAAGAACGGATCCAGAACACCCGTGATGGCGGAGTCATGAATGCCGAACCACCAGAAGACGCATGTCAGCATGGCTAAGATCATGATGCCGAACGGATTGTTGATGGCCGATACGATCGGGCTTAAGATGACTGCAATCAGAGACGGTAACGGAGAGCCCGTGATGCTGAT
>CADCPY010000096.1 GCA_902803495.1 uncultured Erysipelotrichaceae bacterium
CCCTTCTCCTCCTATTTTGCCCCGCGGAGTTCCGCAGTCGGGCAGTATTTCTTTACTTTCTGTTCCATTTCCTGCATCTCTTCCAGACTGTAGGCACTGAAACCTTCCTCAATGCATCTGCCGCTGTCGTTAAACTGCTGCAGATAGTAATGGCTTGCCCCCTTGATACTCTTGGCGATCTCCACAAGATCCTCCGCCGTATGGAGCTCCTTCACTACCGTGGTACGGAATTCGTAATCCACCACACCGCTCAAGAGATAGCGGATGGATTTGGCAACTTCCTTTTTGCGGAAGGCGGTTGCCGGAATGCCGACGGTCTGCGGATACTTGTCCATGGTGTTCTTGATATCCATGGCCACATAGTCCACCAGTCCCGTTTCCACGATTTCCTTCAGTTTGTCCGGATAGAAGCCATTGGTGTCCAGCTTTACTTTGTAACCTAAATCTTTTATTTCGGAAATGAAATCAATCAGTCCCGGCTGGATCAATGGCTCCCCTCCGGTAATACACACACCGTCGAGTACATTCTGCCGCTTGGTTAAGAATTCCATAATGCTCTCCGGGGAATAGAATTCAAAATTCTCCGGTAAGAACACGAGGTCCCGGTTGTGGCAGAACGGACACTTGAGATTGCAGCCGGCCGTGAATACCGTACAGGCCAGCTGATTCGGATAGTCCAGAAGCGTCAGCTTCTGCAGACCGCCGATCTTGATGCTGTCATACCCTTCCGTCGGAAGGATGGAACGGGCATTGTTGGTAACTTCCTGCATCCATTCCTCCATCTTGCTGCTGTCATCCGTCTTAAACAGCTGATTGCAGCACTCTTTCCGCAGACGGTAGATCTCATTGATGATTCCCGCCGTCTTGGAAGTGGTATAGAGATGCCGGACGCGCTTGTCCTGCTCATCGCTCTCCATGGTAATGTACCCTTCTTCCATCAGTTTCTGAATGGCTTTGGTCGTCGTACCCTTGTCGATGTCAGCCAGCGCTGCCAGCTGCTGCATGGTGACGCCTTCATGCTCATTGATCAGAAGCAAAAAATTCATCTGTCCGCTTCCGATGTTGTATGGAGCAAGGTTTTTATCGAAATATTTCTGAACATAGCGGTATAAAATCGAGATGTTCATTAAGAAATTGTTTTGACTCATAGACGCACCACTTAGTTGCATTTCCAACTAATCTATAATAATTGTAGATTGAGCATATTTAAAAATCAACAGGTTAGCCTCGGCTTTTCTCCGATTTCACAAAACTTCCATACGCGAAAAAACGAAAGCTCTGATTCCGATCTGTTTTCAGTCCGGAATCCTCACATGAAAAAAGAGGACATTTTCCAGGAATCTCCTCTCTATTCATCTTTAAAACTCGTAATTTTTGGACATTTTCACTGCCGGCGATTAAGCGGCCAGCCCGCTGTCTGTTTTTCTCTTTCCGTTCACCTCCACACTGATTTCGAAAATATTATTGCTGTTAAAGAGAATTAATCCTGTTACATTCCCGATGCGGTACACCCACTGAAACGACAGAGGCAGATAGGCACTTACCGTACCGTCTTCATCCGCTTCCACGATGCAGGTTGCCCGGAAGCCTTTCCTCTCTCCAAGGAAAACGACTTCCGATGCTCCGGAGGCCAGCGCATCTTTTGTCAGATGCAGGATCGCCTCCCCGCATTCATTTGGTTTCTGCACTTCGTCAGAGCCGAATTCTTTAATTGGCACATGCTTTGATGTTTCTCCTTTCCTGCAGTACAGCATGTCCGAAAGTTTGTGTTTCCAATGTTCCATGTTAACTCATCTCTTTTCTGTCTCTATCATAAAAGACCGATGCACTAAGTATCGGTCTAAATATATAATATATAAGTGTTTTTTGCTGTTTATTTTAGACAATATATCAGACAGGAATTGATTGTTCTGTCCTTGATTATTGTCCTTCTTTCGATTCCTCGTACCTCTTCCTGTAATCGTTCAGGCAAAGGTCGTTGGCGTTCCCTGCCCATTTCTCCGGTTCTTCTTCCATCAGAGGATCGTCAACCCAACCGCAAACTGGACAGATTTCCCAGGAGCCTTCCGAGGAAAACATGTGTTTTCCGCAGACAGGGCATACGTGCGGGACTTTCGGATTCTGCTCTTCTAAAAAAACATACTGCGGATTCTCCTTGATCTTCCTGGCATACCACACTCTATATTCGTTCAGGCTCATCTCGTTATTTCCGCCCTGAAGATCCGGATTGTTGGTCTGATCCAAATCATACACCCAGCCGCATTCCGTGCAGTAGTCCTGCTCCGCCACTTCGTTTGACTCTTCCTTTTCCTCTTCGGAGTCATCAGTGAACAGATACTTGCCGCAAACCGGACAAAGCATTTCCACGAATTTATTCTTTTCCGTCATTTTCGCACGCCCTTTCCTTCTGCTTCAATCATACACCTGCTTTTTCCCAAATGAAAAGGCGGTTGTTTCACACAACCGCCTCACAGTTAATATTACTTATTATTCTATCTGTTGTAGTACTTCGCAAATTCTGCCGGTGTCGGTACCTGGGAGAGTTCCTTTGCTTCCGCACGGATCGTGGAGATCCATGTCTTGATCAGATTTTCCGGGAAGACATTCCCCTGCATCAGATAGTCGTGGTCCTTTTCCAGAGCATCCAGTGCTTCTTCCAGAGAGGAAGGCAGATGTTCCAGCTTGGCTTTTTCCTCATTGCTTAAATCGAAGAGGTTGAAGTCAAACGGGCCCCAGTTCTTCTTGCTCGGATCGATCTTATTGACGATACCGTCCAGTCCGGCCATCAGAATAGCCGCATAGGCAAAGTACGGGTTGCAGGTCGCATCCGGGTTACGCAGCTCAAAGCGCTTCTTGTCTTCCGTTTTGACATAAGCCGGGATACGGATGACAGCGGAACGGTTGGCCATCGCATAACCGACCGTGACCGGTGCTTCAAAGCCCGGAACCAGACGCTTGTAGGAGTTGGTGGACGGGTTGGTGAAGGCACACAGCGACTTGATATGGGTCAGCAAGCCGCCGATGAAATACATGGCTGTTTCGGAAAGCTGTCCATACGTGTCCTCGGCATAGAAGACGTTCTTTCCGTCTTTCTTCAGTAACATATGAACATGCATGCCGTTGCCCGCTTCCTTATAGATCGGCTTCGGCATTAAGGTTGCCGTCTTGTTGTGCTGTAAGGCCGTGTTGCGGATGATGTATTTGGCCAAAAGCGTATGGTCCGCCAGTTTGGCCATGTCAGCCAGTTCCACTTCGATCTCCAGCTGTCCGCTGCCGCCCACTTCATGATGGTGGTATTTGACATCGATTCCGAAGTCCTTCATATAGGAACAGATATCGTTTCTTAAGTCATACGTGGAATCTAACGGCAGGTCGGCATGATAACCGTCCTTCGGACCGATATGGTAGCCGTGGGAATCGTACTGATTCGCGCTCCATACGGATTCCGAAGACACCAGAGTGTAATTCATTTCATTCGGACTGACGTGAAAGGACACATTGTCCAGTACCGTGAACTCATATTCCGGTCCGATGATCATCTGATCGGCCACACCCAGCTTCTTCATGTATTCCAGCGCATGCTTGGTCACATTGCGCGGATATTCGTCGTAATCTTTATTCTCCGGATGGGTGATCACGCGGACATCGCCGAACATGGTTAACGTCTTTCTGGCCACAAACGGGTCAATGACTGCCGTGGTTACGTCCGGTACGAACACCATGTCGCTGTTCTCC
>CADCPY010000097.1 GCA_902803495.1 uncultured Erysipelotrichaceae bacterium
CAGGATTTCTTTTATAACCTTAAGCTCTGAGGCACCGACGTTCCGGATCCCACGCTCCAGCTTTACGTATGTCTCCCTGGTGATGGGGATCTTGTAAAGCTGCATCTTCTCCGCCATCACCTTCTGACTTATCTTCTTCTCCTTACGGATCCGACGGATGTTTTGTCCAATATGTATTTTTTCATCCTGACGGATTCGTTGTCCAAGAAACATATTCCCTCCTGAAAAGGACCAATTACAGCCCTTTTAAGAAGAATATGGTAGGTTGTTATTTGAAAGGGACCGATTACGGTCCACTTTGTTGTTCGGCACCAATAAAACCAATAAAAAGGAGGAAATTGTTATATGTCTGATATCAACTATGCATTAATTGGAAAACGGATAAAGGAAATCCGGATGCAGATGAAACTCTCCCAGGCATCGCTTGCTGAGATGTCGGGACTCTCGGTAACATACATCAGCCATATTGAGACAGCTTATAAAAAAGCAAGCCTTTCATCTCTTGTACAGATTGCAGATGCTATCGGGATTTCTGTCGATGAGATGCTCTATGGAAACCAGACTGCATTCAAGGCAGATTATCAGCTGGAGACTACTATGCTGATCCAGGGATGTAATTCCTCCGAGAAAAGATTTATATTTCTTCTGACCAGTTCGGTCATAAGCATCCTTAAGGATAACGGGTGGAGCATCTCATAATTGTTTCTTCTCTCTCATCGAAACTATAGAATAAAAAAGGACGCTCAGCCATGAATCACAGGGATACCTTAGTCCCCCTGGTTCATGGTCTTTTTCGTATTTGCAGGTATGATTGGATTAACCCTGCCAAACACCACTGGTGTGCATGCCTGTATGGATTGGCATCTGATCTTATGGAGGCACTTGACATGTCGATAGATTATGAAATGCTGGGCGACAGGATCCGGCTGGTTAGGACAAACCGCAGCTTGTCCCAGGAAGAGCTTGCAGAAGCTGTGAATCTTACACGCGAAAGCATAAACCGTATTGAGAAAGGGACATTTAAGCCAAAGCTGGAGACGGTCACCCAGATTGCCGGGATTCTAAACATCCCTGTTGACTATCTGATCAGCAACGATTCCACTGGCGGTGAAATGGATCCGGGATCAGAGATGCTGCAGCTTCTGCTTGACTGCAACCGGCTGGAGAAAAAGATCCTGGTTGAAACGATGCGTTCCCTGAAGCAGATACTGTATGGTGCAGGGGTATGAACATGCCCTTCTGCAACCTGTGTTTCAGGTTAAATGACACTTCTGCCGTCTGGGTTATTTATTCTATGATTCCATGATAAAACAGGTATGCGGGTTCGTATCCCATCATTCACCTTTGCTTTAAGCGTTGTGCTGGTTCTGAATATTCTCTTGTCTCTGCAGAGAAACCTGGCAGACCGGATATATCCGGAACTTCTTTATTACCAGCATATTCCTTCCCATCAGTGATTTCCACCTCTCCACTACGCTTCTTTCGAAGTGCCTGCATTCGTTCTTCAATTCCGGTTATGAACCTGTCGGCTGTGTCGCGGATCGTTTTCATGGATGCTGTCAGCTCCGGAAGTTCCCTGTTTTTGCTCCAGGTAACAATATAGCCCCAGGAGTTTTCTTTTGTATCGATACCAAAATAGCTGCAAACCACGTTGGATACAGACTCGGCTTCCACTTCAATACTCTGCTTGTCCTTTTTTGCTTCTCCACTCTTGCGTTCTTCCGGATTGTGGAGCACAGCATGGGCCATCTCATGAATTACAGCCGCGGCTTCCTGTACCTGGCTCATGCCATCCCTGAGGACGATCCTTCTCTCCACAGGGCTGAAATATCCATCCAGATTTGGCGGTAGCTCTTTTCTCGTGATGGGAACCGGACAGATCTGCTTCACTGCCTCCATAAAAAACTCATACTCCTCAACATCGCCATGGAGGTCATGCACAATGGTAGGGATCGGTTTTCCCTCCGTCTGTGAAACATCGAAGACATTCCCTACATGGTAAGTGATGTATTCCCTCTCTTCATCCGTCTCCTTTATCTCTGACGTATCTTCTGATACATCCTGTTCCGTCCGCCTGTACTTATGCCTGTACGGAACAAGTATCCTTATCCCGGTCTCCCCCTTTTTAACATGCCGCTCAAACTTATTCTGCCAGGCAACATACCCGGCGCAGAAGGTCGCCTGCGGGTTCTGCAGATGGATGAGCAGCTGGTTCCGAAATGAGTATCTGTGGAACCTGGACATTGTCTTCAGGTACTGGGCGTACTGCTCAGAGGAAACGATTTCACGGATACCATCCTCCATTTTCCGGATCAGGGCATCGACCTGTGTTTTCCTGTCTTTCGGATTCATCCCGTCACATCCTTTCAAAAAAGAGCTCTAACATAAAAGAAAAGCACCCCGAAGGATGCTTTGATGGTTGGATCGATTCTGCATATAGGGTGTTATTTCTCAACAGGTGTAACAATTACTTTCCCTGTAGGATCAAGCAATGATGTAATACCTCCTGCATAGCCTGACTTCCATGCAAGGTAGTTAACTCCGGTCTGTGTATCTACTAAAATCTGACGAACACCATCCTCTGACAGTTGTCCGCCATCTTTATATACAATCTGGAATCTGTTTTCTTTCTTTGCCATGTGTTATGCCTCCTCCAAATGCCAAACTGCTTTATTGGTTGGTATCAATATAGTTTTGCATTAATTCTGATATGACAGCAGCCTGACGTATGCCTAAAGATATGATTTGACTACACATCCACATTATATCCCGTTACGGCAGTGACAGCAATGAAGCATACTCCTCTTCCTTCTTGAGCCCGTTGATCCCCCGGTAAGGTGAGGCCCGAAAAAATAACTAAAGGGTTCCTGCAGGGTACTTGGCTCTATCGGTGCTGCCGCCTGTTGATAAGCGCGTCTGTCAGCATTCTCATCCGGTCAGCTGATATATTCGGATTGAGGCACAGTTTTATTTCCTCATCGGTAGCGCCTTTTTCGATCGCTTCAATTATGACATCCAGTTTTTCCTCCGGAAGATTCATGGTCGACAGCTTTTCCAGAAGGCTCTCTCTGGCATCGGATGCCACGCCTGCCGAAGCGGTATGTTCTCTAGCTTTGGCAGCTGCATTCACGGACACGTATCTTCCTCCGTTCAGGATCTGTTCCATCTGCTTGTTCTCGTCCTGGATCTTCTTCCCCTCTTCTGCTTTCTTCTTAAAAAAGCTGTCTTCCTTAAGCAGTACCTCTTCCAGCTTTTTCCGGTCAATCTCGCCGGATGGAAGCCGGAAACTGTCCATGTCAAGGTCAAACAATGCCTGGTCGTTCAGTTCAATAATGACTACCCTGCCTTCTTCGGCAAGCCTTCGGAAATATGGCATGTCATCTTCTGTAAGGTATTTCATTTCGTACATATCTTTTCCTCTTTCCTACCATGTTCCTGCGCTGTCATGCCATCGTTTCCTCGTCAACTGACATGAATGAGTTCACCATTGGAGCGGTGACCCTTCCGGCCGGGCTGTAGATCCTTCTGATCTCATTATCAGCCATATCGTTTTTCAGGCCGGTCTGCGTGTATGCTCCGATGATCGGGTGCTTATGGAGGACCAGTTTCCCGGAACGCACAATCTGCATGCTTTGCGGAGAGAACACCGGATAAAACCGTTCCAGATCGTCATCGCCATCCACCGTATAACCTCCCAGCTTGTCCTTCGGAATGAGGAGGCCTTCCTCGGTGTCTATCAGGTATTCTCTGTAAATGACTGACTCCTCAAAGATCCCGTAATAGTTCTCGACCTGGAACCGATAGGATTTCCCGATCCCGTCCGGCCCCGGCTGGTCGACATAGAAACTGATCTTTCCTTCTTCATAAAGGTCATCTGCAGTTCGTCCGTGCTCATAAGGGCCAAGCTTCTGTGCAGCCAGATACTCCGGTTTTTCATAAGTCTTATATTTCTCATCCACAACCGGGTCAAAGCCTCTGACAAATACCACACAATAACGGTTGTCGATCTTCCTCACCTCATCCGGGCTCATCAGATCCCTTCCAAGGACGTCATAGTTTCTGCTGGAGGAGCCCTTTTCCCCAAGGGTCTGTCCAGTAGAGCGTTTGTCGATCGTCTCTTTTCCGAGGAGCTCTGAGATGTATTTGTGGGAACCCTGCTCGTTGCCGCCAAGATAGATAAGGGTATCACAGTTGCCTACCAGGTTCTCCCATGAATCCTTGAACAGTTCCTTAAGCTGGGCGATATTCTGAATGATGATATTGCAGGAGATCTCCCTGGACCTGCAGGTCGCAAGAATCTTCCCGAAATCATCAGGAAGTGCCGTGTTTGCGAACTCATCCATCCAGAACGCTACCCCGATCGCAAGCTTTCCGTCTTTGTTATGGTCTGCGGTATAGAACAGCTCCTGGAAGATCTGCGAATACAGCATCCCCACAACAAAATTGAAGGATGTGTCTGTATCCGGGATCACGCAGAACAGCGCGCTTTTTCTTTTGGGATTCTCGTAAACGCCCTGTCCAAGGAATGGGATGTCCATGTCGTCCCTGTCAAGGATCCGAAGGAGGTCCTCATTCTGCATGTAGGCCAGTCTTGCATTTGCGGAAATGATGATGGATCGGACTGTGTCAACTGCTCCGGATCGTACTTTTTTGTATGCGATAAGCGCAGGATGGTCCGGGGGCAGCGCATACATCAGCCTGTCAAGCTCGCTGTATTCCTTCTCGTTCTGCGGAATCCTCGCTTTATTCAGCATCTCCAAAAGCCCGCGGAAGCTGGGCACCCGCCCCATTTTCGGAAACTCGTACCAGACATAGTACATGATTGCCTGCAGGTACAGCTCCTCCGCATGCTGCCAGAACGGATCTGAACTTGACGCGTTTTTCGGGGTGGTGTTGTTAATGAGGTTTGTAATCAGTTTTATGACGTCTGAATCTGTCCTGAGATATGAAAACGGGTTGTAGCCGTCTGAAGCTTTCATGTCGACCAGGTTCAGGACCAGGACGTTATACCCGTTATCGCGCAGATAGTTCCCGAGGTCACGGAGCATCTCCCCTTTTGGATCCGCAAAGATGTAGGAACCTTCCAGGTTCAGGGCATTTGGCTTTACCACATAAAATGATTTTCCGGAACCGGAGCCTCCGATAACCAGTGCATTGTTGTTCCGCTTAGTAACTGAGGAAGAGAGGCTCATGCGAAGTTCCTCCGAGAGGATCTTGTTGTTGTGCGGATCTTCATCCGTAAGAACTTCGTTAAGCTCCTTCGGCTCTGCCACCCTGGCAGAGCCGTACTCCCTTCCGAACATGTACTTTTTATCATTCGAGAGAATCGTCAGGAAAAACAAAAGCCAGACTGCCATCGCGATCCCGATCCCGGAAATAGTGCTGCTCCCGAAATGAAACGGCAGGGGATGGGACAATGCATATCCGATCTCCTGCCGCAACGTAAGCAGATCTGTTTCCTTTTCTGTCAGCGGTCCAAGGCAGTACCCGCAGTAGATGGCAATAACAAGAAGAAAAGCAAGGAATGGTAAATTCTGTTTCTTTCTCTTATATTCCTCCAAGCTTCTGTCCCCCTATCTCTTCGTAATATTCTTTATGACCTCTTCCACTGCAGGGGCAAGCCTGCTCTGGATCAGGTTTGAAAGCTCTTTGTGCTTCACCGATGCTGGGACTGTCTCAAGGAGTTTCGTCAGGTCTTCTCCCCTCACCATATCCTGCACGCCTTCCAGTGGGTTATAAATCACATAGCGCTGCGCTGTGAACACAGTAAAAACGGGAGGAAGTGTTTCTCCCGTTCTTTCATTCACATGCTCGTTCTGCACGTCCTCTTTCGGGATTACAACCATCCTCACCCCATCTGGCATCATATAGAGGTTGAAGTTTTCCTCTTCCTTTACCGGTGCCTGCCTGAATACAATACCTTTCTCCCCATATGCCGTTTCTTTTTCATGCATGCACATGGAATAACTGCCGGATACTTCCTGCGCAAACTGCTCTGAAGAGACACTTTTTTCTGTCCCTTCGGAAAATACGCGGATAGTCTTCTCTTCTTCAGGGTCCATCCTGGCCTCTTTCCTGGCATCCTCCTCCAGGTCCTTCATCTGTGCTGTCCTGTTCAGAAGCTCATCTTCCCCGGTCGACAAATAATCCTCCGGCCGAACTGGCCCGACAAGGATATCCCTGTATCTGCCCTCTCCGTGATCGAGCAGGAAAGCACGGAAATGCTCCATATCACTCTGAGAGATCACATATTGTGTCCTCCCGTCGCCGCCGCACAGGTCCGGGAGCCTTGCAAACATGATCTGATGTGCATCCAGTTCCCTTTCTACCAGTCTGAGACTTTCCTCCTCTTCCGTTGATATGTTAATGAACAGCAGGTCATCGCCTTTGATCTGGCGGAGTCTGTTGAATGAGGTCTTTCCCTTCCACTTTGCATGGTACAGGGTGTCAAGCAGTTTCAGTGTCCTGGATGCCATGGCAATACTGATCTTTCCAAGAAGGTATCCCCCGCGGGCTGTCATCATTATGATCTGTGTGGCATCGGATACTTCACTCATAATTACCTTCTTCCCCGAAAGCTGTTTCCTTTCGTGTGTAAAAACGCCTGCATCTTGGCAGGCGTTTGTCTGCTGATTCTCTTCACATGTCTAATCGGTTCTTACACCTGATGCTCCAGGATCCAGTTTTTCAGGTCCTGGTTATTCCATCTGAAATCGCCCTTATGACTTCGTCCGCTGTAACAGTATCCCAATATTCCTTCCCTGCTTTTTCCTCAAGTACAGAACCTATGCCCTTAAGAACAGACGCCTGCCAGGCCTTCAGATCTTTCTGCTTTTCATTTGCAAGCTGCTTCTTCAGCTGCATGTCTGCTTTTTTCAGTTTTTCCATCTGTTCCTGCGTTCTGCGGATCTTCTCAAAGAGCTGCTCTTTTCGGTTCTCTTTCATATACCCCCCTATATGGGCGGCAGAGTCCTGCCGCCCTGAATCTTTACGTTTTCAGTAATCCGCTGCCGCCTCTTTGTCCCGCGCAGAGTGGATACGTCAGAGCTGTCTTGAGACAGCCAGCTCCGCCTCCCTGTGCTCCGTCAAGTCCCTCATCTGCCCTGCAAGTCCGATCGTCCGTGTTGCCGGATCATACTCGTGGACCTTGTACGAGAGAAGGTCTTCTCTTGAAACTGTCGTGTCATTGACTGCCCGGACCATCTCCATAAGGTCTTCTGGATCCATGTTTTCTTTTTGTACGAGCAAAACTTCATGAATGGAAGACGGCAGAATATAGCATCCGTCCGGAAAGACAGCATTGATCTTCTCCTGGATGCCAGGATAAAAAAGGACTCCCGCGCCATGCATCTTCTGCTTGTTGGTCAGTACATACAGAGTGTTACCTATTGACGGATCATCAGGCAGTTCCCCATCGGTCATATCATTCAGCACTTCAAACATGCTCCCCAGCCGTGCCGGCTGGACTGATGTTGAGTTTGACAGTGCTGCTTCATTCAATTCATCCTGTGTGATCCCCCATCTTTCCATCATCTGGTCTGTCACAGTGATGAAACCGGCACCTGATTTCGATTCACCTACGTAGACACGATAGATTCCAGCAATGTCCCCGATCGTCTGGTGAGGTATGTCACTGAGCATCTCCCTGTTCAGGTCCACGCCAACAGCTGAAATAACAACACGGTCTTTCATATAATCCCAGCTGAATGCATTCTGAATGACCTCTTCTGCCATCTTCTGAAACTC
>CADCPY010000098.1 GCA_902803495.1 uncultured Erysipelotrichaceae bacterium
CATCGACGGGAAGGTGGCCTTTACGGGCGGCATTAACCTGGCGGATGAGTACATGAATATCAAAAAGCGCTTCGGCGTCTGGAAGGACAACTGCCTCATGGTCCGAGGTAATGCCGTCTGGAGCATGACCATTACCTTCCTGACCAACTGGAACGCCTTACGGCTGGAAGATGAAGACTACAGCCGTTACCGCCATATCAATGTGGAAGAAGAACACGACGGCTATATTGCCCCGTATGCGGATACACCGCTGGATCGGGAACTGGTCGGTCAGTATATCTATATGAATATCATCAATCAGGCCCGGGACTACATCTACATTGCGACCCCGTATCTGATCATCGACTCGGAATTCATCAATGCGCTGATTCTGGCCGCGAAGCGCGGTGTGGATGTGCGCATCGTCACTCCGGGGATTCCGGATAAGAAAGTGGTCTGGCAGATCACCAAGTCCTTCTACAGCCAGCTCATTGAGGGCGGAGTGAAAATCTACGAATATACGCCGGGCTTTGTCCACTCCAAGATTTTTGTGGCGGACGATACGCTCTGTACGGTCGGTACGATCAATTTGGACTACCGCTCGCTGTATCTGCACTTTGAAAACGGCACTTACATCTTTGACTCCGGGGTGGTGAAGGATGTACGGGACGACATGAAGAGCATGTTTGACGCCTCGCACTTAGTGACGCCGGAAGAGGCACGCTTCTCCTTAGTATGGAGATTTGTAATCAGCGTGATGCGGCTGTTTGCACCGTTATTATAGAAAAGAGAAAAAAGAAAAAAGGAACGGATGGAGGATTCGTTCCTTTTGATTGACATATGGGGCGATTGATGGGACTCGAACCCACGGAATGCTAGAGCCACAATCTAGTGTGTTAACCAACTTCACCACAACCGCCATGTGCCTTATTATTATATATGTTCCGAATCGTTTTGTAAATATGGAAAGTCGGGGAAAATTTCTGTTATAATTAGGGTGTTGAATGGAGGAATTATAATGAAATTCTATCGTTGTAAAAAGTGCGGCAACCTGGTCGCCATGATTGATGAAAAAGTCTGCATCCCGCATTGCTGCGGTGAACCAATGGAGCTCTTGGAAGGCAATACCACAGACGCTGCCGTGGAAAAACATGTCCCTGTCGTTTATGAAGAAGACGGCAAAGTGATCGTCAAAGTCGGTGATGTGGCCCATCCGATGTTACCGGAACATCATATCGCCTGGATTTACGTGGAACTGAAAGACGGCGGAATTCTGAAATATCTGCCGGTGGATCAGCCGGCCTGTGCAGCATTCGATGTTGCCTTAGAGGATGTCAAGGTTGTCTACGAATACTGCAACCTGCACGGACTCTGGAAAAAAGTTCTTTAATTTCATCTGAATGACAGCTGCGCATTGCGCAGCTGCTTTTTTTATGATGAAATCGTTTTTCATAAATATAATTTTTATTTATCCGAGAATTATTATTCGTTATAATATGGAATGTGAGACTTTTTTGTATTGTCTCAGCCGACAGATTGAAATCCCGAAGGTATATCAGCGCTACCGCTTAGGGAAGAGGTAAGGTTATGCAATTTTCAGATGTATTGTTACTGTTCACAGGTCTGGCCGTATTCCTTTACGGAATGGAACTCATGGGGGAAGGCTTTAAGCACATGGCCGGAAACAAGCTGCAGGCGGTTTTGGAAAAACTGACCAGCAAGCCGATTATCGGACTTTTGGCCGGAATTGTCGTCACGGCAATCATCCAGTCGTCTTCCGCGGTTACCAGCATGCTTGTCGGCTTCGTCAATGCCGGAATCATGAATGTTGCCCAGACAGTCAGCGTTATCATGGGGACCAACGTCGGTACTACGGTTACGGGTCAGTTGATGGCATTGAATCTGGAAGCGATTGCTCCGATCTTTGCGCTTGCGGGTGTCTGCCTGATCATGTTTTTCTCCGGAAAGGAACGGGTCAAGGCGTTGGGCGAGGTGCTGGCCGGATTCGGCTTCCTTTTCATCGGCATGTCCACCATGGGAGAATCC
>CADCPY010000099.1 GCA_902803495.1 uncultured Erysipelotrichaceae bacterium
ACAAGTACATCGGCGAACATCTTGAAGAGCTGATCACGGCCCAGGCACCAAAACAGTACCGTGCCATCGCCTGCAACACCATGGAAAATGCGGAAGCCGCACTGAATGCCCTGCAGGAAGGAACAGTCTGGGATGAAGTCGTGACATTATACAATGTCTCCACAAACAGCACAGACGCCAAAGTGGTCAACAAGGAGACATCCTCTCTGGATGCTGCCCTGAAATCCGCTCTGGATGCCATCACAACTACAGGCGTTCATAACGAAGTGATCTCCAGCTCCCAGGGTTCCACATTCTATGTTGTGGAAATTCTGGACACGGATGCGCACAACTTCCAGGATGCCTTCTCCGCATCCTTACTGACAGACAGCATCGTTACGGAAAACGATGTCCTGCCGACATATGCCAAAAAAGGCAATTTCCAGATCTACGATGAAGATCTATACAATGCCTTCAAGGAACAGTATCCAGCCTATTTCGACTAAGAAAGAAATATAAAAACTCCGGATCACCTGCGATGTTACTGACATTAGCGGTGATTCCGGAGTTTTTCTTTATTCTTTTTTCAGCAGCTGATCCTGCACAAAGTAGACTTCCGCTTCCGAAGATGTGACCATGACGCTCTCCTGATGGAAGAACGTGCAGAGGTCCGTCGCAATCTCCCTTATCATTTTCGGTGTCTGCCCCAGCAAGGTCAGCTCCAGCGTATTCTCTTCCACGTAACTTCCGTCTTCATGGAAGTAGCCGCCGCTGACCTTGTTGACGGAAAACGCCACGTGATAGCTCATGCAGACATTCTTTAAGATGGAGATGTACTTTTCCGTTTCAAACTTCTGCTCGTGCGTTACGGAGTCATTCAATCCGATATATATGACCGACTGATTCATCTTTTCCATGGATTAAACGGAACGTTTCCCCTTCTTGCCGTAGTAGTCATCCCGCTCGATCCAGTCCAGAAACTGTTCGATCTGCTGATCCCAGAAACGCCATTCATGCGCAAAGCCGGGAACCTTCTTCCATGTGACATCATATCCGAGTTCTTTCAACTCCTGCGCGTATTCCTCATTGTCCTTGATCATAAAGTCATTCGCTCCGCAGGCATCGTAGATCTTCGGGGCTTTCTTTCCTTCAGCTTTGAGCTTTTTGGCCAGCGCGTGCAGATCGTATTCTTCCGGAAGCTTCACCTGTTCTCCTCCCATCGGATTTTTCGCAAAGGAGACCGGATTGATATTGACCCCTGCCGAGAAGGCGCCGATGGCGCGGTATTTTTCCGGATGGCTTAACCCGTGCAGTAAGGCACCGTAGCCGCCCATGGAAAGACCGGCAATATAGGTTTCTTCCGGTTTGTCGCTGATTGGGAAGTAGTTCTTCACAAATGCCGGCAGTTCTTCCTGCAGGAAGCGGACAAAGTCGTCCGAGCCGATCTGTGAGTATGCTTTGTTTTCCGCTGAAATATTCACCACCGCAATGCGGCGTTCCTCCGCGTACATCTCCACATTGGTATATCCCGTCCACTGGGCATGGTTATTGCCGAAACCGTGCAAAAGATAGAGAACCGGGAATTTGGCCTTCAGTTCATGACTGGCCGATCCCTCTCCCATGCCGAGCGATTCCGGGCAGGTAACGGAAGGCAGCACCACCGTGATATCGACGGCGCGCATTAATACATAAGAATAAAAATTACAGACAACTTTTGCCATAAATGATTCCTCCGGATACTTATTCTGCCTTCATTATAACGCATCCTTCCTGCCAAAAGAAAGGAAGCACCTGCTTCCTCTACTCATATTTTTCCTGTATTTTACTGCTTTCCTCTTTCAGATAATCCCGCAGCCACTCCGGTTCGATTACCGTACAGTCGCTGCCGAGATCCAGCACAAAGGATTTCATGCTCATCTCGTTCGGAAAATCCGCTTCAAACAGCATGGTGTCATCATCCACCGCCGAGATCTTCTGATTCTCCCCGTAGATGTATTCCGAAATATAGTATCTTCCCTTGATACGGCATTTCAGATGATTCTGACCGCGGATCGGGATACCGTAGCTTGTCGCATATTTCCGGATATCAAAATCCTCCGGCCGGTAGAACTTCAGCTCTGTCTCTTCCAAAGAAGCGATACGGTTCAGCTTCAGCGTCACTTCATGGTCCTTTTCCCGGAAGCCGACCAAATACCACATGCCCTTATATAAGAACATGACGTACGGATGGATCACCCACTCTTCCACCTTGGTATTCTTCTGCCGGTAGCGGATCTTCACCCGTTTGGTCTCCCGGATCATCCGCTGCAAAAAGGCATAGCGCTCTGCCAGTTCCTTTTGCGAAATGGCCAGACGCACGCCGCTGCTGTAGACTTCATCCTGCTCGTTATTAGATCGCAATGCAGCGCCCAGCACTTTCTGCAAAGCCACTTCCGCATCCTTGCGCAGTGCCGTATCCGTGGAGCGCAGATAGGAAAGAACTTCCTTGAGCGCGTCGGTTTCTTCATTGGTTAAGTCCGGCACCGCTAAGAGCGAATCGTCCGCCAGGCGGTAGCCGCCGTCCGGTCCGCTCACGGTCTCGATATTGTATCCCGCCACTTCCAGCTCGCGCTTTAACTCAATGATATTGCGCGGATTGGTTTCCAAAAGCTCCGCCAGCTCCCCTTTTTTGATTAAAGAGCGGCTTTTTAAGATCTGTAACATGGTTAAGGCAAGCGCGGTTCGGTTCATATTCTTACATTCCTTCTGTAACAATTATAACAGAAAAAGCGGTTGCCCGCTTCTTCTCTTACCATAAGAGCTGGTCCAGATAACATTTCTGTTCCGAGAGCCAGTTCAGATCCTTTCCGTAAAGGAACCCGTCGATCATTTCCATTAAGCGCGGAATCAGATCCTGATTCAGGTACAGCTGACGGAAGATGATGGACTGCTGGGCTGTCAGGTCGTACTTCAATAAGGCATTGTTGATGACCCCGTAGTTCATCTTCTCACGGTATTCCTTCAGGGTTTCCAGTTTCTGATAATGGTCTTCCATTAAGATCTTCATGCCCTGAAAGAAGTACTTCGGCAAAGTTTCCCCGTTCAGCTTGGCCAAGAGGATCTGCTCGGCAAAGGCACTGATATTCACGATAATGTCTGTCAGATCTTCATTGAAGTTGATGCCGTCAAAGATATAGATCTTATCTTCCCGGGCGATATTGCTGCGGTTGATCAGCTCCCATAAGGTGATCACATGCGCCTTGGCACCGATGGACTTCAGATACATCACAACTTCCTCGGCATCGTAAACCATCGCGTTTTCCAGCGGTGTCGATCCGTAGGAGCTGAGGCAGTTGTAATCCACGCCGCGCTTGACTAAGAGCTTCACGCAGTCCAGCGCGTTGTACTGTGCCATCGTATGGATTAATGTATTGCCCTGCTGGAAGCGGAAGTTCGGGTTCAAACCCTGCTTCAGATAGTTTTCCAGCTGATGTGCCAGATCGTTTTTGGCGATCAGGGTCAGAAGCTGTTCGCTCTGATCTTTGGATAAGGAAGCCTCTCTGGCTTTCATATAGCGGTAATATTCCGAATTGCTGAAATGACTGTAACTGTTGTGATATAAGAGATTTGACATCTTGGTTCCCTCCTCTTTACACTCACATTATGACCTGTATCCTTACATTATTTATGTAACATTAGAAAAATGATTTCCTTTTTTCAAATTATGATAAAATGGAAGAAACAAAGGAGATTCTCACAATGTGTATATTCTGTAAAATTATCAACAACGAAATTCCTTCCTATAAAGTATATGAAGATGACGATGTGCTGGCCATCCTGGATATCGCCCAGGTTACCAAGGGCCATACATTAGTAATGCCGAAGCGTCATTGCGATGACATTCTGGACTGCCCGGAAGAGGATCTGAAGAAAGTCATCACGGTCACACAGAAACTGGCCAAAGAGATTAAGGGTAAACTGAACGCCCCGGGCGTCAACATTCTCAGCAACTGCGGAGAAGTTGCCGGTCAGAGTGTCAACCACCTGCACTTCCATATCATTCCGCGCTATTCCGATCAGGATGCCATGGTCGCAAAGTTTTTGGACAGCGGCATCAAGGCGGAAGATACCGCCAAGGAACTTGGACTTTAATCCCGGGAGCACCTGCTCCCTTTTATTTTTGAAACATTTTTACAAATGCTGTGAAAATTTATTCAAAACTGTTGACTTTCCGTTTTTCAGGCTTTAAACTTTGCTTAAACCAGTGAGGAAGAGTGAGTACATGATTCACACCCTGATAGAGAGCTGCGGACGGTGGAATCGCAGCAGAAGGCGATGATTGGAATGGACTTCTGAGGGCAAACGGAAATGAGCAATCAGAGTATGGGATGCCGCAGTGATTCTGCGTGAACAAAATCGGCATATGTCAGTATGCACTAAGAGGATTGCCGGAGAGAGCCGGCAGTCAAGCCGGGTGGCACCGCAGGAAAGTGAATTGATCCTGTCCCAGCAATTATGGGACAGGATTTTTATATTCATACGAGGGGGAAGATACTATGAAACAGACGAAGCGATGGTGCAGACAGAGATAAGTACTTACAGTAGTTTGGATTTCGCAGTTATAAATAGAAAGAGGAAAGAAAAATGAAAAAAATTATCTGTGTCTTATTTGCCTTAATGCTGTTATTACCGTTTACCGGATGTTCCAATGTCAACAACGATACCGAAGAAGCAACGTCCTTCAAGATCGGTATCTGCAACTATGTCGATGATGCTTCTCTGAACCAGATCGTTCAGAACATCACGGATGAGCTCAATACGCTTGCTTCCAAGAACAACGTAACCATTACGATCGACACGCAGAACTGCAACGCCGATGCCAACGTCTTAAATCAGATCATTGCCAACTTTATCAGTGACGATGTCGACCTGATGGTCGCCGTTGCCACTCCGGTTGCCTTAGCCATGCAGGCCGCAACGGAAGAAAACAGGATTCCGGTCATCTTCGCCGCCGTCAGTGATCCGATGGCCGCCGGACTGGTTGATTCCCTGGAGGCACCGGGCGGCAATATCAGCGGCACCAGCGACTTCCTGGATACCACAGCCATCATGAATCTGATCACGGCTCTGAACCCGGAAATCAAGAAAGTCGGTCTCTTATATGACCTCGGTCAGGATTCTTCCCTGACAGCCATCTCCGATGCCAAGGTCTACTTAAAGAATAAAGGTATCGAAATCGTGGAACGCACGGGCACCAATGTTTCCGAAGTCCAGCTGGCAGCGGATGCTTTGATTGCCGATCAGGTCGAAGCCATCTTCACACCGAGCGACAACACGGTCATGAATGCTCAGCTGTCCATCTACGAACGTCTCAGAGATGCCGGGATTCCGCACTTTGCCGGAGCGGACTCCTTCGCCTTAAACGGAGCCTTCCTCGGTTACGGTGTCGACTATGCCAATTTAGGCAGAGAAACAGGCGCCATGGTATTTGACGTATTAGTCAACGGTACAGACATCTCCACCCTCCCGGTGAAAATGTTTGATAACGGCACAGCCACCATCAACACGGAAATCGCGGAAGCACTCGGCTTCAATTACGATACTTTAACGGAAACATTCAAGCCGTACTGCTCCAAGATCCAGCCGATTAGAACCAGCGAAAGTTTTGAATAGGAGTTATATCGAATGTCATTGTCAATTATCAATACTGCTCTGGAACTGGGACTGATCACCTCTCTGGTGGTCCTTTCCCTCTTCCTGAGTTACCAGATGCTGAATGTATGCGATCTGTCCACGGACGGATGCTTTACGTTCGGCGCCAGTGTCGGAGCCGTGGTTGCCGTTTTGGGCCACCCTACTTTGTCCCTTTTTGCCGCATTATGTGCCGGTGCTTTCAGCGGGCTTACGCTCTCTGTACTGCAATGCTATCTGGGAATCGATTCCCTTTTGGCAGGTATTATCATCAATACCGCACTCTATTCCGTCAATATCGCGGTCATGGGCAATTCCTCCGTCATCAACCTGAATAAAACCGCAACGCTCTTTACCGGGGCAAAGGATCTCTTGGGCAATACGCCGCTCGGCAATTTCAGCCGTCTCTTTGTAATTGTTGCCTTTGTGACACTGATTGCGGTGCTCTTGAATCTCTTTTTGAAAACACGTGCCGGCTATGCCATCCGGGCAACCGGCAACAACAAGATCATGGTGGCCTCATCCTCCATTAACCCGAATGTCATGACCATGGTGGCCCTCACCCTTTCCAACAGCATTACCGCTCTGGCGGGATGCTTACTGGGACAGATGCAGAAATCCACCAATATCGATATCGGTTCGGGAATCCTGACGATTGCTTTGGCTTCCCTGTTGATCGGAAGAACCATCTACCACGGCAATCAGATGGGTGTGAGGATCTTCGCTTCCATTCTGGGAGCCGTCATCTTCCGTCTGATCTATGCTGCAGCGCTGCGTTTTCATATGCCGGCCTTCATGCTGAAGTTTATCTCCAGCCTGATCGTCACATTGGCCATCGCCCTGCCTTATTTGAAGAAGAAGTATCACTTCGGGGAGAAACGCTATGCTGAAAATTAATCATGTACAGAAGACCTTCCATCCCAACAGCCCGGACAGCCACATCGCCTTAAGAGACCTCTCTTTGGAAGTGGCGCAGGGAGACTTTGTCACGATCATCGGCTCCAACGGTGCCGGCAAGTCCACCCTGTTCAATGCCATCTGCGGCTCCTTCGAGCTCGATCAGGGACAGATCTTCCTGGATGGGAAAGACATTACCCATACGCCGGATTACATCCGTGCCAAAAATATCGGAAGGCTCTTCCAGGATCCTCTAAGCGGAACCGCATCCGAAATGACGGTTCTGGAAAATCTGGCTTTGGCCCAGGGCAAAGGCGGCTGGCTTTCCATTACCCGCAAGAGCGAGAAGGAATTCTTCCGCGAACAGCTGAAAGCGCTGAACATGCAGCTGGAAGACCGTCTGGATACACCGGTCGGACTGCTCTCCGGCGGACAGCGGCAGGCTCTTACCCTGTTAATGGCAACCATTAATCCTCCGAAGCTGCTCTTGCTTGACGAGCATACGGCAGCACTCGATCCGAACTCTGCTGCCAAAATCATGGAGCTGACCAAGAAGATCGTAAAGGAAAACAGGATCACCTGTTTAATGATCACCCACAACATGCAGCAGGCACTGGATGTCGGTAACCGCACTCTTTTGATGCATGACGGAAAGATCTTAATGGATCTCTCCGGAGAAGAACGGGAGAACATGAGCGTGGAAGATCTGCTTTCCGCCTTCAAGACAATACAAAAAGAATCCTTTGACAATGACAGGATGTTATTAATCAACGAATAAAAGCAGAAAGTCCGTGAGATCACGGACTTTGTTTTATTTCAGATTGTTCTTATAGAAGCTGCGGTTGTCCAGTGAGAAGATTCGGCTGGTGAATTCTCCCGGTTTTACCTGGCTTAAGGCCTTTTTCAACATGTTCATGCGGGCATCGATATTGTCGATATAATTCAATGCTTCCGCTTCCGGTGTTAACGGCAGAACCGGAGAACCGTATTCGTATTCCCCATGATGGGAAAGAACGAGATGGCGTAAGAGTGTGATCTCTTCCGTATTCTCATAACCAAGTTCCGTGGCGATTTCCAACAGCTGTGCCTGCATGATGGAGATATGTCCCAACAGCTTGCCGCTTGTCGTATATTCCGTTACCAGATTGCCGCTGAGTTCCTGCAGTTTGCCGATGTCGTGGACAATGACACCGCTCAAAAGAAGATCTTTATTCAGCATCGGATAGATGTTGCATAATGCCTTGGCGACCTGTAACATGCCGTAGACATGTTCCGCCAGACCTCCCACATAGTTGTGGTGGTTCTTGCTTGCGGCCGGATAGGTGAAGAAGTTCTCCCCGGCATCGCTGACGGCTTTCAGAACGACCTCATGCAGGATCGGATTCCGGATCTCCCCGATGGTTTTCATAATCTCCGCACGCATCGTATCGAGCGGTACTTCCGAAGAGACCAGGAAGTCTTCCAAATGGTATTCCCCCTCTTTCAATTCCTTTACGGAATGCACTTTCGCCTGCAGATTGTTCTTATATTTGAAAATGTCACAGTCCACCAAGATCACACTACCCGCCTTACAGATGGCGATCTGTTCTTCCTTGACATCCCACAGTTTTCCTTCAATGGTTCCGGTTTTATCGGAGAAGGTAATCGAAAGATACGGAGCTCCGTTGGAAGTAACACCCTTGTTGACATTGCTGATTAAAAGCGGTGTACTGACCATTTCCCCTTCCATAAAATCGACCACATATTTCTTAATCATCTTCGCTAACCTCACTTCTCTCCAGCAGTTCGCTGATTTTATCGTACGAGAAACCCTGTGTAAGCAGAGAGCGCAGAATGTTTTCCCGCAGCGTTCTTCCTTCGTACTTTTTCTCATAACGGCGCAGTACTTTCGCATACGCCTTTGCCAATACTTCATCTTCCAGTGATGCGTCTTCCTCAAAACTCAGGTTGGAAAGAACCGTATCACTGTCCTCCATATTATACCCTCTCTGAAGAAGCTTCGTCTTCAGGATTGACTTCTTTTGCCGTAAAGATTTGTTTTTTACCTGTTTTTTGACCTTCTCGGCATACTCTTCCGCTGCCTGAAGGCGCTCCTCTGCGGAATATTCCCTTAATACTTCATTGACTGTATCCAGAGCAATTCCTTTTTTTAGAAGCTTTGCCTTAATGGCAGACGGACCGAGTTTCTGCGCTTTTAAGGCGTCAGAGTACTGATAGGCATATTGCGTATCATCAAGATACCCTTTCGCTTTAAAACGTTCCAGAAGCTCCCTGCGGTCTGCTTCCGTCAAGTGCCAGCTGCGCTTCAGATATTCATCCAATTCATGGACTGTCCGGTCACGGTATTTCAGTTTATTCAGCACGCCCTGATAGGCCTGGAAAAGATTCTCCTCTCTGAGCAGTGTGGAAATCACGTCTTTCTCGATCTGGCTGCCGACGCTGAGATGATACTCCACGTAGGCATCGATCGGTAAAAGGATATCCAGCGAACCCGCAGGATTCTCCAGGGTAACCAGCACCGCATCATTTTTGAAACTGGTATCCTTTACCGTATAGGAGCTGCAGCTTTTCTCATAGACATCCGCATATATCTTCTGTACCTCTGCGACATCATTGAGCTCTTCCAGACTCACTGCGGTATGTTTTACGGATGCTGTCAGTTTTTCCACATGGAAGATCAGCCGCTTCAGTGCCGCTGCCGTCATGCCCGACTCTTTTTTTGTGAGATAGGACGTTGGTGTTTCCATAGGTGTGCACTCTGTAACAACCAGCGGCAGATTCAGCTTATTGGCGGAATAATAAGCCAATAGTCCCAGATCGTAATGCGCAAAACTGTGCAAAAGATCCAGATGCAGATCCTTGATCTTCACATAATACGGATATACGCTTTCCTTTTTGATAATCTTATCCGGCGAGAACCTGCGGGAAAAACGGCAGGTTTCCATCCCTGTCACTTCCGCTCCCTCATCCATGATCAGAACGGTTTCCTCTGTCTGACTCACCCTTTCCAGAAAGGAAAGAATCTGTTTGTTCTGCAGGGTTTCCCCTGTCATAAAATAACCGATTCGCATACCTAAAGTATAATATAAAACCCCTTCCTTTTTAAGGGAGGGGCAAAAAAATCATCCCGTTTCCGGGATGATTCCTTGTTGGTTTACTTATTGAAGCCGCGGTTGTTGCCGCCGTTTTTGCCGAACGGATTGTTGTTCGGACGGCCGTTTCCCGGACCTCTGTTATTGCGGAACGGACCGCTGACCGGACCGCCGAAGCGCGGGTTCGCACCGCGGTTCATATGCGGCATACCGAAGATGTTGATCCGCGGGCGCGGGGCAACATAACGGGTCGGACGGTATGTGTAGCGATACGGACGGTAGTAAATGTTTCTGCGCATGGCGCTGTTGACAAGACCCAGAATTCCCAGAGTCTTCCAGAAGCCGGTTCCTTCATAACGCTTTACCGTAAACGGTACGACTTCCTCGCCATAGTAAATGGTAATATCCAGACCTTCCGCATCCAGTCCCTGGGCAACGGAGACAGCCGTGTCCCTGCTGACACCGAGGACGATCTCCTGCGGCAGGTTATTCATGATCTCGCTTGCTTCGCTTGTTGTATATCCGCAGACATCCACCAGAGCATTGATGGCCTGCGTGAGAGTTGTTCCGCTGTGACCTGTCACAACTACCACATAATCATTCGGGCCGAGAGTCACCTTCTTGTTGATTGGATATCCGCAATGTACACAGTATTCACTTTCACTGGAAATCTGTTTTCCGCATTCCGGGCAGGTAATTAATGCCATAAATCACACCTCATTTCTGTTGCCTTTATTATAAAACAAACCCGCGGAAAAAACTATTTTCCCTGCCTTCTTTTCATATAAGTTGTACTGTTTCCCGCATAAGTTACACCAGGCAAACCCGCAGAGACCGGATAATAGAATCGAAAAGGAAGGCATGGCAATATTCACATATTAAGAATAAAATTAAGATATAATATATTAAACAGCATGGAGGATAGAATATGGATCATAGGAATAATGAAGTCTGCTCCCTGTGTCAGAATCCATTAACGGCTTTTGGCAGCAAGGTTGCCAAAGACGGTGTGATCTGCAGGGACTGCGCCAAAAAGGCATCGCCGTTTCTGACAGACGAAGATATCAAGCGGAGATCGATCGCCCGTATGAAAAACCATTTGGAATACCGGGAAAGAAACCTGAAAAAACTGGCCAACTTCCGCCCGTCCAAAGAAGTTGACGGCAAGTACCGTTTATGTGTGGAAGAAAAGAGAAACCGTTTCCTCTTCAGCAAGCGGAACAACTGGGATGCGGAAAACCCGGACATCTTCTACTTCCGTCAGATGAAGGATATCCGAATCGAGGAAGTTCTCTATCCGGAAAGCACGGACGATTACGATGTCTATCTCGTGATTAAACTCAGCTCTTCCCAGATCAGAGAGATCCGCATCCGCACCAATGAATTTGCGGCATACAAAAAAGATACACCGGAATATGCGAAAGCTCTGGCCACAGCCAAAGAATTCCGGGAAGTCTTAAGTGCATACATGAGCAAGGAGGAGAATTAAATGGCAAATAAACCTGTTCAGAGAAAGAAAAATCTGATTGACGCAGATGTCGTGATTGAAAAAACCGAAAAAATCGTCAAAGGCGGACCTGTCGGCACCAACGACAGCGCAACCGGATTAAAGACTATTGTGAATGGCTTAAAGAAACTGTTCTCAGGTAAAAGGAAATAGGCTTATGAAACGCAGTACATTACGGACATTGCTGATTCTCCTTGTCGTGGGAGCAATCATCGCAGGCTTCTTCATCTTCGGCAATAAAAAGCCGCAGGAGGATGACAGCCGTGCCTCTATTTTCGATTACTACACCGGTTCCTCCACCACTTATTCCAGCACATGGAATCTGGGTTCGAATACCGGAAAACTGAATACCAGCGTTGACTCCAGCGCCAGGGAAAAGTATACCAAGATCCGCGGCAACAACCGTGACACCATCACGATTCTTGTCTACATGTGCGGAACGGATTTGGAAAGCCGCAGCGCCATGGCTTCCTACGACTTACAGGAGATGGCCAATGCGACGCTCTCCGATAACATCAACTTAATCGTCTACACCGGCGGCTGCAAGTCCTGGCACATCGACTGGATCTCCAACTCCGTCAACCAGATCTACAAGATCTCCAACGGCGGCCAGGTGGAGCGTTTGGTGGACAATGCCGGTAACGGTGCCATGGTTGACCCGAACACCCTGCTCTCCTTCATTGAATGGGGCGTGGAAAACTACCAGGCAGACCGTTACGATCTGATCTTCTGGGACCACGGTTCCGGTACGATCGGCGGCTACGGCTACGATGAAAAATACTCCAGCGCCGGAAATATGGACATTGCGGAAATCGATCAGGTCTTAACGGCAGCGGATGTCAAGTGGGACTTCGTCGGATTCGACACCTGCTTAATGGGTACAACGGAAACAGCCTTAATGCTGACAGAACATGCGGACTACATGGTCGCTTCCGAAGAAAGCGAACCGGGCATCGGCTGGTACTATACGGACTGGCTGACAAAGCTCTCCGCCAACACTTCCATGCCGACCATTGAAATCGGCAAGAACATCATCGACAGCTTCGTCTCCGAAACGGAACGCCGCGTTCCGCAGCAGAGCGGTACCCTGTCCCTGATCGACCTGGCGGAATTTGAAGCGACTGTCCCGTCCAAGCTGAAGGCTTTCTCCACATCTTCCAAAGAGATGATTGCCAATCAGCAGTACAAGACGATCTCCAAAGCCAGAAGCGGCTCCCGTGAGTTCGCATCGGCACAGCAGATCGATATGGTTGACTTAGTCGATATGTCTTCCCGCGTGAATACCACGGAAGGCAACGAACTGGCCCAGGCCCTCTTAAATACCATCAAGTACAACAAGACAACGAAAGATATGGCGAACTCCTATGGCTTATCCATTTACTTCCCATACCGTTCTCTGAACTATATCAACCGCGTCTTAAAGGTATACGATTCCATCGAGATGGATGAATCCTACAGTGACTGCATCCGCAGCTTTGCTTCCTATCAGGGCGGCGGCCAGATCTCCTCAGGCGGATCCACCAATCCGTACGCATCCTTAGGAAACGGCTCCTACAGCAACAACACCTACTCTTCCCAGAGCAGCGTGGACGATGTCACTCAGCTGTTGAACCTCTTCTTAGGCGGAACGGTACCTTCGCAGACACAGCAGACACCGCCGCAGCAGCAGACAGCCAGCTACGACCCGTATGCCCTCTTACTCCAGTTGGGAATGAACATGCTGTTCGGACGCAGCAACATCGATACCCGCTCCGTGGCGGAATACATCACGGAGAACCACTTCGATGCCGATCTGAACTGGAAGAACAACAAGATCGCCTTAACGGAAAAACAGTGGGATCTCGTCGATAAACTGCAGCTGCATGCCTACGTGGATGACGGAAGCGGATATATCGATCTCGGCTCCGACAACATCTACGAAATCGACGACAACGGCAACCTGATCGGCAATCCGACCACAACCTGGTTAGCCATCAGCTTCGATAACGAACACTATGAAGTTGCTCCGTACTACTACATCAATACGATCGGTACGGAGGAAGACTACATCATCAACGGCTATATCCCGGTATTGTTAAACGGCGAACGTGCCAACCTGCTTGTCTCCTTCACGGATGAGAATCCGAGTGGCGACATCATCGGTGTCTCCTACAACCTTGAAGAGCAGGAAGGACAGATCGGGAAGAACAGCGACGGACTCGGCAGCGGCGAAGCACTCAATCTGACAGTCAATCTGAAAGATGAAGGCGAAAAGACCACCAGTGAAACAGTCCGCAGCGGCTTAATGAACGGCGATGTGATTGAGTTGGTCTGCGATTACTACAACTACAACGGAACGTATGACAACTCCTACGTCCTGGGCAAACCGCTCACGGTCACGGATCATGTCTATATCGGCGATGTGGATATTACAAACTACAAAGTCGTCTCCACATACCAGATCACGGATATCTATCAGCAGAACTACTTCACTGCTCCGTTCTAAGATTTTAACCAACACACCAAAAAGCCGAAGGAATTCAATCCTTCGGCTTTTTATTCTCTTTGATTCTTCTTTTTAATAGAGGAACTCATCCTCTGTTTCCGGCGCGTAAACATCAAACAGGGTCAGTTCCAGTTTTCTCTCGTTATGCAGAATGCGGTAGGATTCCGCCCGCCATAAGCGCTTGAAACGCTCGGAATTACACACAAAGTCTTCATGAGTAAAAACTCCTGACTCCGCATAAGTGAATTCTTCCGGATCAAAGTCTCCGTACTGATCCCGGATGGTATCATTCATTCCGAAAAAGGCCGGACTGTTCGGATAGTCCACACTCATCATCGGATCCGCGTGGTAATACTCCCCTTCAATCTCCACCAAAGCCCACATATGGGAGAATTCCCTGTCCCGCGAGAGTGCCGAGCACGTTGTGGCATTGATTCCGCACTGCAAAAGATAATAGATATATTCCCCGGCCATTTCCTGACAGATGCCGGTGTTTTCCGTAATGGCGCGGTACGGCATGACATTCAATATGTTTTCCAGTCCGCCGTTGAGCGTTTCCTCATCGACTGTATTCTTTCTTGCTACAGCCGTTAATAGCTCAAGGGCGATAATGAAATCGTCTTCCTTGTAAGGAACGGCAGATTCGATCAATTGCGATACCCGCTCCGTAAACTCCTGGATCAGCTGCATCCGCTCTTCTTTTTCCACCCGGTAGGCAATATGCCCTCTCCCGTTTTCCACATAGATATCATCTTCTTCAATCAGATAGGTGGCAATCGGCAGACAGACGCGCGCAACCGCAAGAATCTCATGAAACTCCGGTTCCGAAGGACACGCAAAGGTGTCTTCTCCATTCAGTACGGCATCGCAGAATCCGTAAAACAGAGGCTCAATCTCCTCTCCGAATACTCTCAGATATTCTTTTGATATCACATGCGGATCAAATGTATAGGAAAACGGGGTCAGTTCCGTGATTTTCTCCGGCTTCCCGCTTTCTTCTTCCGTGATATTCTGGTTTTCTGCTGCATATTCTTCCTTTGGGCTTTCCTTTTTGGCGCATCCGCTGATCATGCATAAAAGAATCAGCAGCAGTATGACTGTTTTCTTCATAATCTATCCTTCTTTTCCCGTTTGAGTCCCGAAGATCTTTTCAATCTGTTTTTCCGTAATACGGCGCGGTCCCCGGACGGCCCGGATCCCGGCTTTTTTCAGCACTTCAAACGGATAGGCATCCTTCGGATAGCGGTCCAGGATCTCCAGCTTCATGACATATTTCATGCGGACCTGCCCGTTATCAAAATCATACGGAATACTGACTTCCACGGCCTTGCAGCGGTAAAGAAGCGCAGAGTACGGTGCTCCGACATACATGTAGACAATATCATTCAAGGCGATATCGCTGGACTGTTTCCATTCCGCAACCGGGTAGGTATCAAACTCCTTCACGATATCGTAGTATTTCGGATTGGCCGGCACGATCCAGGAGGAACTCTCGGCAATCCCCTCATAAGAGGCATCGATCCGCTCTTTGACTTCCTCATCGCTCAAGCTCCCGTCCAATATCAATGTGATCCAGGTGGTCTTATTCATATGATAGGCAGGATAATTGAACTGCTAACGTAAAAGTAGACAAAACCCGAAAAGGCACATTGTCTACTTTTTTCATACAATGAAGTCAGAAAGGAAGTGATGTA
>CADCPY010000100.1 GCA_902803495.1 uncultured Erysipelotrichaceae bacterium
CTGAATGGAGACCTTTCCGGACGTTTCTTCCGTGGAATATTTAATTGCCAGTAACATTAATGACAAAAGATAGCTCGTGACCGTAACACCCTTGGAGCGGGCCACTTTCTTTAACTCTGAGGCGGACATTTCAAAGTGCAGTACCTGGCACGGATGGATCTCGGAGATCTTTCCGCCCATCTGGACGGCTTTCTTGCCCATAAATCCGCCGGTGCTTTCTTCTTTTTCCGTATTTTTGAATTCATTCTCCAGCTCCGCCGTATCGATGACACCGTTGATGTCATAGACGCCGTCCGTACAGGAGATGTCATGTCCCAGTAAACGCAGATATTCCGCTACTAAGGTCTTAAGGAAGATCATTCCCCCGCTGCCGTCCGTTAAGACGTGGAAGAACTCCACGCTGATCTTGTTTTTGTAGTAAAGAACGCGGAAGCTCTGGCTCTTGGTACGGTTGATGGTGATCGGCAGACACGGAATCGCCTTTTCCTCTTCCGCGACGTAGCGCCGCTTGGTGGAATCGAGATAATGCCAGAAGAAGCCGTGCTTCACCGTTGTCGCAAAGGACGGGAAGCGCTTGATGGTAAAGGTCAAAGCCATTTGCAGGATCTCAGGAACCACCTCTTCCTTTAAGTAACAGGAAAGACGGAAGACCGGCATCTGTCCGAAACGCATGCTGAGCGGATAAATAATGGCCGCATTGTCCAAAGGATACCAGGAAACCGCCTTGTGTACATAAAAACCGCCAAGATATTCCGGGTTCAGACGCTTGAAAGCATCTTCCAGAGATACCCCGTGATCCAGGTAGTACTGTATGGCCGCATTAAAATCATTCCGTATCTGCTCATTGGCATGTCTGCCTAAAGCAAGATGCAGATCGATCTGGCGGATGAATTCTTCATATTGCGCACGTTTTTCTTCCCCGAGTGCCTCTTCAAAGGGATACAGGGTGAAAACGTTTTGTTTCTTCTTATTTTTCAAGATAGCTCCTTTTGTTACATTCTACCATATTTCCCTCAAAAGCGAAAAATGGCATCAAAAAAGGAGAGATATGTCTCTCCTAGTAATTCGGGAATATTTCTCCGGCAAGAACCCGATTCTGCAGATCCACCACGTTGTCCACGCTCAGATACTTGATGATGTTCTGCGCGATGGGGTCAAAGCGCTTGAGGATCATGATGACGGCTTCTGTATCCGCTTCGTCTTCATAGGTGACGCTCACGCTGCGGTAGTCCGAAACAAAGATATGCTGTTCATCCACATCAAGAATGACACAGTCATATTTTCCGCTGTCCAGATCGCTTTTCACGCTGTTGTAGTTCATCGTTACAAAGGTAACATCCTTCCCCTCGCAGAGATGACGCGTGAGGATGGAATGAACGACCTGAATATCGGCGATTCCCACCTTCATGCCGTCTTCGATTTCCGTTTTGTCCGAATTGTTTTTACTGAAGACAATCAAATGTCCGCCGGAAAAAGTTTTCTTGCCGAGCCGCAGAATGATTTCCATATCATCATGGTCTTTCAGATACTCTTGTGCAAACAAGAGAGAAGTCACGGCGAAATCGTAGCGGCGGTTTCTGGTCAGATCCACGCGGTTTTCCGCTCCTGCCGCATAACCCATATGGACAGGAACTTTGGAAAACTTTTCCAGCTCCTGGATGAGTCCGTACGCCAACCCTTCCAGCCGTTTGGTATACGGCAGAGGCATTGCGCCTAAAAGAACATTGATACCGATGATTTCCATGATGCGGTTGATATCGTACTCTTCCAAAAACGAACCCAGGATCCCACGGGAGTGGATCTTGATTGCTTTGGTTTCCTCCAAAGTAAAGATGGCATTCTGAACCGTTCCTCTTGCCAGATTTAAGGATTCAGACAGTTCTGAAATGGTCGGGATCTTATCTCCCGATGCATACTGTAAAAGTGTAATTGCAACGAGCTGTGTTGCCATACCGTTTTTGCTCAATAATAATTCTTCGTTTGATTTCATAATGAGAATATAACATATATTTTCAGAAAAATATGTGAAAATTCACATGAACACATTCAATTGTACCATGTATAATTAATATATATAATTATAATTAATATATATAACGAGGACACATACTATGAAAATCGACAAGGAAGATTTACAGCTGATTCTGGCTGATTTTTTGAAGGAAATTGTACCTTTGGAACAATTTTCAAGCGGTAGCTGCACCCTTTCACGCATGAGTAACAAGGCAATCATGTATACCCTAAACGGTCAGGATATCGACTGGTTCTACTCCAAAGCCACCGTAAAGGGCCAAAGAGCGATCAGCACCAAGACCGCCGAATATATCAAAAGCGAAACACGCAAGGAAGATAATATCACTTATGCGGACCTCGTGTGGCGCGAGAATGATCTCGAACTCATTCAGCACTTCACCCTGAAAGAAAACGACCCTTCCTTCTGCATTACACTGGAAGTAAAAGACTTAATGAAAACCACCGCGAGCAACTATCTTGTCCCGATGGATTTCACCTACCCGAAAGCCTCCTGCCATCCCCTGTTCCTCTCCTTGGAAGAGCGGATGTTACTGGTGCCGTTTGATAATGACATGTGGGTCAATTATGAAACGACGTATCTCAAAAGCGGAAGAACTTCCTACGATGTCACGGTGATCTTTGACGAGGAGACCATGGAAGGACTGCTCTTAGGTGCTTTGGACTTCTCCGTCTTTAAAAACGGCATCGTCGGCAGCGCCTATGACGCACGTTGCTTCAGTTGCATCAGCGGAATCAGCGATGCCGGAACGCATGACACCCTGCCGCACGGCTATATCAGCGGCGAGAGCGTGTCGTCCGCCCCGTTTGTCTGCGGCTTCTATCCGGACGTACGCGAAGCATTACAGCTCTACGGCAAGCTGGCCGCTAATCCGAACGGTTTGAAATGGGAGCACGGGACACCGTTTGGCTGGAACTCCTACAGTGCCTTAACACTCTATACACGTTTAGATCACATTCGCGAAGTATCAAACTTCTTCCAAAATGAACTGCCGGACTTCCCTACCGAAGAGAA
>CADCPY010000101.1 GCA_902803495.1 uncultured Erysipelotrichaceae bacterium
ATCCTTTTTATTCGTCATTTATGATAAATCTTTTAAATATAACGTGGGATCGCATTTAGCTATCCCACGTTTAATTTAAGAGAGCCTAAATAATCAATGATCCGGGATCATCTCCCGGATCTTCTTTTTTTATGGTGACGGCATGATTTCTGAGCGTAAAGGGCAGAATATTGATTGCGGTGCTATAATGAAAGTATAGAGGAAATCTATTTATGTTGCGTCTATTCCGAAACTACAGTAATTCCAATGATGAAATCACGATCTCGCTCGCTCAGAAGTTCGGTCCCGAACCGGATGTCGGCATTGAAAAGACCTATTGTTTTAATATTTATCTCAATGATAAAAACATGCGGAGAATCGGGTATGTGGACCTGCGGGTCGGGGAAAACGAGTTTTTGTACTATCTCGGGCATATCGGTTACCGTATCAATGAAGAGTACCGCGGGCATCACTATGCTGCTCAGGCGGTGGAACTGGTACTGCCGTTTGCCAGAAAACAGAAGATGAAACATCTGATCATCACCTGCAATCCGGATAATATCGCTTCCAAGAAGACGATTGAAAACCTGCATGCGGATTATCTGGAAACCGTGAAGGTGCCGGAGTGGCATGAACTATACGGCCGGGATGAGAAAATGAAATGCATCTACGAGATCACGCTTTGAAAGAGGAATCTATGAAAGGAAACTACCACACCCACACCTACCGCTGTCATCATGCAACGATGGAGGCGGATGAGGCATACGTCAAGGCAGCAATCGCTGCTCATTTTGATATTCTGGCTTTTACGGACCACTTCCCGTTTGATTATACCGAATATCCGTGTCCGTTTCATGACAGAATGGACCTGAGTGAAGTGGAGGACTATCTGTCTTCCATCCGCTCCCTGAAAGAAAAATATGCGGATCAGATTCAAATCCTGGTCGGATACGAAGCGGAATACTATCCGGAACACTTAGAGCACTATAAAAAGATGCGCAGGGACGTGGATCTTATGATCGTCGGTCAGCACTTCAAGCGCTGTCTCGACATGGATTATGCCGACGGAGTGAGCGATGAGGATCTGGATTTATTGGCCGAACAGCTGGAAGGAGCACTGTCTTCGGGACTGTTCTGCTATCTGGCGCATCCGGACTATTTCATGATGGGCAGAAACCACTGGGATGAAGCCTGTGAACGCTTTGCGCGGAGGGTGGCGGAGATGTCGTTGCGTTATAACATCCCGATTGAAGTGAATTTGGGCGGGTTAAAGTACGGAAAACGGGTAATTGACGGTGAAGAGGTGTATAATTATCCATATCGTCCGTTTTGGGAAGTCATTTCCCAGTATCCCTGCAAGGTGATCTACGGCGTGGATGCACACGCGAGCGCCAATTTGACGGATGAGTTCAGAAAGCAGGAGGTGGAAGAATTATTAAGGGGTTTATCTCTGAATCTGGTGAATACGATTGAGATAAAATAGGTTCAATGATATGAAAACAGGATTGGTATTGGAAGGCGGAGGCGCCAGATGCGCCTATACCGCAGGAGCATTGCAGTGGCTGATGGACCACAACGTCACCTTTGACTACGGGGTGGGAAATTCCATCTGCGGACTGTATCTCTTCTGTTTCCTGACGGGAAACGGGGAACTGCTCCATGAAACATCCACCAGAATTGCCATGGGCAAGGGAACAGTCGGTTTACCGGCACTGCTCCGGGAAGGAACACTCATCGGGTATAACCGCATGTTTGAAAAGGTGGTTTCTTCCAAGCACCCGCTGGATATGAAAAAAGTGCACGCACTCTCGAAGTTGGCGGAATTCGGTGTGTACGATTTGGAGAAGGGAGAGAGCATCTGGCTGAATCAGAAGGATCTGGATGACGATCTTTACTATCTCAAGGCCGCAAGCACGATTCCGATCTTCGGCAAGGAAGTCGAAATGAACGGCAGATACTATCTGGACGGCGGCTTAACGGCCATGATCCCAATCGAGCGGGCCATGGAGCAGGAATGCGATAAATTCCTGATTATTACCACAAAGACCAAAGACTATGTCCGTAAACCTTCCAGCAAGCTGGAACTGGGCATGATCAAGCACTTCTACGGAAACTATCCGAAGCTCTATGAACATGTCAAAAACCGCTCCGATTACTACTATCATGAGCGCTCCGTCATTGAAGAGCTGGAAAAAGAAGGAAAGGCGTTGCACCTGTTCCCGAGCGATAACTGCGGGGTCAGCCGTTTCGGCGGTACGCAGGAACAGTTTGAAAAACTGTACGAAAGAGGTTATCAGGACTTTCAGGATAAAGAGGAAGAGATCCTCGCTTTCCTGAAGAAATAACAGATAACGGCCGGAAATGATCCGGCCGTTTTTGTGTTGTTATCGCTTGGAGTTCTGGTAGAGGTGAATGAATTCCTCAATGATCTCCCGATGCTCGAAATCCTGATGGTAGACGACATTGGTCTCACGCAGAATGGAAAGGTTCTCAATCGGGATGGCTTTCAGCTTGTTTTTACGAAGCTCTTCATTTAAGACGCTCTTGGAAATGACCGTAACACCAAAGTCGTGCTGGACCAGATCCTTGATGGTCGCAATGGAGTCGATTTCCAATATGACGTTGAAGTTATCCAGAGAGAGGTTCTGCGTCTCCAGATAGGACGCGAACAGGTTCCGGGTACCGGAGGACGGCAGACGCAGGATCAGTTTCTGCTTCCGCAGTTCATTTAAAGTGATATGGTCCTTTTTGGAAAGGGGATTGTCATAGCTTACGGCCAAGACCAGAGAGTCCGTATCCAAAAGCTCGTTAATATAGTCCGGGTTATTGATCCTTCCTTCCACAATCGCTAAGTCGATCTCGTAGGTCTTCAGCTTATTAAACAGATTTTCATAGGTATCGGTGATCAGGGTGATCCGTAAGTCATCTTTCTGATTGGAAAATGTCGCCAGGATCTCCGTGATTGGGCTGCTCTCCGCGGTATGTGTGATGCCGATGGAAAGACGGTCCAGTTTGTTTCTCTGATCTTTTAAGGCCTGCTGGAGGTTTCCGTAAAGGGTCTTGATGCGTTTGGCATATTTTAAAACGGTCTCTCCGTCTTTGGTCAGTTTTAACTCACCGTCCGTTCGATTGAAAAGACGGACATTCAGTTCTTGTTCCAATTGCTTGATCTGCTGCGAAACAGCCGGCTGGGTCAAGTCCAGAAGCTGGGCAGCCCGGGTATAGTTTCCGGTCTGGCAGACCGTAAGCAGCGTATTGATTTTCTTGTCGATCATACTGTGCCTCTTTTCCTCATATGTATATCATACCATCTTGAAAGATTTTATGTGCTATGATTAAAAAGAGGTTTGAAAAGATGCGAGTAAAAGAAAGACTGATTGATTACGTTCAATACGAAACAACGTCCCACGAAGCAAGTGAGACAGTACCAAGCACGACCTGCCAGTTGGAACTGGCAAAGCACTTGGTGGAAGAGATGAAAACTCTGGGCATTACAGATGCCTTTATGGATGAGTACGGATATGTTTACGGCTCCGTGGCAGGAAACTGTGAAGGTGCTCCGACGATCGGACTCATTGCCCATATGGATACCAGCGAAGCGGCCAGCGGAAAAAACGTGAGGCCGCGCGTGATTGAAAACTATGACGGAAAGGATATTCCGTTAAATGAGAACTTAACAACGGAAGTGTCCCGCTTCCCGGAACTGTTAAACTATGTCGGTAAGACATTAATCGTCACGGACGGCAATACGCTCTTAGGCGGCGATGACAAAGCCGGTATTGCGATCATTCTGGAGACGGTGGACTATCTGCGTAGCCATCCGGAAATTCCGCATGGCATGATCATGATCGGTTTCAATCCGGACGAAGAGATCGGAAGAGGTGCGGACCTTTACAACCTGGACGTATTTAAATGTGACTATGCCTATACCATTGACGGCAGCACACCCAACGAGATGGAATTTGAAAACTTCAATGCGGCCAGCGCCACGGTGACAGTGACCGGTATTTCCACCCATCCGGGCAGCGCGAAGGACGCCATGATCAACCCGATCAATGTGGCCATGGAATTCCATGCCAATCTGCCGGTGAACCAGAGACCGGAATACACCAGCGGATATGAAGGATTCAACCATCTGACGGATATCGAAGGAAATCCGGAAACCTGTGTCATGCACTATATTTTAAGAGACCATGACTTTGAAAAACTGCAGCAGAAAAAACAGCTGTTCAAAGACATTGAAACATTCATGAACAAAAAGTATCCGGCCAATACGGTGAAGGTGGAACTGAAGGATGCCTACCGCAACATGAAGGAAAAGTTTGAAGGACATACGGAGCCGCTGGACCTGGTCCGCAAGGCCATGAAAGAGCTGGATATGAACTGCACTCCGGTGGCCATCCGCGGCGGTACGGACGGTGCCCAGCTGACATGGAAGGGTGTCTTATGTCCGAACCTCGGCACGGGCGCACACAACCTGCACGGCAGACATGAATATGTGGTCGTGGAAGAGATGGAACAGATGGTATGTCTTTTACTGAAAATGCTCACTCTTGCTTGTGAGAAGTAAGCGTTTGTGTTAGAATTCGATATGTTAATGAAGACCTTGGATTTCCGGGGTCTTTCATTTGTGTGGAACCTATGAATACTCTGGACTATATTCTGATCGGCATTAGTGTGGCAATGGATGCCTTCACCGTAACGGTGGCAAAAACGATGGCAAATGAGAAGGCGGCGCGGGGAAAACTGCTGCAACTGCCGTTTTTCTTCGGCTTTTTCCAGTTTGCGATGCCGCTGCTCGGCGGACTTCTGATCACCAACTTTGCCAAATACGTGCAGGCCATTGACCATTGGATCGCTTTCTTCCTCTTGCTGTATCTTGGCGGAAACATGATTCGTGAAGCCCGAAGCGAAGAGGAGGATGTCGACTCCTCGCTGGACTTAAAGACGGTGCTGGTGCTCTCG
>CADCPY010000102.1 GCA_902803495.1 uncultured Erysipelotrichaceae bacterium
AATTCATGATTACATTATACAGTAAAACCCGGTCTTCACCGGGTTTTATTGTTCTATGGGCTTTCTTATTTCGTTACAGCCCCTTTTTTTCTATTCTGTTACGGAATTCAAGAGGGCATCGTCGATCTTGCCCCAGGCTCCGTTGCCTTCGCCGGCACACTGGATATGAATCCCCACGGTGATGATGTCACCTTCCGTGACCTCAAACGGGGCCACGTTGATCTTCTCCCACATGTTGTAACCGGTGAGATGTCCTTCATTGGTCGCAAACAGGTCGCTGTTGATCTTCACGTAGGCATAGATGGCCGTTTCCCCGGCGTCACTGCCCATGATGGAGATGGCATATTTGTACTTGCCCGGCTTCAGATCCTTCACTTCCTGCTCCAAGTCAAAATTCACGGAATTCTTCGCGGCGCTCCAGAAGTGACCGTGCCACTTGCCCGTCAGGGAGTCCGTGGATTTTTCTTCCACATAGATCTGATCGGCCTTGCCGTAATCGGTCACCTTCCATGCGCCCCATTCTCCGTCTTCAAAGGAGTAGTTGCTCAGGAAGTTGTATTCGATCATATTCACAAAGCAGGTGGCTTCCCTGCCTTCCGCTTCGCCCTTGATCACGTATGTGTTGACTCCGCCCTTCTTCATGGCGTCATAGTCCACATCCTTCCATGTCACCGCGACTTCCTTCTTGGAGTTGTCGTTCATAACGGCATTCACCTTGTCCGGTAAAACGATCTCGTCATTCAGATCGCAGAAGACCGTGACATCTTCAATGGCATCCGCCTGCAGAGCCACTTCATTTCCCTGATCCGCCAGCGCAAAGAGCTTCAGGGATTCCAGCGGATGGCCGTCCTTGTCAAAGAGGGCCTGGTTGTCCACCGCACTGCCGCCGTAGTATTTGCCGGCGTCGCTCGGATCGTACGCTCTGGCATAGCTGCTGGCCCAGCCGGAACCGTATTTCTCCCACTTTTCAAAGTTCTCTTCATAGGAGTTCTGTCCGACCGTGATCCAGGCCGGCTCCCAGTAACATAACCCGATGCCGTTTTTCATCTTTGTGACGGCTTCCATCGTATCCAGGATGCAGTTGGCCTGACCCTGTACGGTATACGGATAGTTCTTTACAACCGCACTGCCTTCGCCGATCGTATTGCCGAAGAAGTCGGAATCTTCCGCCGTATAGGCATAGGAGGTTTCCATAACCATGACTTCCTTGCCGTATTTGTCGGTGATCTTATCCAGTTCGCTGATCAGATTCTCCAGAGTCCCGTGCCAGTACGGATAGTAGCTGGACGCAAAGACATCGTAATCCAGGCCGTAGTAATCCAGCTTGGAGGCATAGTTTTCATAGCTCTGGTTTTCCGGATTGGCAAAATGCACCGCCACCTTCGCTTCCGGGAAGATCTCCCGTACCGCTCTGGATCCTTCCTTCATCAGCGTGCAGACACCCATCCAGGTCTTTTCTCCGCACATGGCACCGTTGGTCTCGTTGCCGATCTGCACCATGCCGACATCGACCTTCGCGTCCTTGAGGTGCTGAAGGGAGGCCTTGGTATATTCATAGAGCGCCGGAGCCTTTTCCTCTAAGCTCATCTTCGACCATTCCTTCGGTACCATCTGCTTGCCCGGGTCAGCCCAGAAGTCGGAATAGTGAAAGTCCACTAGCAGCTTCATACCGTACTTGGTGGCCCGCTTGCCGATCTCCACGGCCCGGTTGATATCGTTATTTCCGCCGCCGTAGCCGTCCCCGTTGGCATCACTCGGTTTATTCCATACCCTTACCCGGATATAATTGACACCGCTCTGCGCCAGTGTTTTGAAGATATCGGCCTCGTTTCCTTCATAGTCGTAGAATTTCACGCCGCTCTCTTCCAGAGAAAGAACGGAGGAAACATCCACCCCTTTGATAAAGCCTTCCTTCAGATCAAGCTTTTTGACGTACAGAGTCTCCGAGCCCTGTACCACATCCACCTTTTCCTTGGAAGAACAGCCTGTAAATACCGTTAACAGGCTGAGAATCATACATAGTAACACTGCTTTTTTCATAACTGCTCCCGTATTATTCGGCATAAAGGATTGCGATCGCATACGGCGGCAGATCCATTACCCCGTCCTTGACATTGATTTCATCCGTGACGTTCACCATGGCCGCATCAATCTTAGGATACGTCTCTTCAAATTCCGAAATATTCACGCTTGCCCGGTTTTCCCCGTCCAGATTCACAATGATGATGACGCTCTTCTCATTCCACGTCTTTTTCACAACCAGCTGTTTGGCGGTCTGCAGCGACGGATAGAACGTCATCTCTCCTCTGGCGATCTCCGGATGGCGGTTCCGGTAGAAGTTCATCAGCTTATGGTAGTTTAACAGCGAATCCTCATCGGCATCCTGCTGTTCCACGCCCGGATAGACATATTCCGCCGTGCTGGTATTCTTCGGATTGTCGCAGAGCTCATCCATCTTATCGCTGTTCCACAGCATGGCGATCCGCTTGTTCTCATCTCTTCCGCTGCCGACCATGCCAATCTCGGTCCCATAGTAGGTATACGTGCAGCCGTTAAAGAGGCTCAGCATCCCATACGCAAATTTCAGCTTCTTCAACTCGTTTCTGCCGATGCCGCCCGTGATGCGGTTGACATCGTGGTTATCCAGAAACATGGCCGGGATATGACCGTTGGCCAGCTTCAAGGCATTCTCCAAAGCATTCTTTAAGGTTGTGGCCGGAGTGGAGCCTTTTAACGCCCGGCAGATCGTGCCGTCCGCCTGTGCCATGGAGAAATGGAAGAAGGAATCCACACCGGACGTATAGTAGCCGCCGATGGTATTGTCATCCGTCCAGGCTTCTCCGACGATATAGGCATCTTCCTTGATTCCCTTGATCATGCGGTTGATCCAGCTTAGGAAAGCCGTATTGGCTGCATTGTCTCCCGTATAGTATGACGTGACCGCGTCTAAACGGAAGCCGTCCACCCCGTGATCGATCCAGAACTGACAGATCTTCGTAATCTCATCGCGCACTTCCTGATTGTCGAGATTGAGATCCGGCATTGTATCCACAAATCTGGCCTCGTAGTACTTGCCGTCCGTGATGCGCGTATAGCCGCTCTTGGCTTCCGTAGTGAAATTGTACCAGTCCAGGTATTCCGAATCCGTTCCGTTACGGAAGGCCTGCTTGGCCTTTACAAACCACGGATGGTTGCTGGAAGTATGGTTCAAGACCAGGTCGATGATGATGTGGATGTTGCGCTTATGGGCTTCCTCGATCAGACGGTCAAAATCCTCCAGCGTTCCGTAGCTCTTGTCGATATCATAGTAATCCGTAACGTCGTATTTATGATAGGACGGAGACGGATGGATCGGCATGAACCAGATGGCCGTATAGCCCATCCTCTGAATGTAGTCGAGTTTTGAGATGACTCCGTTGATATCACCAATATGATCACCATCGGAATCCGCAAAGGATGCCACAAAAATCTCATAGACATTCCGGTAGTTATCGTCAACGATTTTCACCTGCGGAATCTCTTCCTTCTTTGCGCACCCGAAAAGACTGCATGATAATAATATTCCTAATATCACAATACCGATTTTTTTCATAGAGCACCCCCATAGGAAGTGAAACGCAAAATGGAGGTTCCGTTTTGCGTTTCACTGTCTTCTTTTTTAATTTTACGTTTTATACCAGAATGTTGTTTGTTGTTTCCGGATCGAAGAAATGCATCGCCTTGCCTTCAAATGTCACATATAATGTTTCACCGTAAGTCAGGTGTTTGCGGAATTCGTCATCCAGGGAAATGGTCGGAACGCGGACGATGATCTTCTTGCCGGTTTCCGTGGAGAGATGCAGATGCAGCTCGGAACCCATCATTTCGTTGACTTCCATCGTGCATTCGATCGTATCTTCTCTCTTCTCATGTACCAAAGTCATGTGTTCCGGACGGACGCCTAAGGTCACCTTACGGTCGCCGATGTTCTTTTCCGCCAGTTTTTTGCCCTTGTCTCCCGTCACTTCAAACTTGCCGTGATCCGTGATGACATAGTACTTGTTGCCTTCCTTCTTCAGTTCGGCATCGAAGAAGTTCATCTGCGGAGCGCCGATGAAGCCGGCGACGAACAGATTGCTCGGCCAGTCGAAGACACCCTGCGGTGTGTCGACCTGCTGAATGTAGCCGTCCTTCATGATGACGATACGGTCACCAAGCGTCATGGCTTCGGTCTGGTCGTGCGTAACATAGATGTATGTGGTATCGATCTTCTTACGTAACAGGATGATTTCGGCACGCATCTGGTTTCTTAATTTGGCGTCCAGGTTACTTAACGGTTCGTCCATTAAGAAGACCTTGGAGTCACGCACCATTGCACGTCCGATAGCAACACGCTGTCTCTGACCACCGGACAGAGCTTTCGGTTTCCGCATCAGATATTCCGTGATGCCCAGGATCTCGGCCGCATTGGTAACGCGGTTGTAGATCTCATCCTCGCTCATTTTCGGCCGTTTTAAGCGGAGCGGGAATGCCATGTTTTCAAATACCGTTAAATGCGGATACAGCGCGTAGTTCTGGAATACCATGGCGATATTCCGGTCTTTCGGCTGCAGATCGTTGACGACCTCTCCGTCGATTTCCACCGTACCGCCGCTGATCTCTTCCAGACCCGCGATCATACGTAAGGTTGTGGATTTGCCGCATCCGGACGGACCGACGAAGACGATGAATTCCTTATCTTTAATATCAAGATTGAAGTCATGGACCGCAACGACGTTGTTGTCATATACTTTTTTAACATTCGTTAATTTTACACTTGCCATATTGATCTCCTTTTAGCCTTTCACGGCACCGCCGGTGACGCCTTCCACGTAGTATTTCTGTAAACTCATGAAGAGGATCGTAACCGGAATTGCGACGATAACACCACCGGCGCAGAACAGCGTATATCTCTGAGAGATGGTATCTTTCTGCAGCCAGCTCCATAAACCGACAGCGACGTTCATCCCTGCCGCGTTGTTGTTGGAAATGTAACGGGCAAAGACGAAGTCACCCCATGGAGCAAGGAACGCCGTTAAGATGGTGTAGATAATGATTGGTTTACTTAACGGAAGAATGATCTTGTAGAAGACCTGTAAACGGGTCGCACCGTCGATTCTTGCCGCTTCATCCAGACTCTTCGGAATGGTATCGAAGAAGCCCTTGGATACGTAGTAACCCATGCCGCTAGAGGCACAGTAGACTAAGATCAGGCCCGGAACCGCATGTTCCATGATCATGTTCATATCCTTTAATACCGTATAGAGAACGATCATGGTAAGGAAGCCCGGGAATAAGCCCAAGACCAGCATACAGTTCATTAAGAGCTTTCTGCCTTTGAAACGCAGTCTGGACAGAGTGTAGGACATGCATAAGACGAAGATGGTCTGAATTACCGCCACGGCCAGCGCCATGATGAAGGTATTGAGATACCACTTCGGGAAGCTTGTCTTGGTAAACAGATTGATGTAGTTATCTAACCCCCACTGTTTCGGGATAACATAGCCGACCTGCATTGTCGTTTCCACACGGAACGACTGGAGGAT
>CADCPY010000103.1 GCA_902803495.1 uncultured Erysipelotrichaceae bacterium
CAATGTTACGATTCCCTATAAGCAGAAAGTCATGGCATATCTGGATGAACTGACACCGGAGGCCAAAGCCATCGGAGCGGTCAACTGCATTCTGAATCAGAACGGCAGACTGATCGGCTACAACACGGACTATCTGGGCTTTGAGCGCATGCTGAAAAAGAACGGCTTTGATTTCAACGGGAAAAACGTGGCGGTTCTTGGCAGCGGAGGAGCTTCCAAAGCGGTGCAGTATGCGATAAAAGAAATGGGCGGGATCCCGCAGGTCATCTCCCGTACCAAAAAGGTAGAAGGTTCCATCTCCTATGAAGAGATGTATGAAGAAGAAGCAAAGTTTTCCTGCTTAGTGAATGCGACACCGGTCGGCATGTATCCCAGTGTGGAGGATTCCCCGGTGGAACTGAACAAATTCAGCAGGTTGGAATCCGTGGTGGATATCATTGCCAATCCTCTGAGAACGTCGCTGCTCTTTGACGGAAAAATGATGGGGCTCAAAACGCTGGGTGGACTGGAAATGCTCGTAGCACAGGCGCTCAGTGCGGATGAGATCTTTACGGGAAGAACAATGGATGACGCACTCATTGATGCGTGTTTAACCTGTTTACTGAAGCAGAGAAGAAATCTGGTTCTGATCGGCATGCCTTCTTCCGGCAAAAGCACACTGTCGGCTCTGTTAAGTCAAAAGACAGGGAAGGAAGTCATTGAGATGGATCAGAAGATCGTGGAAACGATCGGCATGAGCATTGCGGAATATTTCCGCCTGTATGGAGAAAATGAGTTCCGGAACCGGGAGAGCGAAGAAGCGCTAACTTTGCGCTTTGAAACAGGCAAGATCATCTCTACGGGCGGCGGAATAATCAAACGCAGGGAAAATCTGCGCAATCTGGCATATAATGGATATATCGTCTGGATCGACAGGCCGCTAAAATACCTGTTTGCGTCCAGTGACCGCCCGTTATCGAGCGATATGGATGCGGTCAAAAAGCTCTATGAAGAAAGAAAAGGCCTCTATGCAGCCGATTGCGATCTTCATCTTGCCAACGATACCGATTTGGATTCCTGTCTGAGGGTCCTGGAGGACTATGTATGATCATTACGTTAAAGAAAAGCACACCAAAAGCGGAATTTGACCGCCTGATGGATTATCTGGAAGGCTGCAATGTCCGTTTGAATATTTCCTACGGCGACATGTTTACGGTCGTCGGATTGGTCGGGGATACCACCCAGATCAGCGAGCGCAAGCTGGAAGCCAACGAATGGGTGGAACATGTCCAGCGCGTCCAGGCCCCTTATAAACTGGCGAACCGCATGTTTCATCCGGAAGACACCATTGTGGATGTCGGAGGGGTGAAGATCGGTGCCGGAGAGAAGATTGCCATCATGGCCGGACCGTGTGCCGTGGAATCGCTGGAAGGCTTATGCGAGATCGCCGAAGAAGTGAAAGATGCCGGAGCATCCATTCTGCGGGGCGGTGCCTACAAGCCGCGTACGTCCCCGTATTCATTCCAGGGACTGGGATATGAAGGGGTCATGGACCTTGTCGAAGCCAGAAAGCGTACCGGACTGCCGACGGTCAGCGAACTGATGTCGGTGGATAAGATCGATGAGCTGGCTCAGAATGTGGACCTGATTCAGATCGGGGCCAGAAACATGCAGAACTTTGACTTGTTAAAAGCGGTCGGAAGAATTAACAAACCGGTCATGCTGAAGCGGGGCATCTCCGCCAGTATTGAAGAGTGGATCATGGCGGCCGAATACATCATGGCCAGCGGCAATCCGAATGTCATTTTATGCGAGAGAGGCATCAAGACCTTTGAGCGCATGACACGGAATACCATGGACCTGGCGGTCATTCCGATCATCAAGGAGAAAACGCATCTGCCGATCGTCATTGATCCGTCGCATGCGACCGGAGACTGGAAACTGATCGAACCGGTAGCTCTGGCAGCCATTGCGGCAGGAGCGGACGGCTTAATGATCGAAGTACATAACCATCCGGAAGAAGCGCTCAGTGACGGAAGCCAGTCGCTGAAACCGGAAAAATTCAAAGAACTGATTGTCAAAGCCCGGAAAGTTGCCGAGGCAGTTGGAAGGGAGATTTAAATGAAAGCAAAAATTCTGAGAGCCGACAGAGAAAAGGGAGACATCACGATCCCGTCCTCCAAATCCTATGCGCACCGTCTGCTGATTGCGGCGGCATTGGCCAAAGGCGCATCCCGCATTGCGAAACTGAATCTGAACGACGACATTCTTTCCACGATGGACTGCCTGCGTCTGTTAGGTGCAAAGATCGATCTCTTCAATGATGAAGCGGTCGTGTTCGGTATGAAAGACTTAAATCAGTATCAGGGAGAACTCGTGGACTGCCGTGAGAGCGGCTCAACACTGCGATTCCTGTTACCTTTATTTGTACAGGGTGGCAAAACAGCCCGATTTACGGGGAAAGGAAAGCTGCTGCAGCGTCCGGAAAGCGTATATGAAGCTTTGTATACCCACTTTGAGAAAAAAGAAGACTGCATCGAAGTCAGCGGACCTCTGCAGCCGGGACACTTCAAAATCGCCGGGAATATCTCCTCTCAGTTTGTCACGGGACTCTTATATTTATTACCGCTTTTAGACGGAGACTCCACACTGGAAATCATTCCGCCGGTGGAATCCAAGCCGTATATTGATATGACGCTGGATGTCTTAAGCGACTCCGGCATCCGCTTTACCCGCGAAGGATTTACGATCCATGTGGAAGGGAACCAGGAATACGAACCGATCGACCAGA
>CADCPY010000104.1 GCA_902803495.1 uncultured Erysipelotrichaceae bacterium
CATCATCATGCTCTTAAAGGAGGGATATTCCAGTTTCTGGGAGAAGCGGATGACGGTGGCCTGGCCCACTCCGACATTGCGGGCAATCTGCTCGCTGCTCATCATTTTATTGTCTTTTCCGCTGCCGTATTTCTTGATCAGGTAATTGGCAATCACCTGTTCCGAACCGGTCAGACGTTCCTTGTTTCTGGCAATCTGCGAAGAAAACATGATACTCACCCCTTTTTCCTTATTTTAACATTTTATTCAGCTATACCAAGTATACCAGTGAAGAAAATGAATAATTCACAGGAATCGATTCACTTGATTCATTGGCGCGACTATGACAGTGAAAGAAATGTATAATAAAGATAGAAAGAAGGGGTTATAATCATATGAAATTACAGATTGCCTGCGACATGACAGATGTCAATTTAATGTGGAAAGTTTTGGATGCGACTCATGATCTGATCGATATTATCGAGCTGGGAAACATCGGAATGTACGAAGGTGCCCGTCTGATTCCGTTAGTCAAGGAAAAATATCCGGAATGCGAAATCATGTGGGACCAGAAACAGAGTATGCTGTACACGGACGTACCGGCGTTTGAATTCGGTGCCGACTATGTTTCCGTTGACTCTCTGAGTACACTTGAAACCTTCCAGGCACACTTTGAGATGCGTGAAAAATACGGCTCAAAGATCTGCTGCGACATGATGGGAGAATTCGAAGGTGCTGCCAAAGCCCAGTGGGCGGAAAAGATTGGCTGCGACCAGGTTTCCTTCCATCCGAATCTCGACCATAATGCCTATCCGGTCGGCGATGTCAAAAAACTGAAATACATCGTGGATGCGGTGGATAAGATCGAAGTCAGCACGTATGGCGGTTTCACACTGGAAAATGTCCGTCCGGTACTGGAATGCCGTCCGGATGTCCTGGTTGTCGGCGCGGCCATCTGGAAAGCGGAAGATCCGCGTGCGGTAACCATCAAATTCCGTGAATTAATGAAGGAATACGAATAATGCGAACGGCGCCTGCGGGCGCCTTTTTTCTGTTACAATGAAGAAAAACAGGGGAGGACAGAACATGGAAAACGGTTTGGAGCTATTCAAGGAGGCATTACGGAAGCATCCGGTATGGTATGTTTCTCTGATCGGCTTAGATAAAAAGGCCAAACTGTATCCGCTTCGGGAAGTATATGAAGTGAACGGAGCTTTCTACTGGCCTTTAAAGAAAAGCGAGAGAAGATACGGAGATGCAGAAGGTGCTGGACGGAGCGCTGCTCTATCTTGCACAAACTGCCAAGGAGCTCTGGCCGCGCATGAATATTCTGCCGCTCGAGATGGTTTTGCTTTATGAGACATACGATGAACGGGAGGCTTACGTGAAGAAGGCTGCCGGGAAGATCGGCAATGTCACTTTGGATAAAGTGGAAGATATTACTTACTATTTGAGCGAAGATTTCTGGAGATAAGAAAAGGGACTGCATTGCAGTCCCTTTACAGTCTATTTGTCTTCGGTGTTTTCCTTGGCTAATTGCTGCTGATACATCATGGCAAGGTCGAGATGCTTGTCGCATTCTTCCTCATTGCCGTCGTTTTCATACATCTTGGCAACCAGGGCTTCGAGCTGTCCCTTTGCTTCCATCGGGGCAGATTCGATTTCATCTAAAGTTTCCTTTAAGTATTTCTTGCCCTTGATGATATAGGTATTGAAGAGGCGGTCGATATCGCGCTTCTGATTTTCATCCTTTAGGGTTTCCATTAAGGCATCGTGATACTTCCGGGTGTTTCCCTTTTCTTCCAAAGAAAGATAGTAGAAGAAGCCCTTGGTATTGACGGCTTCCTTCTGGGCCGCATTCAGATATTTGGTTTCGAAAGCCTTGAACATGTCGTCGGCCTTCTTTTTATCGTTCTGGGCAATATAGGCGTTCAGTTTCAGATAGTCGCGGTTGAACGGCGGAATCAGATACTGTACGAATTTGTTTTCCAGTGTCATGAACATGCCGTCAAAGTCTGCGGTGAGCAACTGTTTCATCAGCTTGTTGGAATAGTGAGACGATAAGACACGGTGTAATACTTCCGTTAAAGCAACCACGGCAACCACGGCGATTGCGATATAGATCCATTTTTTATCCATAGAGAGATACCTCGCTTTTTCTATTATAATATGATTTTTTCCAAAGCGGAAGAAAGGCGCCTGCCTGTAAGAAAAAAACAGCCCCCTCATACGACGGCTGCATGTGGATCAAGTAAGGCAGGCAGGTAGTTACCGTAAAACCGGAGTTTCGGTAGATCCACAACTACAATTTATCACAGCGTTTTTTAATTGAAAATGAATGATTTGCGGTTTCCGATTCATTATTGTGACACACCAGAAGCCGTGGTATAATTTTCACAGGTGAAGTAACATGAAAAAATGCAATGTGGTAGTCATCGGCGGCGGTCACGGACAGTCGGTGATCCTGCGCGGATTAAAGAATCTGAAGGACGTTCATCTCTCCACGATCGTAACGGTTGCGGATGACGGCGGAAGCACGGGAAGACTGCGGAAGTATCTGAATGTGCCGGCGGTCGGGGACATCCGGAACGTGATGATCGCACTTTCCGAAGAGGAATCCCTTTTAACGACGCTTATGGATTACCGCTTTAACGGGGATGAGGCCATCGATATCGAAGGACATAATCTCGGCAATCTGATGCTGAGCGCCCTGGTGCAGAAAAGCGGCGATATCATGACGGCCATCCATCAGCTGGGCAAGGTACTAAGGGTCAAGGGAGATGTTATTCCTTCCACGACACAGATCGTAACGCTGTGCGCCCGGATGGACGACGATACCATTGTCAGCGGGGAGAGCAATATCCCGAAATACTTCAACAATATTGAAGAGATCTTCTATATGGAAAAGGTGGTGGCCACCCGCTCCGCGGTACGGGCCATCAGGAAGGCCGATGTCATCATCTTCGGAATCGGTTCCTTATATACCTCCATTATGCCGAACGTGATCATCAAGCAGCTCAAGGCGGCCATCAATGAATCGTC
>CADCPY010000105.1 GCA_902803495.1 uncultured Erysipelotrichaceae bacterium
AAAAAGCCACACCCTTATCTTACACAAAACAGTGTTATCCTATAACTCAAATGAGAAGTTATAGGGTATAATTAAATCGTACTAATATAATTTACGGATAACAAAAAAGCTTTAGAAACAATGACTACAGGAGGTTATACCGATGTCTACGTCTTCTGTGCAACGCCAAGAGACTAATTCATATTGCCCATATTGTAATAGCGAACTGGAAGAAGGGTATCTGATATCTAATGGGCAAAGACTTCTCTTTTCAGGTAAAAAAATGAAGTTATTATATACTGTTGATGGAAATGATATACTTCTCGATAAACATAAGCTTGCAACTTATCATAAGGCATATGTGTGTAGGAATTGCAAAAAAATAATAATGGATTACGAATAAGTTTGTTTTACTTAGCATGCATTTTTTGAGCAAAATACAATGAGTGTTCGTACTATGAGTGTATTAACTTCCTATGCCTTACATGATTTAGTCAAAGTTATATGCGTCTGCGAATAACCTGCCAAATTTCGCCAGAGAGAGCAGAAATATCTCAAAATAGACTTCGATATCTGTAATGGTATCGAACCGGATAAACTAATGAAACAGTACCAGCAGAAATATGAAAATGACACAGCATATCCTCAAATATCCTGTGTCATGATTTAGCAATTGATAAATATTCTTATTGTCAGCCCACTAACCCCGAAGTTTTTGTCTGTTTCAGATGCTGGATATGACGGCTTTTAAGAGATTGCGGAAATCCTTGTTGACACGGTCCGCCGTTTCCTGAACCTCTTCATGGGTCAGCTCTTCGCCGGTGATGCCTGCCGCCATATTGGTGATGCAGGAGATTCCAAGCACCGGCAGGCCGCAGTGTCTGGCGACCAGGATTTCCGGAACCGTGGACATGCCAACGGCATCCGCACCGATGCGCTGGGCAAAGCGGATCTCAGCAGGGGTTTCAAAGTTCGGACCGCGGAAGGACATATAGACACCGCTCTGCACATCGATATTCAGCTCTTTGGCAGAGCGCAGTGTTAACTCTCTGAGCTTTTGATCCATGGCTTTGGTCATATCCGGGAAGCGGGGGCCGAATCTGTCTTCGTTTTCGCCATAGAGCGGATTGTCTCCCATGAAGTTGATGAAGTCATCAATGACCATTAATGTTCCCGGGTGGAAGGAAGGATTGCAGCCGCCGGCCGCATTCGTTAAGATGACGCACTTGCAGCCTAACAGCTTCATGACGCGAACCGGCATGGCGACCGTCTGCATGGAATGGCCTTCATAGAAGTGGAAGCGTCCTTTCATGCATAATACCTTCACGTTATTAATATAGCCGCATACCAGCTCTCCGGCATGCCCCGGCACGGTTGTGACAGGGAAGTTCGGGATATCCTGGTAGCGTATGACGACCGGGTTTTCAATTTCCTCAGCCAGATTTCCGAGACCGCTGCCGAGCACGAGCCCGACGGCATCCGTGGTATCAACAATCGAACGGATAAAATTTGCGGATTCAAGACACAATTCGTATTGACTCATAGTATGATTCTCCTGTGATTTTCAATCAAATTATAACAGAAAGAAAAAAGCCTTGCGGCTTTTTCTATTTTCTGTAATTGGCCCACATGGTGTCTGTGGCGCTCTTGACCAGACGCTCAATGTCATTGACCAGGTCTTTATCCCATTTTTCCGGATAGTCACGCAGGAAAGTGGTTCTGTCCGGCATGTTGTTGAAGACACCGATCGGTAAATGGTAAGTCTTGTCAAAGGATTTCACCGTGACCGTGTTTTCCACTTCGGAAACGGAACGCAGATAGGCAATGTCATCACAGCCGTAGTCATTGATCATGACCAGTTCCGGTGTTCCGTGGTTGATGGAGGAACCCGGGTTGGTCGGGTCGAAACGTTCTCTGTTCTTTCTTCTGCTTTCTTCCGGAGTGACTTCAATGTAGAGGATCGCAGCTTTCTCCAGAATTTCCGGGCAGAAGTGACGCAGTGTGTACTGGTAGCCGAACGGATCGGCAAGCGGCATGGTGGAACCGACGGCACCGCCACGGGACATTTCCACGATGATGGTTTTGTTTTCCATCGTATCCGGATAGGCAGCCTGCTTTTCATCCAGCATCTTGCGGCATTCGTCTTCCAGTGCTTCGGCGAGCGCTTTGCGGATCTCCGGTTTCAGATAAGTCAGACGCGGATTGATACCGACTTTGATGGCGGCGTTTTCCAGTCTCTGGAACAGATATTCCGCTGCGGAATCGCACTGCACCACGTTACGGTTGATCATATCGTAGTAGTCTTCGTTTAATAATGTGGTTAAAGTAGCCCAGTCTCTGCCGTCCAGGAAGGAATCTTCTCCCGGATAGTACATTCTCGGTTCCCCGAGTTTTAAAAGCTCTTCATCGATGCGGCGCATCATGAAGACGTATGGGAAGTCATCCAGCTGTAAATTGTCGCCGATATGGAATTCCTCAGACAGTTTTTCCGGGGAAATGTTGGCCATGTAACGGCGGACTTCACTCTTTCCGCTGGCCGGAAGAGCGAAAAGCAGGACAACATCAAAGATATTTTTGTTTGGCATGATAATCTCCTTCTATACTATGAATATTGTATAATTCCTGCCAACGATTTTCAAATATGTTGTAAAATATAACTATGAATAAGGTTACGGTTACGGAAGAAATGGTGTTCGGCACCTATAAGAAACGGGAAAAAGACTGCCACAAGGGAGACTTCGGCAGGCTTTTGAATATTGCCGGCAGCGCCAACTATCCGGGAGCCGCCATTCTCTCTTCCAAAGCCGCCTATGCGGCAGGCTGCGGCTATCTTTACCTGGCATCTTTAAAAGAGATCACAAAGATTCTGGTGGGTGTTCTGCCGGAAGCGGTACTGATCCCTTTGGAGGAGATCGACGGGGTGATCGCCAGAGAGAATATTGACCTGTTGGACCGCATCATTGACAAGATGGATGCCGTCAGCATCGGCTGCGGCGTCAGCAATTCCGAAGAGATCTATCAGATCCTGCGCTATCTGTTGCGTCAGAAGAAGCCGCTGGTGATCGATGCGGACGGACTGAATGTGCTCTCTCAGCACAAGGAACTGCTTCAGAACAAGCGCGCCAATGTCATTCTGACACCGCATATCGGGGAGTTCTCCCGTTTGAGCGGGTGGGACGTAGCGACCGTTAAAAAGTATAAGGAACACTGTGCAAAGGAATTTGCGGACGAATATGAAGTATGCGTTATTTTAAAGGATGCGGAAAGTGTCATTGCTTCGTACCGGAGCGATGAGGTGTATCTGATTAAAAACGGGTCTCCGGGCATGGCAAAGGCCGGCAGCGGAGACGCTTTGACGGGAATTGTCGGAAGCCTGTTAGCTCAGGGGTATTCCCAGCTGTCTTCCGCCTGCATGGGCGCCTATCTGCATGCGGCAGCCGGCAGTAAGGCCTCTTTAATCAAAGGGGAGGCTTCGATGCGCGCCAGCGATCTGATCGATGCGCTCAGCGTGGTCTTTGCGGAGCATCAGAGATAGGAAAGGAGTGCGCGTTATGGGAATGAAACTGTTCGGCATTCTGCCGGATCACAGGGAAGTTTATAAATATCAAATAGAAAATGAATATCTGAGGGCGGAAGTTTCCGCCTTCGGCTGCGTTTTACTCTCACTGAGACTGAAAGAGAAGAATGATCTGGATGTGGTACTGGGGTATAAAGACCTGGATGCCTATCTGACAAACAAGGGAAATCTCGGGGCGGTGATTGCGCCGAATGCCAACCGGACGGAAGGTGCCTCGTTTACAATGGATGGCATTCCCTATCCTTTAGAGAAGAACAACGGCGAAAACAATCTGCACTCCAGCGTTCTTTACGGAGCGCAGAAGCAGTTATGGAAACTCATTGAGCTTGGGGATAACTATGTGGTGCTGCAACTGAAGCTAAGCCATCTGGAAAACGGCTTTCCGGGTGAGAGATTGCTGAATGTGACATATTATCTGGAGGAAAAGTCTCTGTTACTGAAATACGATATGGTTTCTGACCGTAAGACGGTATTCAATCCGACCAACCATACCTATTTCAATTTAAACGGACATAACAGCGGTACGGTTCTCAATCATACGGCTGTGATGAACTGCTCTTACTTCACACCGGTGAAGCAGGGGGCAATCACAACGGGAGAGATCCGCAGTGTGGAAGGCACGGTATTTGATTTCAGAAAGGGAAAGAGAATCTCGGAAGGGTATGATCCGCAAGATGAGCAGATGATCTTCTCCAACGGAATCGACCATAATCTGGTGATTGACGGCTATGACGGTACCTTCCGCTACTTTGGAACGGTTACCTCCGATCAGACCGGAATCTCCATGAAGTGTTATACGGACCGTCCGGGCGTGCAGTTCTATACCGGAAATTATCTGGGATGCTCTCTCGGGAAAGAAGGGGCGGACTACAAGCCGCAGATGGGACTGTGTCTGGAAACACAGTATTTCCCGAACTGCCTGGTCCTTCCGGAATTTGCGAAACCTTTTATTGAAAAGGATAAATGGGCCTCTACGATGACCCGCTATGAATTTGAATACTGATATAGGTAAGAGAAAAGCCTGATTCGTTTAAAAAATCAGGCTTTTGTTTCGATAACAGAAAGAAAAACGGCAGGAATCTCTTCCCGCCGTACTTTCCAGCAATGGTGGATGATAAGGGACTCGAACCCCTGACCCTCTATACGTGAAACAGATGCTCTCCCAGCTGAGCTAATCATCCAAGCAAAACTATTTTAACACAACCAAACGTAGTTATCAATTTCTTATTTTGTTATAATGGATAGGAAAGAAGTGAAACAGGCAATGTCTTATACATTTAAAAGTGATTTAACCAAAGAGGAGTATCTGAGCTATGCCGCAAATAGTCCTCTTTATAATATTTTCCAGAGCCCTGAGTGGCGGGAAGTAAAAAAGGAGTGGCACTCCTATCTCTGCGGGGTCTATGAGGATGATCATCTGGTCGCCACGGCTTTGGCCCTAATGAGAGATTTGCCGCTCGGCATGAAGATGTTCTATCTGCCGCGCGGACCGCTGCTTGATTTCAACAATCAGGAATTACTGGCATTCTTTACCAAGGAAATGAAGAAGTTTGCCCGCAGCAAGCACGGCATCCTTTTGCGCATGGATCCGAATGTGCTTTTAAGCTCGCTGCCGATTAAGGAAGCCAGAGAGAGCGAAGGCGTGCGCCAGAGTGCCGTGATCGACGCCTTAAAGAAGTGCGGCTATAAGCACTTCGGATTTAATAAGGATATGTACGCAACGGCACAGCCGCGCTACTGCGGTGTTCTCTATTACGGGGAAAACTGGGAAGAGAACTATCATCCGAAAGCCTTTAAGGAGATCCGCAAAGCCAAGGGCAAAGGGGTGGAACTGGAGATTTTAAAGCGCGACCAGCTGGATGTTTTTGCGCATATCATGAGCTATACGGAAAAGCGGAAGAACATCATGCTGCGCAATCAGGAATATTACGAACGTCTCTATGACGCCTATCCGGAGGATATCTACGTCTGTGCAACCAAGCTGAATATCAAGCAGCAGCTGATCAATTTCAAGGAAGAGGCTGCTCAGCTGGAGGAAGGCTTGAAGAATGCTTCCAGCAATAAGAACTCCCAGAAGAAGGACCAGCTGCAGAGCATCCTGAAACAGATCGACTTCTTAAATGAAGCGCAGAAGGAAGACGGGGATGAAGTCTATATCTCCTGCTTACTGGGAATCAAGGTCGGCTCTACGGCAGAGCTGCTGTATGCCGGCATGAATGAGAAATACAACAAGTACTATGCGACTTATGTTTCCTACTATTCCGGAATCAGGTGGGCTTATGAGAACGGCTGCCGCTTATGCAATTTCGGCGGTCTGGAAGGAACGCTGGATGACGGACTGACCATCTTCAAGAGTTACTTTGATCCGAACATCGATGAGTATATCGGAGAGTTCGATCTGCCGATCAACCCGCTGATGTACTGGGCCTTTATCAAGGGCGTGCCTCTTTATAAGGACATCCGGACGTGGATCCGTACCAGGAGGAACAAATGAGAGAGTTTGTAACGAATATTGACGAAAAGGAATTCGACGCTTTCTGTGAATCCTCGGCTACCAACCGCTATACCAAGGTGACCGCATACGGAAAACTGCGGGCAATTGACGGATATCGCTATGCGACGGCAGGGGTGAAGGAAGACGGAAAACTGGTTGCCAGCGCTCTGATCCTTTACAGAAAAGAGTTCTATATTCTTTCCAATTTTGCGTATGTATGTTACGGCTACAATATCGATTACAGCAATCTGGATCTGTTGCACTTCTTCAATCAGAAACTCTGCGATTACTGTAAGAATGAGCTGCACTGTTTCTTTTTGCGCGTGGACCCGGACTATCCGATCGTTGAACATAAAAAGAACGGGGAACTTCTGGAGGGCGGATTTGACCACCGGTGGATGACGGATGCGTTTGTTGAGGACGGATTTGTTCATCTGGGATACAATTACGGCTATTCCGGAAACTGGATGAGCCGCTTCACCTATATTCTGGATACCACACCGGATCTGAAGACCATTTATAAGGGCATCAAGAACTTCAACGGGCATACGCGCAAGAACGAGATGCGCTGCGTGAAGGTGGAAGAGGGCAGCCGGAAGGACCTGCCGCTTTTATATGAAGCGGAAGTGGATCTGGCCAAAAAGAACCGCTTCATTCCGCGCTCGGTGAAGTATTTTGAACGCTTAATGGATGTTTATGGCGACAATGCCCATATCTATATTGCCAAGGCCGATCTGACGCAGGCCTATTATAACGTGAAGGCGGAATATGAAAGACTGCTTGCGGAAGATGAAACCAAACTGAAGGCGCAGCAGCAGAAGGAGCGCCTTGCTTCCATTGCCTCCTATGAAAAGGAATTAAAGGCCATGGAGGAAGAGGACTATGAGCATCAGGGGGAAAAGGTGCTCGGAGCCAAGCTGATCGTTCAGATCGGGAAAAAGGTTTCCAATCTGAATATGTATACCTTTAAGATCCTGCCGAACTTCCGGACAGCCTTTGCGCTGCATTCCCTGGTAATCAGTGAGTGCAAGAAACGGGGCGGGGAATCCTATGACTTTGAAGGCGTCAGCGGTTCTCTGGACCCGAAAGATCCGTATTACGGACTGCAGGACTTCAAGCGCTCGTTCGGCGGAGACTTTATTGAGTACGCCGGAGAGTTCGATGCGGTATTTAACGAAAGAAAATATAAGATCTTCCGCTATGTCTATGCGCACTACAGGGCATACAAGCGCAAGTTCTATCTCTTATGGAAAGGATGGTAATCGCGGATGAAATTTGTTCTGGATATTGATCCGAAGAAAATGGATGAATTCGTTTTGAACCATCCGTTCAATCACTATATGAAGACATCCTTCTGGGCGGAATACGAAAAGGCCTATGAAGGATATGAGACACGATATGCGGGCGTGGAGGATGAAGAGGGAAACCTTCTGGCCACCACGATTCTTTTAAAGAAGAAATTCCCGTATGCCGCACATCCTTATATCTATATCCCGACGGGAATGTGCGTGGATTACTACAATGAGGAACTCTTCCACTTCTTTATCGATTCCTTAGTGGAATATGCCAGAAGCGAAAAGGTGACTTTCCTGCGCATTGACCCGAATGTGGAGCGGTGGCATAAGGATATTGACGGAAACGTCATCGATGACGGCTTCAACAACGAATACATCACGGAATACTTAAAGGAAAGAGGCTTTCGGCATAAAGGGTACGGCAACGCCTATAACGGCAGCTGGATCAACCGCTTCACCTTAAAGATCGATATCTCCGGTGACATGAAGACCATTCAGTCCAAATTCTCCAAAAGCAAGGTTGCTACCCTGAAGCGGCTGGACCGCATCGGAGCGGTGACGACCCGCCACGGCACCAGGGAGGAACTGAAGTATCTGGTCATGATGGAATACGATCTGACCAAGACGCAGGGCTTCAAACCGCACAAGGTGGAGTTCTTTGAACGCCTGATGGATAAGCTGGCCGGACATATCATCTTCTATGTGACGGAAGTGGATCTGAAGAAGAATCTGGACTTCCTCCTCAAGGAATTCAATTCCAAGGACGTGCAGAGCGATGAGAGCCAGAAGACAAAACGTCAGAAGGAAATCGACGAGTGTCAGGCATTGCTGGAGAAGTACGGGAATAAGGAAATCATCGGTACGGCCATCTATGTCTATTACGGCAACAAGAGCTGGAATCTCTACAATTACAAGCGGGATGACTTCTATAACTTCTCACCGACCGACCATAACCATATCACGGCCATTAAAGAACTGAAGGAGAAGGGTGTCACCCTTTACGATATGGTGGGCTTCAGCGGCAAGACCAACAAGGAAGATCCGTTCTACGGCCTGTATTACTACAAGCGCAGATTCGGACCGGACTATGTGGAGCAGATCGGGGAGTTTGATTACATCTATGATCAGAAAGACTTTGACCGTTTCTTCTTCCTTTATCGGAATATCCGCAGAGTACGCCGTAAGATCTACGATACGTACTACCGCGTGAAGAAACTCGGAAAATACAAGGAACCGAAATAGGATGCAAAGGCATCCTTTTTTGATTCTTAAGAATCAAAATCCGCCCATGGGAATAAAGGGTTTGCGCTATAATAAAGATAGAGATAAGAAAACAGTATCATTCGGAAGAGGAAAGGCGCTTTTTTCATGTTTTTCCTTTCCGTGAATACCGGGAGGATTCTATGTTATTTACGGATATCATTGAGAAAAAGAAAATCAAAGAGGAGTTAAGCGAGGAGGAGATTCAGTTCTTTATTGACGGATTCTGCAAGGGAGAGATTCCGGACTATCAGGTGAGTGCACTTCTGATGGCGATCCGCTTAAACGGAATGAGCGAGAAGGAAACCTACTATCTGACCAAAGCCATGACCTACAGCGGCAATGTGGTGGATCTCAGCGGAATCAGGGGAATCAAGGTGGATAAGCATTCCACGGGCGGCGTCGGGGATAAGACCACGATTGCCTTAATGCCGATGGTTGCTTCTTTAGGGGCGAAAGTGGCCAAGATGAGCGGCAGGGCGCTGGGGTTCTGCGGCGGTACGGTGGACAAGCTGGAATCCATTCCGGGCTACCGGCTGGATCTGAACGAAGAAGAAGTCAGAGAACAGGTGAACCGGATCGGGATTGCTCTGATCGGGCAGTCCACGGAGCTGGCTCCGGCCGACAAGAAGATCTATGCCCTGCGCGATGTGACGGCTACGGTAGACTCCATTCCGCTGATTGCCAGCAGCATCATGTCCAAGAAACTGGCCTGCGGAAATGACGTCATCGTACTTGACGTCAAGTACGGGAACGGGGCTTTTATGAAGGATATTCAAAGCGCGGAAGAGTTAGCCAGAGAGATGATAAAGATCGGTGAGAACGCCCATAAACGCGTCTCTGCATGCCTTTCCAGTATGAAGCAGCCGTTGGGAAATGCGGTCGGAAATGCCCTGGAAGTCAAAGAAGCCATTGAGACGCTGAAGGGAAGAGGACCGAAGGATTTCACGGAATTATGCCTGATCAGCGGAAGCGTGATCCTGGAAAAAGCGGGGCTTTACACTAGGGAAGAAGCTTATGCGAAGCTGCAGGAGAACATTCATAACGGAAAGGCTCTGGAAAAACTCAGGGAAGTCATTACGGCACAGGGCGGAGATCCGCGCGTGGTGGATGACTACTCCTTACTGCCGCAGGCAAAATATATTACCGAGCTGAAGGCGGAAACGAGCGGATACGTCAAAGACCTTCCGGCACAGCCAATCGGTGAGCTGTCCATGCAGCTGGGAGCCGGCAGGGCCACCAAGGAGGAAAGCATTGACTATGCGGTCGGTATCGTGCTGAACAAGAAGATCGGTGATTATGTTGAAAAGGGCGAAACACTGGCATATATTCATCATGATACAGAGCTGAAAGAGGAATGGTGGAAACGGATGCAGAATGTTTATGTTCTTTCGGATACCCCGGTGAAACACGAAGCGGTCGTGGAAAAAGTGATTTAGAAGGTGAAGCAATTCACCTTTTCTTTTTGTGGAGATATTGTAAAAGATAGGTAAAAGGCCTTTTAGAACGGGAGAAAAAAAGGTAAAATTTAGAAAGAGTTCATTCCGAAAGGAGGAAATTATGCGTTTTGTATTGGCAATGGCAATGGCGAAGCTGGCAGCCTTCGCGTTAAAGATAGCAAGTAAATTCACCCCGCTCAAAGGAAGCGAATTCCCGGGAGCGCTGGCACTGAAGATCTGCCCGGACTTTCTCGGGAAAGTCGCAAAACCGGAAACGGTGATTGCGGTCACGGGCACCAACGGAAAGACCACCATGACGAACATGGTGAGCGACCTGCTCAGAAAGAGCGGGAAGCATGTCATCAGCAATACCTACGGTTCCAATTTGAATACGGGAATTGCGACCTGCTTCTTAAGCGGTGTCACTTTATTCAATAAGGAAAAAGCCGAAGTGGCGGTACTGGAAATCGATGAGCGCAGCTGCATCCGGGTTTATCCGTATGTCACGCCGACGTATCTTCTCTGCAGCAACCTGTCCCGGGATTCCATCATGCGGAATGCCCATCCGTACTATATCTACGATATGTTAAACAAATACATTCCGGACAGTACGACCCTGATTCTGAATGCGGACGATCTGATCTCTTCCCGTTTGAAAGAGAACAATCCGCGTGTCTATTACGGAATCGACCAGCAGGAAGGGGACGCCACGGAAGACGACAACATCGTCAATGATGCCAGACTCTGTCCGAAGTGCTACTCCCGCTTAAAGTTCAAATACATGAAGTACAACCAGATCGGAAAGGCCTACTGCGAGAACTGTGGCTTTGCATCGGAAGATGCCGAGTACCGCGGCGAAAGTCTGGACTATACAACCCGCAAGATTACTTTGATTCATGACGGCGTGAAAGAAGTTTATCCGATGATCTCCGATACGATCTTCAATATCTACAACGAGATCGGTGTCATCACCCTTCTGGAAACGATGGGAATGACATATGAGGAAATCCGAAGCGGCCTTGACAGCATGCAGGTGGTTCAAAGCCGCTACAAGACGGAAGAGATCGGCAAAGTGAAGGCCATTGCCATCATGACCAAAGGCATGATCGCACCGGCCTGTTCCGCCGTTATGGACTATGTCCGGAAGCAGCCGGGAGAAAAGGAAGTCATACTGTATCTGGAAGACCAGCATGAAGCGGCGCACGGTTCGGAAAACATCACATGGCTGTACGATACGGACTTTGAATATCTGAATCAGAAAGAGATCAGCGATATTATCGTGATCGGAGCCAGAAGGTACGATTTCTACTTACGGATGTTGTTAGGCGGCATTCCGAAAGAGAAGATCCGCTTAGTGGCAACGGTGAAGGAAGCCGTTGCGGCACTGGAAATGAAGGAGAATACATCGGTTTACATCCTGCATGATCTCTATGCGATCAAAGACCGGGATGAGATCTTAAGAGGCATGAAAGAAAGAACGAAAGGAGAAACGGCATGATCAAGGTAGAAGCACTGTACTATGAATTGTGTAATTTCTTCGGAGACGGCTTTAATGTGCGCTATCTGAAAGACAGTTCTGATGAGATCGAAGTCATCGAGACAGCTTTCTCGGAGGAACCGTATTTTGTGAAACATGACGTGAATCTGATCGTCATGGGCTCCACCACGGAAGAGCGTCAGGAGAGAATCATCGAGAAGCTGCGCCCGTATAAAGGCCGGATCCTGGAGCTGATCTTAAAGGACGTTCCGTTTCTGATCACGGGAAATGCCCTGGAGATCTTCGGGGAGAAGATTGAGAAGGAAGACGGCAGCGTGGTGGAAGGTTTGGGAATCTATCCGACTGTCGCGAAGCAGAAAATGCTGGCCCGCCACAATTCCCTCTTTCTGGGAAAGATGGAAGGGATGGAAATTGTCGGATACAAATCGCAGTTTGCCCATTCCTACGGGGACAACGAAAAGAACTACGCCTTTGAGGTGATCAACGGAGTGGGACTTTCCCCGGAAGTGAAAAAGGAAGGCATCCGCATCCACAATTTTATTGCGACCTATGTTCTGGGTCCGCTTCTGCCGCTCAATCCGGACTTTACGGAATGGCTTCTGAAAAAGGCGGGAGTGAAAAACCCGAAAGCCAAATACAGCGAGGAAGCCAGAAAAGCCTGGGAGATCCGGGTAGAGGAATTCAGAAAACTAAAAGCGGAAATGTAAATTTCCGTTTTCTTTTCGGGGTATAATGAAAGCGGGAAGGCAGGAAGGTAACATGGAAGTAAAGATTGAAGAAATCGTAAACAATATGGAAATGATCTCGCAGGAGAGCAGCTGTTACTATGAAAAGGAAACTGGAGAGTTTCTCTGGAATATCGATGAGAAAGGCTATCAGAATGAAGTGATTGCCCTCCCCAAGAAAAAGGAAATCAATGACTACCGCATCATGCAGAACTTCATTGAGCAGAAGGCCGATGCGGAAGCAAGAGGCTGGCTGCGCAATGCCATTGTGGGGCAGGGAGCCTTCCGGAGATTCCGGGTGACCTGCGAGCGCTTCGGCATTTTAAATGAGTGGTATGAATTCCAGCGCTCGGCCTATGAAGCCATCGCCATGGAGTGGTGCGAGGAAAACGGGTTGGAATATGATTTTTCTCCGGTGGAAACCTACGAGGAAGAGGATGATTATGACGACTATGACGCCGATGAGGAAGATTACGAGGAGGAGGAAACCTATGTTGCACGAGAGCGCAACTATGTCCGCCTGGTGGAGATCAATGAGAAAAACGCCTATGCCGTCGGATATATGGTAATGGAGTTCCGAAAGGAACTGTCGCTCTTGCGTGATGCACAGAAAGCCGTGGATCTGGAAGAGGCAAAAGAGGAGATCAACTCCTACCTGAAGAAAGAATATCCGGTTTTTGCGGTCAGTGAAAACGGCAGGTATCTGGGCTACGCGGTATTCCGGGTGGATGATGATGTCGTCTTTCTGGAATCGCTCTATGTCCGGAAAGAAGAGCGGAGAAAGGGATACGGCAGGATGCTGTTTGAAAAAGGGGAGGAAATGGCCAGGGAAATGGGAAATACGACCCTGTATCTTTCCGTGCATCCGAACAATGAGGCAATGCTGAACTTTCTGAAGGAGATGGGCTATGAAGTTTTGAATCTTCTGGAAGTAAGAAAGGCATATCCGAAAGAGAATCTGAAAGAGGAGTATTCCATCGGAAAACATAACTATAAATATTAAAAAAGGCGGGAAGAGAATCTTCCCGCTTTGTTTCGCTTAGCGAATCAATGAGAGCAGTCTGTCGGAATTCTTTTTGATCTGAGTATAGATCAGAAGAGAGAGCGCCGTGTAGACGGTGAACAGGATCGCCATGACGGTCACATCACTCAGCTCCAGCGCAAATACCAGAACTGCCATGATTCCCGCGCTGAGCAGCGCGAATCCGATCGGAATCAGTGTCTTGAAATTCTTCTTGACGACTTCCGCCTCGTTGGACCAGTGAAGGTTCGGATTCCTCAGATCCAGAAGAATCATGGATGCATGCAGGAAGGCGGAAGGAAGCGTCAGCAACAGTGCTTCCGCAATGGTCAGTAACGGAATCGGCACCAGGATGCGGATGAGAATTCCGACATCCAGATGAATCAGGGCATAGGCCGCAAAGTCCGGAATCGCCTTATAGATCAGCTGTTTGTAGAACGGAAGCGGAATCTGCCGCATGAAGAAGGCATCCTCTCCGTCTTTGGAGATGGCCACTACGGACAGGAAGGAGTACATGGAGGAAATACACATGACTCCCCAGACGATCATCAGGAAGATGCTGCGCATCCCCGAATCGCTGCCCATCTGTTTGATGGCGCTGATCAGCTCTGCATAGACTTCCGGCGGCATGTTTGTTTTCATGCTGAAATAGATCATGCCGATCATAAAGAAGGGCAGAATTACGCATGGCAGGATCAGCTGCGTCAGATAGTAGGAGCGCCGGTAAAGCGTTTTGAGTTCCTTACTGACATACGAAGCAACCACGCCTTTCTGCCGGAAAGCCGTTGCCGCGTCGATCTTCTTGCGGGAGATCCCTTCGGAAGAAGCGCTGGCACCCAGAAGTCCGCGGAAGTAGAGCCTGTTGGAAACAAGAAGCACTGCAGCGTATACGGCAATGGTAGCAACCAGTAAGAGCAAATATTTCAGAATGCTGACCTCCTGAATGGACTGTCTTGCCAGCAGGATCGTCGGCAAAAGGCGTTCTATCGTGGAGATGGCACTTCCGCCGTTGATGAGCATCTCTGCCATCTGTTCATTGGAACCGATTTGCGAGGAGAACATCGAAATGCCCAGGGACAATAGGATGGCAGCTCCCGTGGTCAGTGTCTGTACCAGTGATTTATTCTTTAATACCTTACTGAAAGACATCAGAAGAATAATGATGAATACCGCCGCGACTGCCGGCGTGACGACCGATGTGAACAGGCTGAGGAATGCCAGCGGGTAATACAGCACTCCCTGAGACGTCTTGATTCCGTAGAGAATCAGCGGCAATACACCGAGGATGCTGGCAGTGAGGAAGTTGTAAATCACGATGCTGTTGATTTTTGCTGCCACGATTTCCAGCGGCTGAATCGGAAGCGGTAATACCGCCAGGGAGTCCTTGGAAAAATAAAGCACGTTAATGCTCATCATGATTGTCGTGAAGAACACCATTCCCGCGTTGGCAGAGAGAATCCAGGATAAAAACTGTTCCGCGATACCAAGACCATTGAATAAGCCGATGATCTCGTTGGAGCCGAAGAGAACCACGCCTCCCAGATAGAGATAGAGGAATCCGTACAGAATCGTGGAAATAATCTTTCTTTTTTTCTTTCCGCCGCTGCTGTCGGAATTCATATGGAACATGTTCTTCGTGAAGAGCCATGTTAACAGTCTAATCCGCTTCATCATGTTCCGTAATCTCCAAGAAGAGCTGTTCGAGCGATGTGTCTTCGCTGAAGGTTTCTTTCATTTCCTGCAATGTACCAACAAACAGGAGTTTGCCGTGATTGATGACGCCGACTCTGTCACAGATCTTTTCCGCAACATCCAAAACGTGTGTGGAGAAGAAGACCGTCTTGCCCTGATCGGCGTGAGCGCGCATCATTTCCTTTAAGTCATAGGAAGAGCGCGGATCCAGTCCCGTCATCGGCTCATCCAATACCCAGTTGTTCGGATTCGAAAGCAGGGCACCGCAGATCATCATCTTCTGACGCATGCCGTGCGAATAGGAAGAGATGCGGTTGTTTAACACGTCGTATACTTCAAAGCGCTTGGTGAGCTCTTCGATGCGCTCTTTGCGGTTTTCCACGCCATAGATATCGGCGATGAAGTTCAGATATTCGATGCCTTTCAGATGGATAAACATGTCCGGGTTATCGGCAACATAGCCTAACAGTTTCTTCGCTTCGATCGCATCGGTTTTAATGCTTTTTCCGTCAAGCAAAACATCTCCTTCATCGATATCCAATATTCCCGTCAGCATGTGGATGGTAGTGGACTTGCCGGCGCCGTTCGGGCCTAAGAAACCGAAGATCTCGCCGTTATTGACCGTCAGTGTCAGATCATCGACGGCTTTTTTCTTTTTGTCATAGGACTTGCTGATATGTTTGAATTCAATCATTGTATTTCATTTCTCCTTTAGTCTTCTTCATTATTCCAGAACAGTTCGTCCAGTGAACTGTCCAGTGCCTTGCATATGGCAATGCATAATTTGATGGTGGGATTGTAATCGCCTTTCTCAATAGCGCTGATCGTCTGCCGGCTGACTCCCACAAGATCAGCCAGCTCCTGTTGCGAATAGTCTTTCAGAACCCGGGCTGCCCTCATTTTCAGATTCTTCATTCTTCCTCATTCTCCCTTGCGTCTCTCCGCTTGCGGATCTCGGTGCAGACAGCCATGGAGAAGTATAGCAGAAACATCAGGACCGTAACAAGTTCGGTAGTGATCTTGCCGTCAATGATCAGGCTGTGCTTTACAAACCGTACGATGGATGCGAATCCGTTGATGAGTACCCAGAGCCACAGCTGTCTTGGATTGTAGGAATCGTAGGACCCGTGCAGGATGCACAGATCGGCAAAGACTCCGACGGAAATGAGCAGCGTGGCATATATGAGGGTGAGCGGTTCGATGATTTCCGCTTTGATAAACTGCAGATAGAGCGCGCTCAGCGTAAGAAGCGTGATACAGGTGAAAAACGCTGCCTGATAGGCTTTTAAACGGTACATCATCTGCATCTCGTCAAAATGTTCATGAACGACGTAAGGCTTATTGAGCTTGGTTAGAAAGTAAGCCAAAACGAACAGCAGGAGGATGAAAATGATGTCGTAGTAGAAAAAAGAATTGTTCACTGCTGTTCCTCCTTTCACTATCAGTATAGTGATCTGCAATATAAATGTCAAATATAATTGACATAAATTAAATTATATCCGATAAGTTTGAAATCCTTCCACAGGTTGGGAAACCTATGATAAAATGGTACTGATATGAAAAAGAAAGCAATTTTAATTGTCGTGTTACTGGCACTCATTGCCGGCGGTGCATACGGAATCTACGCATTCCAGAAAGAGCAGAAACGGTTGAATATGACGGAGAATTTCTTCTTGGCGGGAGATAGAGAGCTCATTACGGTTTACGATGAGAACAAGGAAGAAGTGACTCTGACGCGTGGCGCGGAAGTGGCAGTCAAAATCAATAAGGAAGTGGAATGGGAAGGCGCACAAGTCAAGGAAGCGCTGATCGGTGAAACGCTGTATTACATTCCGGAAAGTGTCCTTGTGGCCACACGGGAAGAGGCGGTAATCAATACGCAGCTGTATTCCATGCGTCCGGAAGTGGTGTATCAGAATATCGGCAGCCCGGTCATTCTTCTCAGTATCCGTGAGAACACTCCGCTGGAGATGACGGGGTATCAGAATCTGAGAGAAGACGGAAGTGTCGAGTATTATAAGGTAAAGGTCAACAATCAGGAAGGCTGGCTGAAGAACGATGAGAAACACGTCGCCTATACTTATACGGATACCTCCTTTGATAACAGCCGCTACGCGGAATATAACGGTACCGGCGGAAACGGAGCCAGCGTCATCTATTATCCGAAGGACGGTGCGCTTGCGGGAAATGAAATGCCGGAAGTGGCCAAGACCCTTTATATCAATGCGGAAAAGATTGAGGATATCGACGAGTATCTGAGCATCGGTGCCCAGACATCCGTCAATGCCTTTGTGGTGGATATCAAGGATACGCACATCATCTCCTACGATTCGGAAGTGGTGAAATCCTATTCCCCGAGCTCTCTTGCCGGCATTAACAGCAAGGAAGAATTCAAGGCAGCCGTACAGAAACTGAACGACGCCGGTTACTATACGATTGGCAGAATCACGGTCTTTAAGGATTCCGCTTTTGCGAATGATCACCCGGAAACAGCCATCATGAATAACGGGGAACTCTACCGCTATAACGGCGACAACTGGCCGAGCATCTTCTCCCGTCTGGTGTGGGAATACAATGTAGCCCTGGCGAAGGAAGCGGTGGAGGAATTCGGATTTGATGAGATCCAGTTTGACTATGTCCGCTCTCCGGAATATCTGCCGGACGGCGTGGATTTAAGAAACGACTATGAAGAGACCCGGATTGAAGCCATCACCAACTTCATCCGCTATGCAACGGATGTGCTGCATGAGTGCAATGCCTATGTCTCCATTGACGTCTTCGGAGAAACCTCCGGCGGCTATGTCTGCTCCTACGGACAGTTCTGGCCGGCGATTTCCAATGCTGCGGATGTCATCAGTGCCATGCCGTATCCGGATCATTTCGGAGTCGGGTACTACGGAATTCCGGAGCCTTGGAAAGATCCGTACCGCCTCATGTACTATTGGGGAAGTGCCGCGAAACAGTGCCAGGATATGACTTACGATCCTGCCAAGGTGCGCACATGGATTCAGGCCTATGACTCCATTGTGGACGGAACAGTTTACGATGCTTCCATGATCAAAGCCCAGATCGACGGACTGAGCGATGCGGGTGTCATGGACGGTTTCATTACCTGGAACGGCGCTGCATCCTGGCGGAAGTTCCAGACCTACATCTCGGTATTACAGTAGATACAAGCCTGCCAACGCAGGTTTTTTCTTTGGGTTTTCCGCAAAACAGAGTACAATAAAGGCAGATGGATCCTGCAACCTGCTATGCGAGCGCAAAACAGTTAAGACTGACTTCGGCTGTCAGAGAACGGATGAAACGGCGTTTCATCGCCTTTGATGTGGAAACAACGGGAATGCGGCCGGACAGGGAAAGAATCGTGGAGCTTGGAGCAGTCATCTTTGATGAAGGAATGCCTTCCGAATATTTCTCTACTTTGGTAAATGCGGAGACATGGATTTCCCCGTATGTGACGGCAGTGAATCATATTACAAACGACATGATTGAAAGCGCACCGGCGGAACCGGTCGCGTTTGAGGAATTTCTGAACTTTATTCTTGACGGCAGGGAAGGGAAAACGGTATTCTGTGCCCACAATGCCCGTTTCGATTTCGGCTTTCTCACAGCGTCGCTGAACCGGCTGGGATACTGTGCGGAATTTGAATTTGTGGATACGCTTCCGCTGAGCCGGCGGTATCTTCCGTATTTGCCGAATTACCGGCAGGGTACCATTGAGGAGTATCTGGGATTGCATAACAGGGATGCGCACCGGGCTCAAAGCGATGCGGAGATCTGCGGAGAAATCATGTGTGAAATACTGCGAAGAGCAGAGGAGGGAACAAAATGAATCAGAAGAATCCAATCATTACAGTGCTTTATGCCATATCATTCATTATTCTGGGTGTGGAGATCTTCTGCATGGCAACGGGAAGATATACCTCGTTGCAGGGATTCCTTTCTCTGTTTGCACTTTTGATGATCTCCATTGTTGTGAATGCTTTGCGGAATAAGCAGGACAGATTTTAGAAAGAAAAAGGCATCGGTAATTCGATGTTCCCGAATTTGTACCCAAGTGATATAGGACCAAATAAAAATGCCGCATTATCGCGGCATTTTGAATTTTACATGGTGCCGATAGAGGGATAAAACCCCATTTTAAACAAAATTATATTTTGATTAGAAAAACTTTGAATAATCTTAAGAATAAGCTTTGAAATGATTGGGTTTTGTATAAAGATAGAAATGATATAACACCATGCTGATGTAAGAGCGTGTTTATAACGTCATGATATCATTATTAATAATTGAGTTTGATTCACTTTCATATATATTAAACATAATTTGTAAAGTGACTAAACGTGTTTTCAGCATCTCGTTTTATAATTTAGTCAGATAAATCTTATTGATTTGCATAATATGATACTTGACTAAGGTGGTAGTTTGAAAAGGAAGAAGTTTAGTCTAATTATATTCTTATTCATTTTGATATTGGTGGTTACTCTTTCACTATCGAGAAAAGGAAGGAAAAGTGTTTGGTTTCAAGTATCTGGCCTAGATGACTATTTAAATCCTTTCACAAATAAGCAACTGTCCACAGAAATTATAAAGTATGAAAATGACACTCTTTTAGGTACAGTATACAATGAGTTAGGGGATGAAATACTATTCACTACATGTGGTTTGTTTACATATGATATAGCTAAGTCTCAGTTTATATATTATGAATATAAAGATAATAAAAGAATTTTAGACTTTAGCCTTTTGGAGAATAATCTGGTATATGTGGAAATTGAGCACAATCAAGAGGAGTATAATTGGAGTGTTTGGATATCAGATTTGAATTTTGACCATAAACAAAAAATACTCGATGGGCGAGTCATTAATGTGTTTAATTATCCAAAACTGTTTCGTTATGAGGATGATGTATTCGTGACTTATATTAATGATTCCTGCAGTGAATTTGATGATGTTTCGGAAGAATACGGCTTATATAGTGTGGGAAAGAAAAGACAGATAATGTCATGTGCCGGATCTCTTTTCCATCAAAATGGGATTTTAAGTTTTGGTATTAGAAATAATCGTTTGGTTGATGGAAAACTATACTATACCATTGTGGACGAGAGTAATACGCAGTCTTTAATGGTTTATGATATCACAGGGATGGATTCTAAAGCTTTATTTTCACTAAAAGAAGGAAATAACATGATACTTAGTTATTGTCCATTTCAAGATGGTGTATATATTCAGACTGTGGACGCAGAGAAATGTAATAATCCCGTCATTTATTGTGTTTACCCTGATCATGTGGAGTCTGTCCCTTCAGATATAATACTTACTTTTGAAGAACAAATATATGACGGAATGATCTTAAGCCATGTTGAGGGAGACCGTTGGGTGGTTTTTGATTGTCATGCTATGACATTTAATGTTTTGTCTTCAAATCAATTGAATTTACTACCGAAATATGTTTATTTGGGGAACGGTAAGATTCAAGTGTGTACAAAATCCAAGTGTTATTTAACAGGGCAAATAAGCTTAGTTAATGAATAAAAAGAAAAGGAGATTTATTATGAGAAGAAAGTGCTTATTTATGTTACTTGTTTTAGTTATCGGTTTATTCAATAGTCTGGCAATAAAGGGAGAAAGCGATAATGATTATATTATAAGCAATCAAGGCAACTACTTGGAAATCAAGCAAAACAGGCATGATAAACTGGTTAGAGATTATGAGACAATGAGATTGTTGGGAGACTTGCCCATCTCTGAGATAGAAAGTCTTGTCAGTGATGGTAGAAGAGGCTATTTGTCAGGGTATCCTAACTATCAACAATCCTACGGATATTATTGTGGTCCGGCAAATATTAAGCAGGCTATCCAGTACATAAATGGGTCTTCACTTTCTCAGGATGCTTATGCCAATCATATGGGAACGAGCAGTAGTAGCGGTACATATGTATATAAAATGAAAAATGAAATGAATTATAGACAAAGCACATTTACATATACCTATCAACTGATAGATACTTCAAATACTAATTTGGTTTGGACCGCGATTCTACAAAATACTTTAAATAATAAGCCTACGATTTTACACGCTAATACAGGAAGTTTATATTTGTATAATGGTACTAGCCTGGGACACTATATTACTGCGATAGGTTTTTTTGGTATGAATGATACCAGTGTAGAAAAAGAAATTGACTATATTGATACATACTCAAATAATTATGGAAGAGGAACGACTTTAGGAATGCATACAGATACTCTGAGTAATATAGAGGCCTCTCTAATGAATAGATATATTATTTATTAAGTCGATTGTGGTTATGAGTTTCAAAAAGAATAATAGTTTAATTGTTATTATCATTTACACTGGCATACTATTGTATTCGGTTGTCATTGAAACTAAATATCGGAATGAAATAAAGGCACTCCAATCAGAATTAAATGATCAGCTATTACTATACCGGGATTTACAGAAATCATTTGATAATTATGTGGATCAGCAACAGAATCAGGAAATCGGAAGAGAGTGTGCAGTAACTAAAACATTTCGCCTAATTACGATTTTGGAGGAATATGATGCTGATCCTGAATTTGTATATGTCGTGATGGATCAATTTCAGTTGTTCCGTCCATTTGTTATTAAAATACCAATAAGATTTTATAATATACTAGAAGTAAATCAGTATTATGAGTGCGATTTAAAAGGAACCGATAAAGATGATATAAGTGATTTGATTGTTATGGAAATCAGAAAAACGGATAGATCAGGACTGGATCAAATTCAGGAATCGTGTAAAGTAGAATAATGAATAAATGTCAGAGTATAAAAAAGGGTAATGTAAATTATCGTGTGGGTGAAGAAGCTCACAGGATACAAAATCATGTGGGTAACAGGATACACAATCGTGTGGGTCACCC
>CADCPY010000106.1 GCA_902803495.1 uncultured Erysipelotrichaceae bacterium
CCGTGTTGCTGATACGGTCCTTTGTCTTCTGCGACATATGCCGCTTTTCCTGAGGAACATTAAGATTCTTTTCTGACATTACTGGAAATCCTCCTCATTCTTCATTGACGGTAAGATGTTGTAGATCACTACGGTGATAATGGCACAGACTAAGAAGACCCCGATACCCAGCACAGCCGCCAGCTTGTAGTTGGAATCCTGTGTGGTGATCTTGAATAACCAGGTGATCAGAAGGTCGGTATAACCTGCGCTGCCACCGCTTGTCGTATAGGCCTGATTGGTCGGGCCGCCGCCGGTCAAGAGGTAAATAACGTTGAAGTTATTGATATTGCCGGTAAAGCTCGTTAATAAGTACGGGCCCGTAACGAATAACATGTAAGGCAGCGTGATCTTCATGAACTGCTGATAGGAGTTGGCTCCGTCAATTCGTGCCGATTCATATAAGTCTGCCGGAATGTTCATTAAGATACCGGTCGCAATCAGCATCAGATACGGAATACCGATCCAGATATTGATAACGATGACCATGATTCTGGCCAGAGTCGGGTTTTCCCAGAACGGGATCCGGCTTGTGATCCAGCCGTGTTCCATTAAGAAGCCGTTGACGATACCGGAATTGGAGAACATCTTCGATACGTACAGTAAGGAGATGAACTGCGGAATGGCAATCGTCATAACCAGAATGGTACGCCAGACTTTCTTGAACTTGATGCCTTTCTTGTTGATCATTAAGGCAACGATGACACCGAGGAAATAGTTGGTGAAGGTGGCGAAGAAGGCCCAGATCAGTGTCCAGGTCAGAATCTCGCCGAACGTTGCCGAGAAGTTGCTGGTACCGTTGGTCCAGCTGATCAGCTGGCGGAAGTTACTCAGGCCGACCCAGGTGAACAGGGAGTTGGTAAAGCCGTTATGGTTGGCATCGTAGTTCGTAAAGGCAATCAAGATCATAAAGAAGATCGGTAATGCCGTAAAGACGAAGATACCCAATAACGGCAGTGCCAGCAGTGTCTTGTGGAATTCATCGTCCACAAGTGATCTTAAGTCATCCTTGCCGCTCTTCAGCGGTTTGCCGGTTGCCAGAATCTCTTCGGCAATCTTATTCTGCTTGACATTAACTCTCCATGTATAGATAAAGGCGATGATGAAGAAGATCGTCAGGATCGCATACAGCAGGATCTTGAAGGAGTTATCTCCGTACGTCATGACGTACTGGTCCAGCGTTTCATTATAGACTTCGTGCGGTCCTTCCGTTCCGAGTGTCGGAAGCTTGCTGAGCCAGTAACCGCCGGTTGTGATCATGTAGAAGATAAAGACAACTTCAAAGATCAGAAACAGGATCCCTCTCAGTACCTGGCCTCTGGCAATATTGCCGAAGCCCATCACAAAGAAGGACAGTTTGGTCTTCCAGTCACCGTTTTTGAATGTCAGGGCGATATCCAGCAGTTCGTTCTTAATGGCATTTAAGCCTTTCAGAATATAGTTTCCGATATTCTTGATAAAATGCCATAAGCCCAGCGGAATACTCACCAGTACATTCTTTAATCCATACAGGAATTTCTGGAATTTTGTCAGTTTTAAATATTCCAAATCATTTAATTTTTCCATAGAAACCTCTTATTCTTTATTCCTGCGCATAAATGTTTGTTCGATCATATGAGAAAACGGGTCGAGGTCGATGTCAACCTCAACCCGTAACTACTCTTACGTTCTTAGAATTTTGATGATATGTGAATCGGTATTACTGCTTGATTAATTCGACTTTGCCGGATTCCCAGGCATCATCATTTTCCATTGTTAAGACGATCTTATATGTGCCGTCTTCTTCAACTTTGAAGTTATCTCCGCCGGCTCCTGTGGAACCTAAGTTGAAGTCCCAGGAAGCGCCTCTTCTGACCTTGAATTCTTCACCAGCGTGTAATTCAAGAGCATCGGATGTCCAAGTTCCTGCCGGATCTTCTGTCATCGGTAAATCCGTATCCCAGTTTGTTCCTGCGATAGCACCGATCACTGCCCATTTTCTTGCTTCTGCCGGGTCAACCGTTAATAAAGCGGCTAACTGATCGGAGTAGCTCTGTAAGATAGCTTTCAGATCATCGTCTGTAGCAGCTGCGCCTTTTTCACGGATTGCGGAACCGATTGCCTTACCGATATCCCACCAAGCACCCGGATACTGTCCCTGTGGAACAGCATATTCGTTCTGAGTTGCCAGTGCGTTTAATGCCGGGTCGTTCTTAACAGCATCTGTCGCCTGAACCGCTTTGTTGGACGGGCCCCAGCCGTGTTTTTCGAAACGTTCCTGCTGGCATGCTTCACCAGTTAAGAACTGAGCGATCAGGGAAGCAACTGCTGCCTTTTCGGCATCCTGCTGAGGTTTGACACCCATCAGTTTGTTGCCGGAGAAGGAACCGATATGATAGGATTTTCCGTCAACTGTGAAGGACGGCAGATCCGTAACACCGAAGTTATCGCCTAAAGCTTCTTTCGCTGTGTTGTAGTCCCATGGACCGGAAACAACAACTGCGGAACCGCTCTGGAATTCAGAAGCAGCAGAAGAATCGTTGAATGCCGCATTGGTAATGATTTCCTTCATACCTTTCGCAGCGATTAAACCTGCATCGGAGTTGAATGTATCATTGTACTTCACGATATCCGTACCGTTCATAACCCATTCAGAGACACATCCCGTGCCGAAGAAGAAGCTTGCTGCATACCATGCACTGTTGCAGAGTTCGAAGGAGAAGAGCTTGCCGGCTGCGTTGCAGTCTGCCAGGATGGCTGTTAAGTCGTCCAGATGATCTTCTGCGATGACGCTCTTGTCATAGTACATATAGTAGCCGTTATCACTTGTTAACGGATAGCAGTAGATTTCATTTTCAAATGTAGCTGCCTTGACTGAACCGCCGTCATTGCTTTCCTTAATTGTAGCAACGGCTTTCTGTCCAGGTTTTGCCAATGCTTGTGCCTGAACAAGTCTGGCTAACTGGTCCTGTGCGAAGCAGTAAATATCTGCGCCTGCTTCAACGTCTGTTGTCATGGATGTAGCTGCATCGCCTTCACCGACTGCTTCAACCGTGAATGTCAGTTTATATTCCGGGTGTTCTGCAGCGAACTTATCCAGCTGAGCTTTTGTCGTATCGACGATGGCGTCAGCACACCATACTTTAAATGCGTATTCTTTTACTTCTCCGCTTGGTGTTTCATCACCGGATGGCTGCGAATCATCTTTTTTCGAGCATCCTGTCATGTTAATCACCATCATGAGAGCTAAAAGAGCAACCAGAAACTTTTTCATTGTTTTCCTCCTTATTATGTCGCATGAAAACGATTACATTTATATTATCGTTCACTTTACATTTTCTGTCAAATGCATTGTGTACAAATTTTCACAATCGCATTCACACCCCTTTCGGGAAATCACATCAGTTTTCCGCATTTCACGGGTATAATAAAAGAGAAGGAGTTGTGGTTGAAAATGATAGATAATCTGCTTTTGATCCTCAAGCCAAAGAGCACGATCGTGTATCTGGAGGAGAAAATGACACTTCGTCAGGCATTGGAAAAAATGCGTTTCCACGGCTATACCGCCGTTCCCGTGATTGATGAAGAAGGAAAATATATCGGTACCGTTTCCGAAGGAGACTTCTTATGGCATATACTGGACCACAAGGAAAACTCCATCTACGATTTGGAGAAAATATCCCTGAAGGAAATCATCCGTCCGAACTTCAATCCCTGTGTCAAGGTCTATACGCCAATCGAAAACCTGGCGGAACAGATCCTGAATCAGAACTTTGTCCCGGTCATTGACGACCAGGGCGTCCTGATGGGAATTGTCACAAGACAGAACGTCATTCGTTATCTGATGGACCGCAAACAGTAAGAACAAAACGACCGTACCGGAATCACCCGGTACGGTCTTTGTTTTTATGCCTGCAGTATATCGCAAAAGGACCATGCCCCTGTTAATGGTTTACGAAGCGTCAACGGAGAACGATTCCGTTTTCTTTCCGGACATGTCATACAGATCAGCCATGCCGGTATTTGCATTATATTCCACGGAATACGTTACTGTTCCGTGTCCGTCCACAGTGTCATTTACACTGAAATAAACCGTTCCGTTTTCTTCCTTTTCATATTCCACGGTAAATCCCCGGATACACCCGTACGGCTCATACATTTTCTTCGCCTGATTGTATCCTTTGGCAATCAGAATCTCATAGATTTTGCCGCCGAGGACATAACGCGGGTCCTTCTGACAGTTCTCTACGATTACATTGCCGTTTTCGTCACTGATCTCGTAGCGATACTGCTCTTCCTGCCGGTATTCCACATGATCCAGAATGACCTCTTTCAAAGAATCATAATGGTCTTTGGTCGCATTATGAACCAGCTCCGGCTCATGCAGATTCTCATTGATCTTCTTCAGCAGTTCTTCGCATTCCTCTTCATTTAAATATTCCGTTATACAGTACTGCAGATCCATATTCCCGCTGACCCGATAGACCTTATAATCGAAATCATTGACCACAAAAACCGTCATCTCTTTCGTATCAGTATTTCCGCTTGAGTCTTTCGCCGTTACGGACAGCGGATAGCTTCCTTCCCGGGTTGTGTCGATTTTAGAAGCATCGATAAGATAACTCCCCTGCGTATTCCCCTGTTTCAGCTCACCGTCCATGGCGTCTCTGACCGATTCCACAAAACGGCTGAAATCCGGATTCTCTCCCTTCAGAATCACCGGAGTATAGGTATAGAAAGAAATGACGGGAGGAGTTGTGTCCGTGACATGGAAGACTTTTGTTACGGTCTTTTCTTTACCGTCTTTTCTGAGAATATACTCAACGGTATAGTCCTTCTTCTCCATAACGGAAAGGAATTTCGGTTTCACTTCATACTCGCAGTTGCTCTTTTCAACAAACAAACGGGGATCAATTCCTACGCCGAATTCCACCGTATCGACTTCTTTCCCTGTTTCATCCGTCACAAAGGTGATTTGCAGACTGTCTTCTTCCCTGTTCTGACACCCAATCAGTAACAGCAACATCAGGGCAATGATTGTACCCAGAATCCAATACTTTTTCTTCAATTTCCTTAACTCCTTTCCGTTACAAGTCAATTCTTCTTGTTTAAACCAATTAATTATTCTTTATCGGATGATAATATGTTGCACTCCAACCCGCATCAAAACATTGCGTCAAAGTCGAATAGTCATGATCCCCCGGATCCCGGATAAACAATGTGTTCGGATGATTCTGAGTATCATAGCCATAGGCAATTACATAATGAGTTGCTCCACTCTTTTCTAGACAAATAATAACCGGCCGACCAGCCGAAATGTGACTTGTGCAATGACTATATACGGCAGAATTACTTGTACTGTAACTTGTCAAAGGCCACTGTGCTAATCCGAAATTAGCGAGCGAACTGTCCCATGTAATACTTTGACTATATCCATTTAGCTGATATAAGTAAATCGGTGTAACATCAGGATTTTTATAATAATTATATGCCATAGTACAGCAGGTAATCGTACAGCCTTTATTTAAATTATAATCGTATTGGCATAATCTGGAAACATTAAGATACTTGCTTAGCGTCATGGGAATAAGCACCGGTATTACATTTGCCTGAGATGGTTCACTTTCAATTCTGTCCTTTTCAGCGCTGATCGGTCGTATAAAAGCAAAAGCCATAAGAAGCACCAGGACCATGCTGAAAAATCTTTTCTTTGCATTTAACACTTGATTTTTCCTCCTTCTATTGTTTTTTCAAATGTTAATCTGCATAATAAAGATGTCTTACTGCTTTATCATGCAGGATTGGACAGACACA
>CADCPY010000107.1 GCA_902803495.1 uncultured Erysipelotrichaceae bacterium
CGGATTCAGCGTGTGAACGATTCCCAGTAAAGCACTGATTACGATGACACCGAAGACGTTGCAGTTCCATACGGCAACAGCCAGCGTGGCTAAGAGAATGAGTGCATAGGAGAAGGCGTTTTTACTGACCTGATCCAGCATGGTGACAAAGGCCTTGATGACCAGAGCGAAGACACCGATGCGGATGCCGTTGAAGGCATACTGCACATAGATGTTGTCTTCAAACTGCGTTAAGACCTTTACGATGGAAATAATGATCAAAAAGGAAGGAATGATAACGCCCAGCGTTGCCAGGGCAGAGCCGGCAATCCCTCCGACTTCATATCCGACAAACGTGGCCGTGTTGATGGTGATCGAACCCGGAGTGGATTCGGCGACGGCGATGATCTCCAAAATCTCATCCTCGCTCAGCCATCCGTGCTTTTCGCAGATTTCCTTTTGAATCAGGGTGATCATGGCATAACCGCTTCCAAAAGTAAAAGCGCCGATTTTAATAAAAGATACGAAAAGATTCCAGTATTGTCTGATTGTGCGGTTCATATTGATCCTCCTTTTTCCTACTTCCAGCGTTTTATAATACCATTACATTGCTCAAAAATCAAATTATATTTCGTTCTATATATATAAAATTTATTTATGGCATAGCGGTGTATCTCCGTTGACAGGAAAAAGCGTGGAGTGTTAAAATCTAACGGTGTTAGGTAAAATATGAACGAAGACGCAAAACGATTACTGCTTAAACTGAAAGAAATGAAATCCTGCGCTTTGATCTCCCGTATTGACCGCTCATCGGAAGGGGAGAACAAGGTACTCGGATTATTATATGAAACAAAGGAGAATCTTTCCGCCGGAGAGATCTCCTCACTTTTACATCTGACCACCGCAAGGGTTGCGGTCATTCTTTCTTCCTTAGAAGAAAAAGCGATGATCCGGAAGCTGCCAGACGCGAACGACCGCCGCAGAACCATGGTGGAAATCACGGAAAAGGGCAGACAGCATGTGGAAAAGATGTACCATGAGCTGTCAGACTGCATGGACTATCTGGTGGAACATATCGGAAGCGAAAGGATGAATGCGTTTGTGGATACCTTAAAGGAGATCTGCACGCTGGCTGAAGAAACGATCGACAGGAAGTAGTGCCATGTTACAACTGAGAAATATCACCAAGACGTATATTACGGGAGAATTAAAACAGGATGCCTTAAAGAATATCAGCATCTCTTTTCGGCCGAATGAATTTGTGGCGATCTTAGGCCACAGCGGCAGCGGCAAGACCACGATGCTGAATATCATCGGCGGACTGGACCAGTACACCAGCGGGGACTTGGTCATTAACGGTGTCTCCACCAAGAAGTATAAGGACAGAGACTGGGATGCCTACCGCAACCACTCCATCGGCTTTGTCTTCCAGAGCTATAACCTGATTCCGCATCAGACCGTCCTAAGCAACGTAGAGCTGGCCTTAACGCTTTCCGGCGTCTCCAGTGCGGAGCGCAAAGAGCGCGCCAAGAAAGCCTTGGAACAGGTCGGACTGGCAGAGCATATCTATAAGAAGCCGAATCAGCTTTCCGGCGGACAGATGCAGCGGGTCGCCATTGCCCGGGCTCTGATCAACAACCCGGAGATCCTGTTAGCCGATGAGCCGACCGGGGCTCTGGACTCCGATACGAGCGTTCAGGTCATGAATATTCTAAAGGACATTGCCAAGGACCGTCTGGTGATTATGGTTACCCATAACCCGGAGCTGGCCTATGAATATGCCAACCGTATCGTCCGTTTGGTGGACGGAAAGATCACGGAGGATTCCAATCCGTATGTTTCCGCGACGGTGGATCTCGAGAAGGTGAAGCGGATCAAAAACCGTTCCATGTCCTTCTGGACATCGTTCATGCTGAGCCTGAATAACTTACTGACCAAGAAGCTGCGCACGTTTATGACGGCGTTTGCGGGATCAATCGGGATCATGGGCATCGCCCTCATTCTGGCGGTATCCACGGGGTTTCAGGCTTATATTGATAAGATCGAAGAAGACACGATGAGCTCCTATCCTCTAACGATCACCAGGGAGACGGTAGACGCGACCAGCGCGATTCTGGGCATGATCTCCGATAATGAAGAAGTGAAAAAGGTGGAGGGCAGCGAAACGGTGCGCGAGCGCCAGTATATGACCAATATGTTCTCCTCCATCGGCAATAACGACTTAAAGAGCTTTAAGGTGCATTTGGATGCGCATACGGATGAGATCAAAGAAGACGTGAATCTGATTACCTACACTTACAGCATCTCGCCGATCATCTACACGGTGGACGCGGCCAAAAAGATTGTGCAGCTGAACCCGAACAGCACCATGAGCCGGATGATGAGCGGAACTTCCTCCCTGATGGGCGGTGGCAGAAGCGGCGTCTTTAACGAGATGCTGACGGATATCTCCATGCTGGAGGAAAACTACACCGTCTTAAAGGGCAGATGGCCGGAAGCGTACAATGAGATGATCATTGTTTTGAGCGAGCCGAACAGTATCAGTGACCTTTTGGCCTATAATCTCGGCTTAAAGGATACGTCGGAGCTGAAGACGGTTATTTCCGAAGCCATGAATAACGAGAAAAGCACAGTGAAGAACCAGCCGTTGACCATTACGTACGATGAACTGTTAAACAGGGAATTCAAACTGGTGGATGCTGCGGATCTTTACTCCTATAACGAAAAGTACGGTATCTATGAAGATATGCGTGAGAACGAAGAATACATCAAGCAGGTGTACGCGGACAGCGAACCGCTGAAGATCGTCGGGATCGTCTGCGCCAAAGAGGGCAGCAGCTCCATGGCGCTCTCGTCCGGTGTGAACTATACGCATGCCCTGACGGAACATGTGATTGCCAAGGCGTTAGAGAGCGAGATTGTAGAGCGCCAGATGGCCAATAAGGAGATCGACGTCTTCTCCAACAAGCGCTTCGATGAAGCGGAAGAAAGGGAAGAGCTGGACTTCTCCGATATGATCACCATTGACCAGGACAAGCTGGCCAGTGCCTTCCAGTTCAATCTCAATACCGACAGCATGCTGAGTGAAGATCAGATGAAGGATCTGGTCATGGGAACAAGCCAGAAGGTGGTGGACAATATCAACAACTCCGCCGAAAGCATGTATCAGCTTTTAACGGAGATGGAAAAGAGTCTGACACTTGCCATGATCCAGGGCTACGAAACGGCCTTTACCACCGACAGCACCATTCCGGACTGTACGGAATACGCGGATCCTGCAAACCGCAATGCCGGCTGTAAAGTGATAGAAGGGCAGGAGAGCAACTTCACGGAAGTCAGTGAAGGTGTCTTTATTGAAAATAGCCGCGGCTACTTAAAAGCCGTGACCTATAACGATGCGGCCATTACCATGTATCAGGAGACATTCTTCTCAGGAGACATCTTTGAAGGAATCCTCTCCCAGGTTATGGCGAATATGAATCTGGTCGGCGTCGATGCCAAACAGTTAAGCGACGTCGTGAAGGAAAGCGTCCGTTCGGCCTTTCTGGCGTATGTGAGAAGCGCGAAGCTTCTGAATACGGAAGGGACGGCGGGGGATATTTCCTCTTCCATCTTTGACTCCGAACAGTATCAGACGATTCTGGATCAGCTGAGTGCCAACTTCCCGGATCTTTCGAGAGAAGAGCTGGATCAGCGGATCAAGGAAGCCATGCAGCAGATTCAGGAAACCTATGGTGAAAATATTAAGGAAGCTCTGCTGCAGGGCGATGCCATGGTGCTGGTTCAGGATCTTTCCACATTGGATAAGAATCAGATCATTGCGGATGCCTTAAATGAAAAGGAAATCAAGAGTCAGAACATTGTCAATGCGACGGAGATGGCCAAGAATTTCTCCACGTTACTTGTGGCACAGGGTTTGGGCGAAGCACTGGCGAAAGTGATGGAACCTTTAACGCAGATGATGAATCAGGATCTGATGAAGGTGGATACGCAGAAGATTGCGGAAGCCTTCCAGTTTGACTATAACGAAGAGGAACTGAGCCGTTTGATGGAAACGATGATGTCCTCTCCGGAAGATAAGACGTATCACGGAAATCTGCTGAAACTGGGATATCAGGATCTCGAGGATCCGACTTCCATTTCGCTTTACTTTAAAAACTTTGACGGCAAGGAACACGCCCTCAAGTTCATTGATACCTATAACGAAAACGTGAGCGATGAAACCAAGGAAATCAAGTATACCGATATCACCGGTATCTTAATGGGCAGCGTCAAGACGATCGTCAACGCGGTCACTTACGTGCTGATTGCC
>CADCPY010000108.1 GCA_902803495.1 uncultured Erysipelotrichaceae bacterium
ATGAAATCCGCTTTTTCATCATGCGCTGATTAATCATCTTATTATTCCCTAAAAAACACTTGACAGAACTTAGCATGATTATATCATCTTGCCATTTCCCTTTTACGGGAAATATAAAAAAAGAAAGCGGATTTCTCCGCTTAACTTCCTATAAGACTCTGACGAGTTCTTCTTTGTCTCTCTTTTTGGTATGGTTGGCAACCGGTGCGCTGCTTTCTGCCGGATAGCCTAACGGTAAGAGCAGTACGCTTCTTTCATTTTCCGGAATGCCGAAGGCTTTTTCCACTTCCGTATTCGGGAAGTAGTTGACCCAGCAGGAGCCTAAGCCCTGCTCGACCGCTTCCAGCATGGCATGCGTGGCGACGATGGCCGTATCTTCCACACCGCTGACGATTCCTTCTTCCAGCGGATTGTTCCACTGTTCGTCTTTGTTATAAGTGAATAACAGAACGACCGGGGCATTGAAGGCGCATCTTGTTAAATTGCGGATCTTTTCCAAAGCTTCCGCGCTCTTTAAGACATAGATACGGAACGGCTGATTGTTCTTCGCTGTCGGAGCAATCAGAGCTGCCTTTAATACGGCATCCAGTTTTTCTTCTTCCACTTCTTTTCCCGCATATAAACGTACGGAATATCTGTCCTGCATTAATTGTAATAAGTCCATGAGTTCCCTCCATTATCTTCTAACTCAATGATACCACACGCGCTTCGTTTCACGCCTTTCAAAGCGCAAAAAAACCGGTCATTACTGACCGGTGATTTTCTTGAAAAACAGATACATTAACAGAATGACGGAGCCTAATCCGAAGATGTAGGCAAATCCGACGAGCAGTGCCGCTTTGAGTGCCCCGAGAACAGCCCATAACGTCTGCTCTTTGGTATACTGCACGGGCTCTTCCTCTGTCTGCACTTCCCTGTTTTTACGGAACAGATTGGAGATGGATGGACGGTCCAGATCGCTCATATCGGCGATCACGCGTCCGTCATCTTCATAATCCTTTTTATTTTTCATCATATAAGTGACATCTTACGAAATGTCCCGGTTCGATTTCTCTCTGAACCGGTGCAACCTCTTTACAGATTCCCATGCACTTTGCACAGCGCGTGTGGAATTTGCAGCCTTTCGGCGGGTTGGCCGGAGAAGGAATGGAACCTTCCAGGATGATACGGTTCGTCTTTACCGTCGGATCCGGTACCGGTACGGCACTTAATAAAGCTTCCGTATACGGATGCAGCGGATTGTTGAAGATCTGATCCGTTTCACCATATTCAACCAAGTCTCCCAGGTACATAACGCCGACGGAGTCGGAGATATGTTCAACGACGGATAAGTCGTGGGAGATAAAGAGATATGTCAGGTGATACTTTTCCTGCAGATCCTTTAACAGGTTGATGATCTGAGCCTGAATGGAAACGTCCAGGGCACTGACCGGTTCGTCACAGACGATGAATTCCGGATTTAAAGCCAGCGCACGGGCGATACAGATTCTCTGTCTCTGGCCGCCGCTGAATTCATGCGGATAACGGTCTTTATGGAACGGCTGCAGACCGCAGTTGTCCATGATCTGATCGATATAGTCATCGTATTCACTGTCCGGGACAATGTGATGTTCTCTGACTGCTTCCCCGATGATTTCACCGACCGGTAAACGAGGGGACAGAGAGGAGAACGGGTCCTGGAAGATGATCTGCATCTTCGTTCTCTGCTGACGCAGTTCCTCATGCGTCATGTCGTAGACTTCCTTGCCGTTGAATAAGACCTGGCCGCTTGTCTTTTCTCCGCTTAAGCGCAGAATGACACGTCCCGTAGTGGTCTTACCGCAGCCGGACTCACCGACTAAACCCATGGTAGTACCGCGTTTGATATTAAATGTGATGCCGTCAACGGCTTTCACGTAACCGACTGTCTGGTTGAAGAAACCGCCCTTGATCGGGAAGTATTTCTTCAGAGCATTGACCTGGAGGATGTATTCCGGATTCGGTTCAATCGGTTCGAATTCCTTATCAATGTATAAAGGATTATTCGGATCAAGAATCTTTTCTGCCATAAATTAATCCTCCTTTTCGTTATCGCTGTAATAGCGGTAGCAAGTGACGAAGTGTGTCGGGGAGATCTGTACCTGGACCGGATAGTCACCGTTACATCTCTTTAAGCACATTTCGCATCTGTCTTTGAAATAGCAGTAGTTCGGCATGTTGACCGGGTTTGGAACCTTTCCCGGGATGGAATAGAGTTTGTCAACCTTCTTGCCAACCACCGGTTTGGAAGCCATTAAGCCGATCGTATACGGATGGGCCGGATGGGCGAAGATCTCTTCGGCTGTTCCTTGCTCAACCACTCTGCCGGCATACATGACGACAACGTAGTCTGCCATTTCCGCAATAACTCCCAGGTCATGCGTGATCAGCATGATGGAGGAATTGACCTTGTCTTTTAAGTTACGTAACAGGTCCAGGATCTGAGCCTGAATCGTAACGTCCAGAGCGGTCGTCGGCTCGTCTGCAATGATCAGACGCGGCGAGCAGGCCAGCGCCATGGCGATCATCACACGCTGACGCATACCGCCGGACAGCTCGTGCGGATACATTTTATACACGCCCTC
>CADCPY010000109.1 GCA_902803495.1 uncultured Erysipelotrichaceae bacterium
ATCACCAGTTAAGCTTCTAAACTGCAGACAAACGGTCAAAAAAAGGAAGTGCAACGATTGAATCACTTCATTTCGTTACACTCCCTTTTTTTGTCTCTTAGTATTTCTGGGATTTGGCCAGGGAATAGTTTTTATAGTTTACATCGTCACTGACTTCCTTGATGACCTTGAAGTAAAGCGGAATGCGCACTTCCTCATCGCCTAGAGGCACCTGGACGCTTAAGAGAGCCTTGGTCTTATCGAAGTTGAAGATGTCCAGCTTGTAGAAGTGGGAATCTTTCAGGAAGCTGTAGCGCTCCTTATCGATCGGATTGAGCTCTTCATTGACCTGCGGCTGATAGGAGAGATACTGACGTTCGCTTAAGATCATGTCGTTTTTCACCCGCTTGTTCGCGCCCATGATATTGGCTTCGGAGTAGTAGTAGCGCGTCGTGCCGTTTTTGATACGGCGGCGGATCCGCTTTTCCACATTCGGCTCGCTCTTTAAGAACTGCTCGTAAATATGCGTTGTGACGAAGTTGCTTTCCTTCTTGACGTTTTCCAATACACTGTCATCAAACTCGACCAGGTATTTGCGGAAGACTTCCACCGGACGCTCTTCGCCCAAATATTGGAAGACGGCCTGCATGGCACGGATGATCTTCCACTCGAAGTCCGTCTCGTTGCCGATGATGACGCGGTTCGGATGGTCCTTCCAGACTTCCATGGTTCTGTCGTCCACGGCTCTGGCCACTTCGACCGTTTCGTATCTGGCCGCATTGGTATTAAAGGAATAAGCTTCCTCAGCCCCTTTGGCACTGGTGACTAAGTGCAGCACCATGTCATAGCGGTCATTGACTTCTTCTTCCCTGATGTTGAATTCCCCCAGTAACTGCGCGAATTCCTCATCGCTGACGTAACCCTTATCGTCAAAGAGCCCGCGGTCGATAAAGATGAGGACCTTATCCCCTTCGATATTCTGCGCTGCCTTGTAACAGAGCTCTTCCTTTTTTAACTGCAGATCGATGACGTATTTCTGGAATTCGTACATCCCCATTGTTGCTGGGGAGATGCCGCCGGAAATCAGATCTGTCGCCGATTCGTTGTCAATGATCACACGGTAGCCGTGATCGGAGAATACTTCCATTGCCCGGGAGGCAAAGGATGTTTTTCCGCCGCAGGGACCGCCGGTAAATACGATTTTCTTAATTGTCTTCATAGTCTGTTTCTCCACTCTTTTATTATAACATCAGCGCTTTCATTTTCGGTTCCAATTCCAGTTTCACCCGGATATTTTCTTCCTTGAACGGATGGTAGAACTGCAGCTCATAGGCCACCAGTCCCATCTTATCGAGGCTTTGATCCGGCACGCCGTAGAGCGGGTCATTGAGGATCGGATAGTGATGCGAAGAGAGGTGGACGCGGATCTGATGCGTTCTGCCCGTTAAAAGCGTACAGCGGAAGGTAGTGATGCCGTTTTTATAACCTAAGGATTCCACTTTCGTTAAGGCATCCTGCCCGTTTTTATAAACGATCATCTTGCCGGCATTGTGGCGGTCTTTGCCGATTGGATCATCAAACGTCATCTTTAATCCTTTTTCCGCCTTGCCTTTCGCAAAGGCCAGGTAGGTCCGCTTGATTTCCCGCTTCAGTAACATCTGGTCAAATAACGGCTGAAAGAGCGGCGACTTGCTGAAAAAGACAAGACCGCTGGTTTCCTTGTCCAGCCTATGGATCGGGTTGAGTGTGAGGTACGGTTCCGAAGCGTAGTGCGAGCGCACTAAGGTACTCAAAGTAACCTCATCTTCCCTGTCGGAATGGACAATGATGCCTGAGGGCTTATTCACCACGCAGAGCAGCTCGTCTTCATATAAGATCTCCACATTGTCCTTTTCCAGTTTTCGATAGCTGTTTTTCTCCGGGTAGAGCTCCAGTGTCAGATACTTCCCGTCCAGCGGTGTTTCCCGTTTGACCTTCATCTCATCCATCTTGAGCCAGCCGTTGGTGATCAGTAAGTGCTGGATCTTTTTGGAAGGGAAATAGAGGTCCATAAATTCCTGAATGGTTTTCGCATAGAGGTCCTTCACCTCAATGCGCAAAATTCCGTTTTTATACATCGTATTCATAGTTCATTTCCTTTACGCCTGCGCGCGGTAGAATTCCAGTTCCATTTCCAGCTCTCTGGAGCTGATGCGTCTGGCCCCGCTGGTATAGATCATATTCTGCACGGCATAGTCGCTCGTTGCGACCGTAATGTCGTAGTCTTTCACGTAGTCATGGACCGTCTTTTCAATGTAGGAGTCCGCGGTCTGGTTGGCCTTGGTGTAGACAACGGTCACATTGTCCAGCTTCTGAATGCTGCCAAGAGCCCCTTCCACCTTGTAGGCGTCAAAGACGATGACCACATCGCACATCTTGTATCCGGCCAGATTGGCCATCTCGCGGATGATGATGTCCCTGGCGATCTCATAGTTCTCTTTGGAAAGATCTTTCGTCTTTTCAAAGTAATTCATGACATTATAGCCGTCAACGATGAGCAGTTCCGGCTTCTTTTCTTTCACCGTAACCTTCTCTTTCTTTTTCTCCTCTTCGGCTTTCTTCTCTTTGGCCACTGCCTTCTTCATATTGCGGTTCTGGCCGTTGATATTGCTGAAAACACGCTTGAGTTCCTCTTCGCTGATACGGTTTTTATTGCTGGTGGCCGTACGGGTATAGGTACGTTCGTCTTCCTTGATATGCATGTAGTCTTCCACATGGTTATACGGCACATAGAAGCCCGAACCGTGCGCACAGAAGACGGAACCCGTCGGATTGGCAAAGTCCATCTCCGAGTCGTAATGGAACTTCTCCAAAACCTCCAAGGTATTATGGCACTCACGGTATCCGCATAAGCGCAGACTGATCTGTCCCTTACCCTGCGTTAATGAGGCCAAACGCGTCTGGTAGTTCTTTAAATTCACCACCGGCGCTTCCCCACTGATATGGGCAATCTCCCCGTCCTCTTCCACTTTGACGGAAGCATTCAGACTCTCTAAGTCATACAGCACTTTGGAGAGGTCGTTGAGCGGTGCGTCGATAAAGTAGTTATAGTACGGCTCCAAAAGCACGCTGTCGGCTTTTTTCAGCCCCTGCCGTACTGCCCGGTAGGTCGCCTGGCGGAAGTCCCCTCCTTCGGTATGTTTCAGATGTGCCCTTCCGGCCACCAGTTCGATTTTAATATCGGTGATCGGCGAGCCGCTTAACACGCCCTTATGTACTTTTTCCTTTAAGTGGGTCAACACCAGCCGCTGCCAGTTGAGCGATAACTCATCGGTGGAAACATCGCTTTCAAAGATGAGTCCCGTATCCCGCGGCAATGGTGTTAAGCGCAGATGCACTTCCGCATAGTGACGCAGCGGTTCAAAGTGCCCCACCCCGATGACCTGATTGTTGATGGTTTCCTTATATAAGACCGAGCCGTTATCAAAGACGACTTCGACACCGGTCCGCTTGTAGATAATACTCTTTAAGACATCGATCTGAAGATCGCCCATCAGCTCCACATACGTCTCGTTGCGGTAGCCGTTGGTATTGACGATGATCTCCGGATTCTCCTCCTCGATCTTGCGCAGCTCCTGATTCATCTGATTGGAGTCCACGCTCTTCGGATAGGTGATGCGGTAGTTCATGTAGCTCATTAACTGCGGGGAAGATCCGCTTGTTTCTTCTCCCAGCCCTTCATTGGCATAGTGACCCGAAAGCCCCTTAATGGCTACGATGTCGCCCGCTTCCGCTTCCGTTACCAGAGAGAAGCGCTTGCCGGACATGGAGAACAGCTGGTCCACCTTCTCATTCTCAGAGATCTTCTGCTTTGAGGCCAGCTTGCCTCCGGTGATTTTGGCCAGTAATAAGCGGTTTCCGCTTTCGTCATAGCTGACCTTGTAGATCTTCGCTCCGAAGTGCTCCGGATATTTCTTTTCCACTGTATAGTAGTCCAATGCATCTAACAGTTCCGTCACGCCCTGATCTTTCAGAGCGCTGCCGAAATAGACCGGGAAGATCTTCCGGTTTTCAATTAAGCGCATGATGGTTTCTTTCTTCAGCGTTCCGCTGCTCAGATATTCCTCCAAGCTCTCCTCTTCCGCCAGAGCAATCTTTTCGTATAATACTTCCGTATCTTCCGAAAAGTCCAACGCGTAGGAAGAGAGGTTTTTCTGCACGTCCGCCAGAAGGTCTTCTTTGGTGCGTGTGGTGATATCCATTTTATTAATAAAGAGGAAGGCGGGAAGCTTGTGCCCCTCTAAAAGATTCCAGATCGTTTTGGTATGGGACTGCACGCCGCTGAGACCGCTGATCACAACCACGGCCTCATCCAGTACCTGCAAGACCCGCTCCATCTCCCCGGAGAAGTCGGTATGCCCCGGCGTGTCCAAAAGAGAGATGTGGCTTTCCTTATAGTCAAAGGCCGCGTTTTTGGAGTAAATGGTAATGCCCCGCTCCTTCTCCTGCTCGTCGTAGTCCAGATAGCTGTTCTGATGGTCGACCCTGCCGAGCTTGCGGATGATATTGCCATGATAAAGAAAACTCTCGTTCAGAGTCGTCTTTCCCGCGTCAACATGTGCCAGAATTCCCAGTGTGATCTTTTTCATACCTTATTATTATACTGAAAAAGAGCAGTTCATGCCGCTCTTTCGGTAAGATATCATCCTTTTCTGCACTTTGTACCGGGATTCCCTATAATAAAGGCACAACAGAAAAGGAGGTATCAGAAAATGTTATTCCTGATGATGTTACTGTTGGGTTCCATTGTGATGTCTCCGCTCATGATTTTATGGAGACTCATCTTTATGCCGTACGGCTGGTTCTACCGTCCGTATCGCTTCGGGTACTACCGTCGCCCGTATTACAGAATGGGCCCGCCGATGGGAATGTATTTCCATCGTTAATCATAAAGAGGCAGATGATTTCTCATCTGCCTCGCTTTTTTTATGATTCCAGTACTTCGTAGCCGAACCCGCCTTCGACTAAACAGTTCTCTCTGGCGTAGTTTGCTCCGGCTTCGAGTGCCGCCTTGGTTTTCTCCGGTGTGAAGCGTTCCCCTTTCTTCCAGCCCGCTTCCGCCATGCATTTGACAAAAGCCGCCAGGAAGGAGTCGCCGGCACCCATGGTATCCACGGCATCGACCAGTTTCGTCTCCCCGAAGATCATGATGTCATCGTTGATCAGATACTGTCCGCGCTTCCCCATCGTCACCAGCACATTCTTCGCGCCGAAGCTCAGGATGCGCTTGGCAAACTGCAGAATCTCGGAAATGCTGCAGGGCTCTAAAGAGAAGAGTGCCAAGTCTAAGTCCGGGCACACCTTGGATAAATACTCATCCGTACGGTATTTTTCCTTTTCCCCGAAGTCGTACACGAAGACATTGTTGAGTGCTCCGATCCGTAACATCTCATATTCCATTTTGGCATTGCAGCTGGAAATAACAACATCGAAGGTAGAAATATAGTCCATATCCGCTGCAGTCAGATGCATCGGACCCTGCCAGTTATCACCCAATTCCACCTTAATGAAGCTGCGCTCCCCGTCCACCACGTTATAGACGCAGTGCTTGGTAGTGGCACCTTCAATCGTGTAGCAGTTGGAATAGTCCACTTCAAACTTGTCCAGTGCCCGCTGGATGACCCCGGCCATCCCGTCCGTTCCGAAGTTTCCGAAATAGGCAGACTCGGCTCCGAGCTTTTTTAAATGCACGGCGACGTTCAGGGCGTTTCCGCCCGGATACATCCGCTTGTTATTGACATAGTAGTCAATGACATTATCCCCGACACAAATGTATTTCATCTTAGTAGTTGCTCTTTCTGTAATATCTGCGGATCTCTAAGGAGTGATTGGTAATGACTTCCATGTTCTTGCCGATCCGCTGCAGGATGGCATTCATGACCACCGGAGAGAGATATTTCCGGTATTCGTCCTTGATGCCCGGCAGTTCGTAATCCTTGGTATCGAAGCAGGTGAACTTGTCCGTTAAGTTCTCCACGAAGTTTTTGACGCGCAGATCCTGCGGACGGGTCACACCTTCCCCGCAGACCAATGTCACGCAGACATCCTTCTCCACCAGTTCCAGCGTTCCGTGGAAGAAGTCCGCGGAGGTAACGGATTTGGTGCGTACCCATAAGGATTCTTCCAGTACGCACATGGAGTAGGAATAGGTCGTCGGCCATAAGTCGCCGCTGCCGATCCAGATGTTGTACGGTTCCTTGCAGTATTTCTCCGCATAGTCGTAGCACTTCTTGTCACAGGCAATCCGTACTTCCGCTAAGGCGTTGCCCAGGTATTTGAGGTTATCCGCAAAGTCCGGATATTCCTTGAAGTAACCTGCATTGTATAAGATCTTTCCGATAATGAAGTAGAAGACCAGTTCCTGCGGTCTGCCGTCTTTATAGACAAAAGCATAGTCGCTGAGCTGTTCCAGCGGTGTATTTTCCTTTCCGCAGACGGAAACGATCCTGACACCCATCTCTTTTAACTTGTTGGCACATTCAATCGTTTCCTTGGTATCGCCACTCTTGCTGGTCATAAAAGCCACGCTCTTATCGCTCAAGCGGTTGCAGCCTTCCAGCAAGAAGTCTGCCGATACCATACCGTCCACCGGTAATTTGGAGTAAACATTCACAAAATGCACAAATGGCTGCATCATTGCCATGGATCCGCCGCTGCTGGTGAAAAAGAGCAGATCGAATCCTTCCGCACATAAATCGTCGGCAATCTTCTCGATGGTTTCTCTCTGAGAATAAATGTAGTCGTAGTTTCTTACAATCGTATCCTTGTCAAAATTGATCATTTCCGTAACTTCCCCTTTCATTACACTCTTATTCTACACAAAAAGGAACTGGTATTATACTATACCAGTTCCCTACAGTAACGTTTTTAATTCTTTGAATTCATAGATGCGGTCGATGGGTGCTTCGGCAATTCTGCCGTCGCGCGGCCACACCCAGATGCAGGCAATGCCCAGTTCATTCGCGCCTAAGAGGTCGCTCGAGAACCTGTCTCCGATAAAGAGCACTTCTTCCGGTTTCATCTTTAAAAGCTCCATGGCTTTTTGGTAGATGGCCGGGTGCGGTTTGGTATGCCCCACTTCCGCGCTTGTGACCACGTAGTCCACATAAGGCAGAATTCCGCTTTTTTCCGCCTTGTATTTCTGACGCCGCTCGTTGCCGTCGGTCACCACGCAGATCTGATACTTTTCATGCAGATAGGCGAGTGTTTCCAAAACTCCGTCATAGAGTTCCACATGTTCCTTATGCTTCTCGCTCCAGACGTTATTGAAATCGTCGATAACGATCTCATAACCGTATTTTTCCTTTAAGCGTAAGAGCATCTCCGTCGGTTTCACCATGCCTTTTAAGTTCCATGTCAGCATGTCCTGCGCCATGGCTTCCATTTTGTAACTTTTCGGATCGATATCCGTGATGTACTCCTCTAAGATCTCACGGATCGTACGGTACGCGGAAAGCTCATGATTGCCAAGCGTCATGTCAAAATCCAGTAACAGACCTTTGATTTTCTCTTTCTCAAACAGCATGGTATTTCCTCCGTTTTGCATCCCTATTGTAAATGTTACGGGATATAAAGTAAAGAAAGGAATCCCGCAGGATTCCTTGTCATCTTACTTATGAATGAAACACTCCAGTGTTTCGTAAAGTGCGTCCGGCTGCACCGGCTTGCTTAAGTGGGCATTGAGCCCGGCCTGCAGGGAGCGCTGGACATCTTCATCGAAGGCATTGGCCGTTAAGGCAATGATCGGAATGGATTTGGCATCTTCCCGCTCCATGGAACGGATCAGCCTGGTCGCCGTTAAGCCGTCCATTTCCGGCATCCGCATATCCATTAAGATCGCGTCATAATATCCTACCGGATTACTTTCGAATTTCTCGACGGCGATTCTGCCGTTTTCCGCCAGTTCCACTTCCATCTTCCGCTGTGCCAGGACCATCTTCATGATCTCCGCATTGACCGTAACGTCTTCCGCCAGCAGGATCCGTTTTCCTGTCAGATCGGCTTTTTCATCTTCCGCGCACATCTCTTCCTTCTTCTTTAAGCGGGCGGACTTGAACTCATCCATCACGGCTGCCGCAAAGAGCGGTTTGGAGAGGAAGGAGTCGACACCGGCTTCCTTTGCCTCCTCTTGGACATCGTCCCAGCGGTAAGCTGTCAGAATAATGATGGCGGATTCTTTACCGATAACATCGCGGATCTTCCGTGTGGTTTCCACGCCGTCCATTCCCGGCATCTTCCAGTCCACCAGAATCAGGTTGTACGGTTCTCTTCGGGCGTGACGCAACTTTGCCATTTCAATGGCTTTTTCTCCGCTGTCGGCCACTTCCGCAGCAACTCCGGCTTTTTCCAGAACCAGCTTGGCATGCTCACAGGCGACCGGGTCGTCATCCACGATCAGTACCGTCATTTCTCCCGGCTGTACTTCTTCCGCTTCGCCCTCCGCGGCGGCGTGCTGATCGTCTTCCAGTGTTACGTTTACCGTAAATGTGGTTCCCTTGCCCTTTTCGCTTTCCACTTCAATGGTTCCGTTCATCATGTCGACAAAGCTCTTGGTGATGGCCATGCCGAGTCCGCTGGAGCCATACCGGTTGGTATTGGAGTTGTCTTCCTGGGCAAACGCATCGTAGAGGTGCGGCAGGAAGTCCTCGCTCATGCCGATACCGGTATCCGCAATGCGGAATTCCAGTGTGGTTTTATTGTCGTACTGTGCCTTGCGCGTGACATCCAGTGTCACTGTTCCGCCGTTTGGCGTAAACTTGACGGCATTGCTTAAGATGTTGATCAGGATCTGACGCAGCTTCATGTTGTCACCGATATAGTAATCGTCCACTTCGCTGTTCAGGTTGCAGCTGTATTCCAAACCCTTCTCTTCGCACTGGGCGGAGAACATCGTATTGATGGCCTCCAGGAAGCGGGAGAAGGAGAATTCTTCTTTCTTCAGCGTCATCTTGCCGCTTTCAATCCGGCTCATATCCAGAATGTCGTTGATCAGGCCCAGCAGATGGTCTGCCGAAGCACCGATCTTGGTCAGATACTCTTTGGTCTTTTCCGGTGTTTCCGGATCGTTTAAGGCAATATTGTCCAGACCGATAATGGCATTCATCGGCGTCCGGATTACATGGGACATATTGGACAGGAAGGCTGTCTTGGCCTTGTTGGCTTCCTCTGCCGTGGTTAAGGCCTGCGAGAGCGCTTCACTCTGCTCCTCCAACTGTTTCTGTAAAGCAATGCGCTGTTCCAGTTCTTCCTGCTTGCCTCTGACTTCCGCTTCCGCGGTTTCCTTCGCCAGTTCATAGCGGCTGCTTCGTCTGTTTTCGTAAATGATGAAGCCGAACATCAGCGCCATGGAGCCGATGGTTAAAAGGGACTGCAGAACGCCGCGCCGTAAGGTACCGGCGGAAATGGAGGAAATGCGCTCGGAAATCACGCTTTCTCTTACCAGGTATGTTAAAAGCCAGTCGGTATTCTTGATCGGCACATAGCTTAAAGTTTCCTGAACGCCGTTATAAACGAAGGATACTTCTCCGTTATGCTGATTGGAGAATTCATTCAAAAACTGCTCATAGGAGTCTCCGTTTTCAAAGACGGCATTCTGCATGGCCTGAATGAGGTTATCCTCTTCCGCTAAGCCGCCCAGGATGGTATCGCTTAAGGCGATTCCGTCTTTGGTGTAGATATTACAGAAGGTCGCATCCTCCGGATTGCTTTCCATGGAAACACCGGCAAGCATCTCCTGCATGTCGATTTCCATAAAGCAGACGCACAGTTCCTTCTCCTGCAGTTTCAGATCCACCGGAAGCGCAATGACAACTCTCTTCTCCTTGCTTTCCAGATTGAAGATGGAGATTTCCGCTTCTTTCAGATTCTTATAGTCAAAACGGTATTCACCGATATTGTCCTGAATGCCGGTGGAAGTATAGATTAAGCCGTCTGTATCGACAAAGGCGAATTTTTCCAGATTGTACATCTGGCGCATGCGGTACTGATATGCCTGCAGATGCCGCACATCGCTTAAGTCATTCTCATCCAATAGTTCAACCGCCACGCGTAAATCACGGATCCGGCTGTTCAGATTGTTCTGAACGACCTGTTCCCTTCTGCCGGCCAGCTCATCCAGATACATGGAGGAAACCATCTTGACGGCTTCTTCCGTATCTCTCTGGGCTCGCTGTCCGTTCCATACCGTTCCCAGCAGTAAAAGAAGCGCAATCATCATGCTGCCGAGAAGAATAATACTGGTTGTCTTGTTTCCACGTCTACGTTCCATATGTAAATCCTGTGACACTTACTCCACGTAAAAATATTATTTCCTTCTGTTGAATGATAAATCAAACCATCATTACTTTTATTCTACTACGTATGGATTCATTTATCCACAACGTAAAAAGAAGCATTTCGCTTCTTTTACCGAATACTTTTCATTAGTTTCACTATTACTTTATCCTCAAAACCCCTGTCGGTTCCCGGATTGATGATCAAAGCATAGAAATGCTTCCCGTCATCCCACTCCGCGACGTTGCAAAGTCCACCGTTCCCACTGCGGTAGTAGGCAAAGTCTACCCCGTCAATGACGGAGTGCTCTTCATATTTCTGTCCCTTCGGCACCAGAGAGTTACGCTCTCCGTCCGGCTGTTCATAGACTGCCTTACGCAGCACCACCGTGTCATCCGTTCCCTCTTTGACATAGACCGCTTCCGCAATCTTCTCTTTTGTGTAAAAGCGATAGTACTTTGCCGTGTAGCCTTCGATTTCCTTTGGAATATCCTCAAACTGCACTTCGCTGTTCTGATTCATTTTCCAAAGTTCCGTATACTCTTCATAGTCCTTTTCCGCAACTTCTTCCGGAGTACTCTCTTCCTTTTCCGGAGTCACTTCTTCCTTTTTGGCACAGGCCAAAAGAAGAAAACAGGAAAGAATAAGAAAAATGAATATGACCAATCTCCGTTTCATGAGAATACACTTCCTATTTCTTCATTATAGCACTGAGCAAAACACAGAAGAAAAGATCTGTTCTTTTGTATCCGGAACAGATCTTATTTC
>CADCPY010000110.1 GCA_902803495.1 uncultured Erysipelotrichaceae bacterium
ATCACCAGTTAAGCTTCTAAACTGCAGACAAACGGTCAAAAAAAGGAAGTGCAACGATTGAATCACTTCATTTCGTTACACTCCCTTCTTTTTATATTACAATTAAGCCATGCAGAGAATTTTGACTTTTCACAACAGCGAAACGGAATCCATGCGCGTAGACGCCTTTTTAGTCCGCCGGAATCTTCCCCGCTGCTCCGTCAAACTACTGAAGAAATCGCAGAATCATATCTATGTCAACGGAAAGGAAGTTTGCGTGATCGAACGTGTCTACCCGGGAGATACTGTCACGGTGGAATTCCACGAGAAGATTTCGGAGGAAGACCGCCTGATTCCGACAGATCTGCCGATCGATATCGTCTATGAGGATGAAGACATCCTGATTGTCAATAAAAGTGCGGACATGTCCGTCCATCCGGTACGCACCAATCTGGAAAACACATTGGCCAATGCCGTCACCTATTACTATGCGTCGCAGGGACAGACCGATTTCGTTTTCCGCTGTTTGAACCGGCTGGACCGTTATACCAGCGGACTCACCCTGATTGCGAAAAACCCGCTCTCAGCGCAGATCCTTTCCGAAGAGATGAAAAACCGCAGGATCCACCGCACCTACCTCGGCATTGCGGAAGGAAAACTCAGTGAACCTGTTGGCGTGATCGATGCGCCGATTGCCCGCGAAACAGAAGAAGAGATCCGCCGCATTGTTGATTTTACGCGCGGTCAGACAGCCATTACGGAATATGAGGTCCTGGACTACAACGCCGAAGCGGATGTATCCCTGTTGCGCTTTCAGCTGAAAACCGGTCGTACCCACCAGATCCGGGTGCACATGAACTATCTCGGCCATCCGCTGATCGGAGATATCTTATACAATCCGGATAATCATTTGATGGAGCGCAGCGCCCTGCATGCAGCACAGTTGCAGTTTACCCATCCCGTCACCCGTCAGGAAATGGTAATAAAAAAGGACATGCCTTCCGACATGTCCCTGTTCTTTCCCGAAATGCATATCTAATTGGTATGGAAGCGCTTCTTCAACTCCAGCATGAAGGCTTCATGGAAGAAGACGCCGGCAAACAGCATAGCCAGAGCCACCCCTCCCAGAACCACGATTGGCCAGTTGATCTCCGGAAGCTGGAAGTAACATAAAACTACGGCCGCCAGTGAGATCAGTATCAGCCAGATCATCGGCATGGAGTTCTGTATCTGCGAATTGATATCAATTAAGAAGAACAGCGCCGTCATGATCAGACCCGTAAAGGCCACGATCGGCACCACGAAGATGGCCCAGCCGCTGGCTAAGAAGAAATCAATCAGCCATAAAAGGATACATACATAGAACAGGAACTTCACTGTCTGGGAGATCAGATTCAGCTCGATCACATCCGGCGATAAGATCAGATTCCAGAACATCCACATCGACCATACCGCCACAATGCTCCAGGCTTTTCCTTTCACAAAGAAATTCACAATTAAACACGTCAGAGCCGCGATCAAAAGAAGATATTTCATGACATTCCGAATGCGCAGAAATATCCGTTTTTGTTTTGGCAGCTGCGGATATGTATACTCAATTTTCATAAGGCTGTGTCCCGGTGACCCTGACACGGATCCCGTCCCCTTCCAGATATTTCAGCATGGTCTCCTCAAAGGTTGGATCCATGGTAATTTTCGAAATCGTATAGACTGCTTTGTCCCCGTAAGTGATAAGAGATGTCGAAGTACGGCAGATGTTGGATACCCCAAGGACAAAGTCAAACTTCTCCACATACGGCTCCATCTCTTTCGGCAGTGTGATCACACCGAGATTGGATAGGAAGCTTGTGAAGATCCGGTCTCCCAAGAAGCCGTAGACGATCTTGGCCACCGGCTGCTTGATGATCAGCGGTACCATCTTTAAGGACTGCACCAGCTTGATGGTCGTGCTCATCATGACTTTCATGACCGGATAGGAAGAGCGCTCCTTCACCTGAGCGGCCACCTTCGGATAGATGTCTTCCGCTTTGGTGATCTCTTCCAGCGGTAAGGAACAGCTGAAATACATCGCATAGTTGCGGATCGTTTTCGACTGATTGTATTTGCGCATATTCACCGGTACCTGAATGGAGACCGTTCCGGATGTTTCTTCCGTGGAATACTTAATGGCCAGTAACATTAAGGACAAAAGATAGCTTGTGACCGTAACGCCCTTGGAGCGGGCCACTTTCTTTAACTGAGAAGCGGACATTTCAAAGTGCAGTACCTGGCACGGATGGATCTCGGAAATCTTTCCGCTCATCTGGACGGCTTTCTTGCCCATAAATCCGCCG
>CADCPY010000111.1 GCA_902803495.1 uncultured Erysipelotrichaceae bacterium
CATTGATGCCGTCAAATTCCCTGCGTGTCAAAAAGCCTTCCAGCTCCTCTTCGGGAAGTTCCCACATCTGATAGTCTTCGTGAATCAAAAACCCGTGGATCTCTTTGGACCAGGAGTGTCCCAGCGGATATCCGATCAGTCCGATCCTCATTTCTCACTCCTCAAATACAGGTAGCCGTATCTCGCGCATAAGGCATCCGCAATGACTAATGCCGTAACGGCATCCACCATGGCTCGGGCGCGCAAGACAATGCACGGATCGTGTCTGCCTTCTAACTGCAGTTCCGCTTCTTCCATGGTTTTATAATCCACTGTCTTCTGCACTTTGCCAATGGAAGATGTCGGTTTGATGGCCGTACGGAATACGATTGGCATACCGTTGGAGATTCCTCCGTTAATGCCGCCGGCGTGATTGCTCTCGGTAACAACCTTGCCGTCTTCCATGCACAGCGGGTCGTTTGCTTCGGAGCCTTTCATCTTTGTCAAAGCAAAGCCGTCGCCAAACTCCACGCCTTTTACGCCGCCGATGGAGAATAAACCGTGAGAGAGCGTGCTTTCCAAAGAGTCAAAATACGGCTCGCCGATCCCTGCCGGCAATCCGCAGACAACCGTTTCCAAAACCCCGCCCAGCGAGTCCCCTTCCGCTTTCGCATCTAAGATGGCCTTGCTGATGTCTTCTTTTTTGGCGTCATTGAGCAGAGCGAAATCCTTTCCGTTCAGCATCTCAATGACTTCTTTTATATTATCTTTCGGTAAGGCATCGTCAGTAATATCCGCCACGGACGCAACATGCGTTCCGATATAGACTCCTTTTTCTTCCAGTGCCTGTTTTACAATGGCACCAAGAGCTACCAGCGGTGCCGTCAGACGACCGGAGAAGTGTCCTCCGCCTCTGACATCCTGATAGCCGAGATATTTCATCTCTGCCGTATAGTCAGCATGCGACGGGCGGGCTAAGTGTGCCACGGAATCGTAGTCAGACGATCTGACATTCTGATTCATGATCAGAACCGTCAGAGGTGTCCCTTCCGTATAGCCGTCTTTCACGCCGGAGACAAACTGCACCTCATCGGCTTCCTTTCTTGATGTGGCAAGTTCGCCGGAAGCTCTGCGGTGATCCATCTCCCGCTTCAGATATTCTGTGTCAATTCGGATTCCCGGAGCAATTCCGTCCAGTGTCGCACCGACACAGGGACCGTGCGATTCTCCGAACAGCGTCACGGTCAGATAATTTCCCAGAATGTTTTTCATACTCCGAGTGCCTCCTTGATCTCTTCTTTTTTCCATACTTCCGTCACCGCTTTGCCGATCTGATTCACCTGAATGATATTCACGGCGTCTCCGACGGATTTCTTATCATTGACAATTCGTTTATAAACTTCTTCCTGATCCGCATCGCAGGATAGCGGCAGCTCCAGACGCAAAAGCACGCTCTGCAGCCGCTCCTTTACCGATTCCTCTTTGACAACACGCATCATGCCCATGCCGACGCATTCGCCATGGAGATACCTGCCGTCCATCACGCTTTCATAGGCATGCCCGTAGGTGTGTCCGAAATTGAGAACCCGGCGGATCCCGGTTTCCTTCTCGTCTTCTTCGACAATTCTCTTTTTATAACGTAAGGAACGCTCAATGATCTCTTCCATATGATCCATGTAGTCCTCTTTCTCAAAGATCGCAAAGAGCTTTTCATCTCCCGTCATGCCCATCTTCACCGCTTCGGCCAGTCCGTTTCGGATCTGCCGCTTCGGCAGTGTTTTTAAGGTGTCAGGATCAATAATAACTAACGACGGCTGATGGAAGGCTCCGACGGAGTTCTTCACTCCTTCAAAGTCCACCGCGGTCTTGCCGCCGATCGAGGAGTCGATCTGGGAAAGCACCGTGGTGGGAATATTGATGTAGTCGATTCCCCGCATGTAGGTGGCAGCCGCAAAGCCGCTGAGGTCTCCGACCACACCGCCGCCCAGCGCAATGACAACATCCTTCCTGTCCAGCTGCGCCTCCAGCATATATTTTAAAATCTCCGCATACGTCGAGAGATTCTTGTTCTTTTCCCCGCTTTCAAAGACAAATGACTTCGCATTTGGGAACTGCTTTTGTAAGATACTCAGATATTCCTTCGGAACAAGCGAGTCCGTCACGATGAAAACGCGGCGCTTCGCGTCGACATAATCCTTCACCTGATAGAGCGCTCCGCGCTCCAGAAGGATGCTGTAGTCTTTTTCCCTGGTATGCACTTTGATTTCCATCGCTCTTACCTTCCGCTTTCATAGGCTTTGTAGTTGCCGAAGATCTTCAGATCCAGCGCGTCATAGCGCAGTCGGCGCAGTGTCTCCGCAACATCCGGATCATTCAGATTTCCGTTAAAGTCCAGATAAAAATTGTATTCAAACATCTTCCCGATAATCGGGCGGGATTCCAGTTTCAAGACGTTGATATTCTTCATCGCAAACAGTCCCAGCGCATGATAGAGTGCGCCAGGTTCATGTTTTAATGTCATCATGATGCTGACCTTATCCGCATTCGGCACTTCAATCTTTTGCGAAGAGAGCACCAGAAAGCGGGTCGTATTCACCTGATTGTCCTGTACGTTTTTCTCCAGGATCTCCATGCCGTAAAGCTGTGCCGCCAGAGCGGAAGCCAAGGCCGCCTTGGATCTATCGTTGCACTCTTTGATATAACGGACGCTTAATGCCGTATCGTCATAGACCACCGGATTCCATGTGGGATGCTTTAGGAAGATCTTCTGACACTGCGAGAGTGCTTCGGGATGGGAATATACCTCTTTGATCTCTTCCGGTTTCACGCCCGGAACTACGATGAGGTTTTCCCGAATGGGGATGCTGATCTCGCCAATCGCCCACACAGGATAGTCGGCAAAATAGTCATAGGTGCGCGCAATCAGTCCCGTCGTGGTATTCTCCACAGGGAAAAGCCCGGCATCGATCTTGCCTTCCGCCAGATCTTTCAGCATGTCGACAAATTCCCTATAAGGAACCTCTTCGACTGCCTGATCGGCAAAGTATTCCCTGAGTGCCATCTGGCTGAAGGCTCCCGGTACGCCCTGATATGCGACTTTCATCTCATTCATCCCCTTTTCTTTGTTTATATTATACCCATTTCGCAAAAGGAGAAAAAGCATGCTTTCAAGCTGCGGGAAAATATGTTACACTGAAAAAGGCTTTATGATAAGAAAACAAATTGACTCAATCCTGGGAGTGCTGTTTGGAAATTTCCTTTTGGCTGTCTCCGTCGTATATTTTGTTCTGCCGTATAACATCCTTTCCGGAGGATGTGCCGGTCTGGCAGTTATCTTTCAGGTACTCTTTGACTGGAACCCGACTACGGTAATCGACATCCTGGTTATTGTTTTCTTTATCTCCGGCGCCATTATACTGGGAAAGGAATTTGCGGCCAAAACGCTGCTCTCTTCCATTTCCTATCCGATCTTTATCGAACTGTTGGAACGGCTGCACTTCAAACTGGAGATCGAGCCGCTGATGGCCTGCATCTTCGGCGGACTGATTGCCGGGATCGGCATCGGTATCGCCTTCCGTCATAACGCCTCCACGGGCGGCACGGACGTGATTCCGCTGGCCATCAACAAGTTTACCGGCTGGCCGGTCGACAAGCTGGTCTTCCTCACGGACGCCTTCTGCGCCGGTGCGGGAATTCTGACTTACGGTGTTGCCGATCTGCTTTACGGCATCGTCTACATCTACCTTTCCTCCTATGCCATCGGGTACGTGATGGTTCCGAAAGGAGATAACGCTGTCGCCATTTACATCATCACCGATAAGATTGCTGAAGTGAAAAACTTCATCATGACGGATATCAACCGCGGTGTCACGATCCTCAACGGCAAAGGCGGCTATACTTCCGACGACAAGGAAATCCTGCTGACGGTCGTTTCCAAAAGCGAATACGCCACGCTTTCCCGCTTCTTGGACAAGTGCGACCCGCGCGCCTTCATCATCGTCTCCGATGCGAAAGAGATCAAGGGCGAAGGCTTCACCTACGAATATCG
>CADCPY010000112.1 GCA_902803495.1 uncultured Erysipelotrichaceae bacterium
CAGCGCTCCGAGCACGATACTGATGATGACGATCAGCGTGTTCTGCACTTCGATCATACCGCTGATTCCGACACCGATAACGCATAAGGAAAGACCGTTGAACACGGTCTCACTCATTTTCTCACTTAGCAGGCGTTTCCCGAAAACACCCAGAATACTGCCGGCAATAATCGCCAGCCCGTTTACGATTGCAGCAATCATACTGTTTCCCCTTCTAAACATTTGTTGCTTCGTTCGGCTCACTGTCCGCAATAAAGTAGAACGTGGAGCCTTCGTTGACTTTGGTTTTTACCCCGTAGGCAAATTTATGCAGTTCCAGATAGCCCTTGGAGATTGCAAGACCGAGTCCGCTCCCCTCCTGGTTTCTCTGATATGTCTTATTGGCTTTATAGTACCGCTCCCAGATATACGGAACTTCCTCTTCCGGAATACCGATGCCGTGATCGATGACTTCCAGCTTCCAGTCTTCGTTTTCCGGCGTGATTCTTACCAGCACCTTATTGTCCGCACCGCAGTGCTTGATGGCATTGTTTAAGAAGTTGTAGATGACCTGACCGATCATGGTTCGGTCCGCATGAATGATGGCATTGGCCGGGAAGTCTTTCTCAATTTTTACGTTCAGATTGTTGGCGGAGCCGATCAGAACGTCGATGATCTCCTCCGACAGCGGCACCAAATCAAAGTCTGTGCAGTTTAACGTCAGGTTCCCCGACTGGACTTTGGTTAAAACCATCATGTCATTGACCAGCTTGTTCAGATGGTTGGTCTCGGAAATGATGATCTCCAGATGCTCATTTCTCTTTTTCTTATTGTCGCCACTGATATCCTCGATCATTTCAGCGTAGGCCTTGATCGTGGTAAGCGGTGTTTTAATATCGTGTGAGACATTGGCCAAAAGCTCCGTCCGGATCTCTTCCGTTTTAGCCGGCTCATGCGAAGCATAGGAAAGCGTATCGTTCAGTTCCTTGATCTCCGTGAAGGACTTGTCGTCAAATTCGACGTGGTAGTCCCCTGCACTCAGTTTTCTGGCACCGGAAGTCATTTTGGAGATCGGCGAGGAATACAGGCGCGATAAGAGATAGGAAATCAGAGTGGCAACGATCAAAACCGCAATGCCGATCATGATGAACTGATTCTGCATAATAAAGACCGTGGAATCGACCGGTTCCACGTTGGCGTTGATCACCAGATAGTAGGATCCGATCTCGGAGTTGATCTTGGAGCCGTAGATCAGCGATTCATTGTTAAAGCGCTCATCCGTCACGTAATGGGAAACTTCGCTGTTGGCGCTGTGATCCACTTCATTTAAGAAGGCAGTATCGTCAAATTCCGCTTCCGGCGTAATGCGGCAGCCCAAACCCAGCGAGTTGACGGATGTCAGTTTCTTTTTCTGATGGTTGTAAACGGAAAGACAGAGGTTGTTGTTATAGGTGACTTCCACAATATCGCTTGCGAAGTCCTCGCTCTCCATAATCTTCTGGTTGATGTCTCTTGTGATATTCTGAACCGTATTGACCTTCACGCTGCGGTAGTACGGTGTCAACGAGAGCATTTGCAGACCCCAAAGAGCCAGTACAATACCAAAGGCAAAAAGGACCAGTAACAGCCAGGTCCGGAACATGATGCCGTTGATATCGAGCTTTTTTCTGATTCCGCTATTCTCACTCATCGCTATCATTTTATCATTTTCAAAACCTTTCGCATACAATTACACCAAAAAGAAAAAGGACATGCGTCCTTTTGTCTTTTCCCTGTGTGCACGAACTGCACTGCTTTAATCTACTTCAAACTTATATCCGACACCACGTACAGTCTGGATATAATCACGGTATTTACCGAGGTTTTTCCGCAGCATTTTAATGTGGGTATCCACAGTTCTGTCATCGCCGAAATAGTCATACTTCCATACCGCTTCCAGCAATTTGTCTCTTGAGACCGCTACGTTCTTATTCTGGATAAGGTAGGTCAAGAGTTCAAACTCCTTCGGGGTGATATGAACGATTTCGTTATCGATGTAAAGCACATATCCTTCGAGGTCCAATGTGAGACCGCCGTAGGATATGGTCTTGCTGCTGTTACTGTTACGTTCCGTCACGACCTTGATTCTGGCCATAAGTTCCTTTGGAGAGAACGGTTTGGTGACATAGTCATCCACTCCCAGTTCGAATCCATACAGTTTGTCGAATTCTTCCTGACGTGCACTCAGCATGATAACAGGGATCGGTTTAATGGCTTTAATCCGTTTGCAAGCATTAAAACCATCCAGATTTGGCATCATAATGTCCAGAATAATGACATCGTAGTCGTTTTTTTCTACTAGATCGATTGCCTCTAAACCATCACTGGCTTCTGTCACGTCATGTCCGTTTATAGTAGCATACTCTCTAATAACATCTCTAATCCTAACTTCATCATCTACTAAAAGAATTCTACTCATGTAAGGATTCCTCCATTAAATAATTATATTTGGAGATTGTGAAAGATACGTGAACATGATCATCCTAAGATGCGTTCCATCTTATCCACCACAACGGAAAGGTTGTTTCCCTTATTGTCCACCCTGCCCGTAAGGTAAATCAAGTTCCCTTTGGTCAGAATGTCCTGATAACGGAGGTAGTTGTTTGGTAGTACTACTGCATTCATACTGCCGGATTCATCGTCAATGGTAAGGAATGCCATGCTGCCGGTTTTGGCGGTATGGTTCTTTACCCGCTGGATCCGCACCAGAAGAGATACCCTTCCAGTTTTCGCACTGAGATTGGAAATCTTTTCGCTTTCCATCGGGAACCGTTCTTTCAGAAGTTCAATCGGATGTTTGGAGATATAGAATCCCAAGGCGGCCTGTTCCCGCTCCAGTTTCTGATCCATGACTTCCTTCATCACTGTCATTCTCGGTTTATAGACCAAGTCGAAATCCAGATAGCTCTGATCCGGATTGTCCACTTTAATCAGTTCTGCATATTTCAAAGCATCATCCAGTGACGCTCTGAGCGTGGCCCGGTTGTAGCCGAATTCATCCAGCGCCCCGGCATCGATCAGACTCTCGATATTGCCGCGGTTGAGTCGCTGCACATTGGCTCTGGCCACAAAGTCGAAGAAATCTTTATAATCTCCCCGTTCTTTTCGCTCTTTTAAGATCAGCTCTGCCGAATTGGCACCCATCTTCTTGATGCAGCGCAGCGGCATGCGGATGCCGTTCTCCTCAACGGTATAGAACTGTTCGGAGCGGTTGATGCTGATTGGTAACACATTGACCTTCAGCTTACGGGCCTCTAAGAGGTACTCGTAAGTCTTCCCTTCGGCTCCGATTACATTATCCATCAATTTACCCAAAAATAGCAATGGATAATTTGCTTTCAGATAAGCCATCTGATAGGCAACCAGACTGTAGGCCACGGAGTGGGATTTATTGAACCCGTATCCGCCGAACTTCAGGATTAATCCGTAGAGTTCTTCTCTGAGCTCCTTGGAATAGCCGTTTTTATAACAGCCCTTCATAAAGTCATCCCGTAAAGCCAGGAGTTCCTTTTCCTTTTTCTTGCTGATGGCCTTACGGACAATATCCGCCTTGCCCAAAGAGAAGCCTGCAGTCTTCTGCGTCAGCTGCATGATCTGCTCCTGATAGATCAGAATGCCATACGTCGGCTTTAAGATATCCTTTAAGGATTCATGCAGATACGTAATCGTTTCCGGATGCTCCTTATTCTTTAAATACAGAGGGATATTCTCCATGGATGCCGGACGGTACAGGGCTAAGCAGTCACTCAGCTCGGAAAGATTCTTCGGCCGTACCTTGCGGAGCAGATTCTTCATTCCTTCGCTCTCTAACTGGAAGATACCGACCGTATCGGCATTGCTTAAAAGCGCGTAGGCTTTCGGATCATCGAGCGGAATCTTTAAGATATCGATCGGCGGCTGCACTTCGTTGCAGACCCTATCGATAATGGTCAGATTCCGGATGCCCAGGAAGTCCATCTTTAATAAGCCCAGTTCTTCCAGATACTCCGCACTGATCTGGGTGGAGAGCATCTCCCCGTTCACATCGCAAAGCGGAATCACATCCGTTAAAGGTTTATCGCTCATAACGATACCGCAGGCATGCGTTGTGATATTCTTCGGCATTTTCTCCAGGCGCAATGCCAGATGGTAGACACGGCTCAGATCGTCTTCCGAGTCGATCATCTGCTTGAATTTATAGTTGGTCTGATAGGTCTCCGCCAATGCGGAAGCACTTTTATCCTTGATCACCTGCGGTAAGAAGCGCTTGGCATAGTCCAGTCTGCGCTTTTCGACGCCCAAGGCTTCGCATGCCGCATCAATGGCAGCTTTTGCCTGCATGGTGGAGAAAGCAATAATATGGGCGACACGGTCCCTGCCGTATTTCTCCATGACGTAATCGATGACTTCCTGTCTTCTTTCATCCGGGAAGTCCACGTCAATATCCGGCATGCTGATACGCTCCGGATTGAGGAAGCGCTCAAACAGCAAGGAGTATTCAATCGGGTCGATATGGGTGATGCCAAGCGTCCAGGCCACGATGGACCCCGCGGCAGAACCCCTGCCCGGCCCGACGTAAATGCCCTGGGATTTGGCATAGCGGATAAAGTCATAGACGATCAGGAAATAGTCGTCATACTTCATCTTGGAAATCACGCTCAGCTCGTAGTTTAAGCGCGTGATGTACACTTCCGGAACGGCCATATTGTTAAAGCGTTTCTTTAAGCCCTTTACGCAGAGTTCCCTTAAGTACTGGCGGTTATCGACATTGTATTTGTTCGGATAATGCAAGAGGTCGCAATGCATCTCATCGATATCGATCTCGCACATCCTGGCAATCTCATCCGTATTGAGGATCTCTTCTCTCTCATAAAACTGCAGATACTCTTCCGTATTGTGCAGATGCTTGTTACGGATGTTTTCAAGATTCTGATCATTCACCGTTGTCTTATGTTTTAAGGCATCCACGGCCTTGATGAAGCCGGTATCCTCCGGTGAGAGATAGAGCGCCTTTTCCAGAGCCACGCACTTCATATCCACTCGGCGGCACATTGCCTTCAGATAGATATTCCTTTGTGAATAGAACGCCTCTTCGTTGGAAGAGAGACCGACATAGACGTGATGGATATTGCTCTTCAGATACAGCAGCTTTTCGAGTAGCTCGTTCTCCTTGCGCTGCAAGAGTTCCTTTTCAAAGAAACTGTTTTCCGACGGGAAGACAACGATGATGTCGTTGTTATGGATAATATCATCCATCTTCAGTGCGGTTTCCCCGGTATTCAGGCGGGTGGAGAGTTCCACGATTTTGCGGTAACCGGCATTGTTTTTGGCATACAGGCAGACCACAAAGCTTTCCTCATGATCCGTAACATCGGCTTCGAGTCCGAGGATCGGTTTGATTCCTTTTTTCATTGCGGCACGGTAAAAAGCAATGGATCCGTACATGACGTTGTGGTCGCATAAGGCCACGGCATCCATTCCGCTTTTTGCTGTGAACTGCAAGATATCCTGCAATGAAAGTGTGCTTTCCAGCAGGGAGTAATAGGATTTGACGTAAAGATTTACACTCATATCATTATCATATCATAAAAGCAAAAAAATGGAATTAGAGGCACGCTGTACAAAAAAAGGACATGGAATTTACGGCTTCCATGCCCTTTTTGTCTTATTTACTTAAATATCTGGTAACTTCCGCATCCAGTTCCTTTAAGAGCTCCTTGGTCTTTTCCATCGGCATTGCCTTGGTTCCGGCCGCCTGTTTATGACCGCCGCCGCCGTAGCGCGAAGCAATCTTGTTGACGATGCATCCCCTGCTGCGCAAGGAAGCATTGAATTCTCCCGGATGTTCCAGGTAGTCCTCAATAAAGAGCACCCAGGCTTCAATATCGCCGACGATACCGAACTGATTGACCAGGTCCTTGCAGTCGGTATATTCCACACCGTACTCATCCATTAATGCCTTGTCGCAATACCCGTAACCGATATGATTATCGGTAAACTGCATGCGTGCACGGAAGGCACTGGTGACCTGGAAGATCTTGGCCGGCTGACGGTTCACAAGATAATGAACCTCGCTTAAGCTGAAACCTGTTCTGGCCAGTTTTCCTGCCAGTTCCAGGCTTTCGTAGTTCGCTGTGGTGATGGAGAAATCCTGCGTATCGCTGATGATACCGGCATACAGATAGGTTGCCGCTTGCACCGGGATGTTTTCCACCGGTTCGATGCTTTCAATGAACTTGACGATCACTTCGGCACAGCTGGACTGTTTCGGAAAGACCACTTCATGATCGGCATACGGTTCCGAGGAATCGTGATGGTCGAACTTGCAGGTCTTCTTCGCCAGAAACATCCGCTGGTCATCGACTCTGTCCTTTGTGGAAGTATCCACGGAGATGGCCAGAGAGGAAGCAATCAGTTCATCGCTGACAACATCCGCTTCCGGGAACAGTCCGGCATTGCGTCCTTCATTGCTGCCGACGCAGTAGATCTTTTTGTTCGGATAACGGTATTTCAGATAGGTTGCAAGACCGAACTGAGATCCATAGGCATCTCCGTCCGGCTTAATGTGACGGAAGATGGTAATGGTATCGTACGATTCGATGCAGTCTCTGATCTGACTAAACATCTTACAGACCTAAGATACGGACTGTGTCACGTACGATTGCCAGCTCTTCATTAGTCGGAACGACGAAGCCTCTGACCTTGCTGTCCGG
>CADCPY010000113.1 GCA_902803495.1 uncultured Erysipelotrichaceae bacterium
ATGATTCTGGAAGCGGTCTTTGCGGATGCGGAATTAAGAGAGATCATCTGCAGCAATTCCTATGAGATCTCCGACGGTACCTTAACGCTTTTATCCACCAAGGAGCGCGTTTTGAAGCGCTACGGGCTCAATATGGATTACGTGCTTGGCGGCAAGACGGGATCCACCATTGCGGCAGGCATCTGCTACGGCAGCATTGCCGAAAAAGACGGAGTAAGCTACCTCTGCATCGTGGCGGGATCCTCCTATTATTCCGATGCGCCATACCAGTTTTTAGACAGCAAGACGCTCTATGAATACTTTATGGACAATTACAGCTATCAGGCCATTTTAAGCGAAGGGGACGCTCTAATCACGCTGCCGACGCGATATTGTAAGAACAGGGAAGTCGCCTTTACTTCCGGTGTGACAATTGAGCGGTATCTTGAAAACGGCTTTGATAAAAGTGAAGTTCAGCTGATCTACCACGGGGAGGAAGTCATCACCCACAAGATGGAGGCGGGGGAAACACTCGGGGAAATCGAAGTGGTACTCAACGGGGAAGTGACGGAAGTGCTGCCTGTGGTGCTTATGGAACAGCAGGAGTTTGATCTCTGGGACTATGTATCCCATCATAAAAAAGAAGTGGCAGCCGGAGGGATACTGATCCTGATTCCGGTGTTACTGATCATAAAAAGAAAAATCGGTCGAAGGTAATTATTCGACCGATTTTAACGATTCAATCATTTCAATATTGCGCAGCGTCTTCCGTGTCATAAAGAGGACGATCATGGTAAAGACGATGGTGAGTGTGAAGGCATAGAGGAAGGTGAGCGGCTTGACATTCATGCCGAACATGATCATTTCCATGTTGATGACATTCATGATGAAGTGATGCTCCACAATGCCTAATGGAAGTCCTAACAGAGCCCCGATCACCGTTAAGAGGAAGATCTCCTTGAAGATGTAGGAGTTGACCTCATAGGAGCGGAAGCCCAGCACCTTCAGGGTGGCGATCTCGCGGATCCGCTCGGAGATATTGACCTGCGTCAGATTGATCAGAACGACAAAGGCCAGCGAACCGGCAGTCAGAATGATGACAAGGATGATGAAGTTGAGCGCCCGGATCATGATGTTGAACTGTTCCGTGACGCTGTCAAAATCCACCACGCTCTCATATCCTTCCATCTCTGAGATCTCAGCGATCAGAGCGTCCTTATCGGTGGACTTGACGGCAAGGGCATTCGGGTGGATCGGCTCATCAAAAACGGTTTCGTAGAGGTCGTTGGACATAAAGAGATAGTGCTGGAAATACATTTCCGTGATATCGCTGACCTTGACTTCCTTCTTGATGCCGTTCAGCGATTCAATGGTGATGGTATCACCTTTTTTTATTTTGTTGTTGCGGGCGAACTTCTCACTGACAAGGACCCCGCTGTTATTGATCTTCAGTTCCGTCTTGTGGTCCGTTTTCCTTAAGTGGAAGACGTCATTGCCTTCTCTGGCATCCATGACGTAGACCTGGATGACTTTCTCCTCGCTTGGCAGATAGATCTTGGAAGCGTAGGAGAGGTACGGTGTCACAAATTCGTGGCTGAGGTCTTTCTCCAGCTCTTCCGTCATTTCAGCTAAGGCGTGGTCATTGGACAGATTGACAACGTAGTTATGGTTGAAGAGTTCCCCGAACTGCAGTGCCACAACATCGGAAATGGAATCCTTGATGCCCCATCCGACTACCAGAAGTCCCGTGCAGCCGGCGACGCCGATTACCGTCATGAAGAAACGGGTCTTGTAGCGGATCAGGTTTCTGGCCGTGATCTTGCCGGTGAAGCTTAAACGGTTCCACAAGAGCGGGATATATTCCAGGAAGACCTTGCGGGCATTCTTCGGCGCCTTCGGACGCAGGAGCTGGCTCGGGCTTTCCTTTAATGTTTTCTTTACTACGAGATAGGTGACCGCCATCATCAAGAGCGAGAAGGCGAGAATGCAGATCACGATGTTCTGCGGCGGAACGATGATCTTCATCGGCGGCAGATCGTACATGAGCCTCCAGGTGTTGTAGATGACCGTCGGGAAGATGGCCATGCCGAAGATAATACCGAGAACACTTCCGGAAAGTGTTGCTGCAAGAGCGTAGATCAGATATTTGGCAGTAATCTGCGCCTTGGAGAACCCGAGGGCCCGGAAGATACCGATCTGACCGCGCTGCTCATCAATGAGCCGCGTCATTGTCGTCATGCAGACCAGTGCCGCCACTAAGTAGAATAGGAACGGCAGGGAAATCCCGATGGCGCCCATCTGCTTCGCATTCTGGGCAAACATATAGGAGGAATAGTGCGAATCCCGGTCCAGGACCATCCACTTGGCTTCCGGCAGCTCCTCCAGATCCTGATAGGCCTTGCGGATCTGCGCATCGGCTTTTTCCATTTCTTCCTGGAAGAGCAGGAGGTTTTCCTGGTATTCTTTCAGGCCTTTTTCATATTCGCGCTTACCCGCATTGATCTGGGCCTGGGCAGAGGAGATCTCCTGTCTTGCCCGGGCAACGGCTTCTTCCGCTAAGCGGATCTCTTCGCTTAAGGAATCCGCCAGAATCTTATCCTGCGCTAAGCGGGAATAGCTCTGGAAGGCGGCCGCAATATTTCCGCCGTATTTGTTTTCGAGTGTCTGTATCGTACGTTCGATGTCGCCTTTATTGGCTTCATCGTATTCTTTCAGTTGCTCAATAAGCCGCTCATTGGCCGCAATCTGCACTTCCTTCTCGGTGATTTCGGAAAGGACGGCAGTGTAGCGCTCGGATAGGGCGGTGCGCTCTTCTTCGCGCAGATTCGGATCGGCTAATGAGGCTTCAATGGAGGCGCGTTCCGCCTGCAGCGCGGAAAGTTCCGCACGCAGGGTGTTGGTCTCGTTTTCAATATCCGTATAGGAAGCGGCACTGCTCTGCGACTGCATCGTCTTTAAGGCGTTATAGGTCGCATAGTCAGTGGTCAGCTCGGCCATGATCGCTTCAAAGGAGCGGTGGGCCGGATCGGCAGCTTCGATTTCCCGGATCTTCTGATCGGTGGCTGCCGCCTGATTCTGATACTGCGTCCGCAGGCCCTGGATGCGCTTTTCGCCGCTTTCGATAATGGTGGTTAAGGAGTCGATATTGCTTTGGGAGGCGAGAATCTGAATCTGGGCATCGTCAAGCTTCTGCTTCGCTTCCGCAAACTGCGCTTCCGCTTCGGCTTTACGTGTCGCCAGCTCTTCCTCTCCGCGCTGGATTTCTTCGGTATACTGCTTTGTTAAATATTCCTTGAAGTCGTCCTGCTGATGGGCCGCAAAGGCTTCCACCTCGGCAATCTTCTCTTCCGTAAAATCGGTGTATTCTTTGCGGAAGGCGTTTTTGTCCTTCGCATCTTTTAAGGTAAGGTAAACAGTCGTGTAATACTCGGACTTAAAGGCCAGATTATGGGTGTAGATGACAAGATCCAGCTCCAGGTTTTTCAGGTTGGATGTTCCCAGTGTCTTGGCCAAATAGGCCGGCGTTTTGGCAATGCCGACGACGGTGAAGCGGTCGGAATGCAGAGAATCCAGCACGTCTTCATCCTCTAAATAGACCTCAATCGTCTCGCCGATCCTGTAGGCGTCCGGGTTGAGGGAGTTGTTCATGACGACGCATTCCGTATCGTTAAACGGCAGCCGTCCTTCCAAGAGTTCAAACTCGTTGACATTCCGGTTGATCTCTTCCACCCGTGTCACGGCGACCAGATTGTCATTGGAACGGGAGTAGACATCGATCATCTTCGACGCAAAAACCCGCTCGGCAAACTCCTGGGATGCCAGAGCATCCACATCTTTCTCACGGAAGCCATAGGAGGAGTAGATCTGGATGTCCTGCAGATTCATCTTGTCCGCGTAGACGTCCACGCTGTCCTCCATGATCTGACGGGTCGAGAAGAGACCCATCATGAAAGCAACCCCGATGAGAACGATCATAAACAGGGAGAAAAAGCGGTTGAAGGTTTTCTTGATCAGTCGAAGTGTATCGGTATGGAACATATCAGTATTCGATTTCCTCGGCATCTTTCGGATGCTCATTGATGGTAACGGACTCGATCTTTCCGCTCTTCACGCGGATGATCTTCTGTCCCATGTCCGCAAGTGCGGAGTTGTGGGTGATCATGACGACCGTCATGTTCTGCTTGAAGCACATATCCTGCAGGACCTTTAAGACCTGCTTGCCTGTTTTATAGTCCAAAGCCCCGGTCGGCTCATCGCATAAGAGGAGCTTCGGGTTTTTGGCAACGGCTCTGGCGATGGCGACGCGCTGCTGCTCCCCGCCGGAAAGCTGCGAAGGGAAGTTATGCATGCGGTCCTCCAAGCCGACCATCTTTAAGACAAAGACGGAGTCGAGCGGATCGTGGCAGATCTGCAGGGCCAGATCGACGTTTTCCTTGGCCGTTAAGTTCTGCACGAGGTTATAGAACTGGAAGACGAAGCCGATATCAAAGCGGCGGTAGTCCGTCAGTTCCCTGTCCGTGGCTTTGGAAATGTCCTTGCCGTCAACGACGATTCTGCCGCCGCTGCAGCTGTCCATCCCGCCTAAGATATTCAGAATGGTGGTCTTGCCGGCGCCGGAGGCACCCAGCACCACCACAAATTCTCCTTTTTCGATTTCAAAGGAGACTTCATCCAGGGCTTTGATTTCCACTTCGCCCATCTGATAGATTTTACTGACATGATCAAACTGTATAAAACTCATAGCGTCTCCTTTACTTCATATCGTTAAGGTCCATCTTTTCCAACAGCTGGATATAGGAGTCCAGATAGATTTTCACTAACTGCTTCAGATCCTCGCGTCCGATCGTATCCTCCACAAAGATCTCCTTTAATCCGTCAAATACGGCGGTCGCATAAGCGGTGGAGATCAGAGAAAGATTCGGCGTTTTTTCCACGGTCGGGAAGCGGGTCAGAATCAGATCTTCAATGGCGCCCGCGAACCAGCCGCGGATCGTCTGGTTGATTCTGGAGTGCATCATCAGGATCTTGAATTCGATTTTGTGCTCCAGATAAATATCCGCCAACCCGTCGCCGAGCTGATCCAGCATTCTCTTGAGGTCTTCCACTTTGAGGTTCAATGGGCCGTTGAGCTCCCGCAAACTGATTTTGGAGTCGGTCAACTGTAAGATCAGATCGTTGATCTTGTTGTAGGTGGGAGAGACAATGAAGAGGTTGAGTTCTTCCTTGCTTTTGAAGTAGCGGTAGAGATTTCCCACGGTCATCCGGCTTTTTAAGGCAATGGAGCGCATGGAGGCACTCTCGTAGTCCTTGCTTAAAAACTCTTCCCGTGCGGAAGAGAGGATGCGTTCCCTGACTTCTTCTTTCAGTATCTGTGCCATAATAATGAACTCCTGTTCACTGATATTATAAGAGGGTGCATAGGAAAAGTAAACAGATGTTTACCATTGAAAACAACCTATTCTGTCGGCTTTGTGGAAAGCGGATATGGTATAATAAAGAAGCATCAGGAGGAATTATCATGAATATCATGGAATTACAGGAACATGCGCGTCATATTCGCCAGAATATTATCCGCATGGTTTATTCTGCGCAGAGCGGTCATCCGGGTGGAAGCCTCTCCTCCGCAGATATTCTGTCCTATCTGTTCTTTGAAGAGATGGACATCAACAAAGAGAATGTCAATACAATCGACCGTGACCGTTTCGTCCTCAGCAAGGGTCATGCGTCTCCCTTATTATATGGAACACTATGCGAGAAGGGCTTCTTAACGCAGGAAGACATCCTGACCTTCCGTAAGATCAACTCCAAGGTTCAGGGTCACCCGAACATGAACATGACTCCGGGCGTGGATATGTCCACGGGTTCCTTAGGCCAGGGCTTAAGCGCCGGCGTCGGCATGGCCTTAGCCAATAAGCTGGATAAGAACAACCACCGAATCTACGTGCTGGTCGGAGACGGCGAAAGCGAAGAAGGGCAGATCTGGGAAGCCGCGATGAGTGCTGCGCACTACAAGCTGGACAACCTCTGTGCAATTCTGGACTTCAACGGTCTGCAGATTGACGGCAAGATCACCGATGTCATGAATCCGACACCGCTGGATGAGAAATTCAAGGCGTTCGGCTGGCATGTCATCTGCATTGACGGACACAATTATGAAGAGATCAAGGCCGCCTTTGACGAAGCGAAAGCCACCAAGGGACAGCCGACACTGATTCTGGCGCACACCATAAAGGGCAAAGGCGTTTCCTTTATGGAAGGAGAAGCCGGCTGGCACGGCAAGGCTCCGAATGAAGAGCAGTATCATATTGCGATGAAGGATCTCGGAGGTGAAGAGTAATGGCAAAAATGGCAACACGTCAGGCGTACGGAAAAGCGCTTGCGGAACTGATCGTTAAAAATAAAAACGTAGTGGTGCTGGATGCGGACTTAACCAAGAGCACCATGACCAACGAAGCGAAAGCCGCATGTCCGGAACGTCATTTCAACATGGGTATCGCCGAGGGCAACATGATGGCCGTGGGAGCCGGACTGGCTGCCAGCGGCAAGATCGTCTACGCTTCCAGCTTCGCCATGTTTGCGAGCGGCAGAGCGTTTGAACAGATCCGTAACTCCATCTGTTACCCGCGCTTGAATGTCAAGATCTGCGCCACGCATGCCGGGATCTCCGTCGGCGAAGACGGGGCGAGCCATCAGGCCATTGAAGATATGGCCATCATGCGCGCCATTCCGAATATGAAGGTCTTCCAGCCGTGCGACAGCATCGAAACGAAGGCCATCATCAACGCGATTGCCGAGATTCCGGGTCCGTGCTATGTCCGTATGGGCAGAGCGGCCGTGGAAGATGTCCATGATGAAAACTATCAATTCGTGATGGGCAAAGGCGAAGTGCTGCGCAAAGGCAAGGAGATTGCCTTACTGGCAACGGGTCTTGAAGTGCAGGAAAGTCTGAAAGCGGCGGAACTCTTAAAGGAAGACGGCTACGACGTCACAGTCGCCAACTTCTCTTCCATCAAGCCAATTGATGAGGAACTGATCGTCTCCTTAGCCAAGAGCCATAAGTATCTGATCAGCGTCGAGGAACATAACGTCATCGGCGGACTGGGAAGTGCCGTGGCGGAAGTGCTGGTGAAGAAGTACCCGCATGCGCTGCAGATGATCGGCATGCAGGACGTCTTCGGAGAAAGCGGAAAGAGCTCAGATGTTCTGGAGAAATACGGCTTAACAGCCGGTAAGATCGCCGAACAGGTCAGGAAAATCGTAAAATAGAGAAAGAAAAAAGCAGATCGCCGATCTGCTTTTTATGTGCTTTGATTTCTGAATCTTACTTGTGGACAACGAGCTTGGAAAGCACGTCCAGCATGACTTCTTCGTATTCTTCCTTATCGCTGGCTCTGCAGGCCTGATGGAAGTCCCAGACGCGGTCTGCATCTTCCAGCATGGCATAGACGTAGAAGTATTCGACATTGTCGGATCCGAGGTTCGTGTATGTGAAATACGGAATCTCGTTGATGTATTTGACGTCCTGACCTTCAAATACCATGGCCTTCAGCTCATCCAGCGTGTAGCTGGAATTGCTGAGATCGGCTTTGGCGAGGGATTTGATGAAGACTGCGACAGTGGAGGAATCGATGGCGTATTCGAAGTCATCCAGCGTCGTTTCGCGCGCCATGATCTTCTTCGGCATGTAGATCTCCAGTGTCTCATATGTGAATTTGTCGTAATCTGCCAGCGGATCAACCGGTGTTTCCTCTTTCTTGGAACAGGCAAACAGGGAAGTCATCAGCAAGGCGACCAGCAGAATATGAATGATTTTTTTCATAAGTGTCCTCTCCTATTAATTCTAAAGACATTATATAACAATCCTTCCGGAAAGAAAAACAGAACGCAAAAAAGAAGCGGGAAATCGCGTTGACAATTGTTCCAAAGGGATATAAAATAATGGTGTTAGCACTTGGTGTATTAGAGTGCTAAGGGAGGCGATTCAATATGTTGAAACCATTGCATAATAATGTGGTATTGGAAAAAGAGGAAAAGGAAGCCAGAACCCAGAGCGGTATCA
>CADCPY010000114.1 GCA_902803495.1 uncultured Erysipelotrichaceae bacterium
AGAGGAAGGCGCATCCGTCATGCTGATCAGCGGAGCGATTGCCGACAGTGAAAAGCATCAGGATATCGTATGCGATCATTTCGCAAAACATACCGAAAGCAAGATGGAAACCTACGGGGTGATCCTGAGCAACGGAGACTATAAAGTCGTGGCCAACGGCAGAATCGAGCGCGGTTCCATTGGTGCCAAAACACATCAGACGAGCCGGGTACTGACCTTCGCCGAAAAGCAGAGGGCGGAAGTGATCCCGATGCTGGAAATCGATGAGAACGATGTCGAGGCATCCCATGCCACATCGATCGGCCAGTTGGATGAAAGCCAGCTCTACTATCTGATGAGCAGGGGCATTACCAAGCAGGAAGCTTTGAAGCTGATTTCCCTGGGTTATCTCTTACCTTTAACAAAGGTGACGGATGATGATAAGTTACGTCAGTATCTGACGGAGTTAATTGAAAAGAAGGTTGCGGAAGCATGTTTGATGTAAAGAAGATCCGGAAAGATTTTCCGATGATTCAGAATCACCCGGAACTGGTGTATTTTGACAGCGGAGCAACATCGTTTAAACCGAACAGCGTGATTGAGGCCATCAATCACTTTTACTGCTTCTCCACCGCCAACGTGCACCGCGGGGACTACCCGATCGCTTTTGAGAATTCCCGGGCGTACGATGCCGTCAGAGGAAAGGTGGCCCGTTTCCTGAACGCCTCTGAAGACGAGATCGTTTATACCAAAGGGGATACGGACGGCTTGAACATGCTGGCCCTCATGCTGAAGGATGAATATATCAGGGAAGGCGACGTTATTCTGACAACGGAGAGCGAACACGCAAGCAGCGTCTTGCCGTGGTTTGAGATCGCGAAGGAAAAACATGCCGAGATCCGCTACATTCCGTTAGGCTCGGAAGGGGAAGTCACCATGGAAGCCTTTGCGTCCGTTATGGATGAAACAGTGAAGATCGTGGCCTGCACCCAGGTGTCCAATGTCCTTGGACACATTAACCCGATCAAGGAAATGACGGCTTTAGCGCATCAGTATAACGCGCTTATGATCGTGGACGGTGCGCAGAGCGTGCCGCATATCAAGGTGGACGTGAAGGATCTGGACTGCGATTTCCTGGCCTTCAGCGCCCATAAGATGCTGGGCCCGAGCGGTGCCGGAATCCTGTACGGGAAAAAGGAACTTTTGGACAGTCTGAAGCCGTTATATTACGGAGGTGACTCCAACGCCCGTTTCAATAAGAACTGCGAACTGGTCTTAAAGAAAGGGGTACAGCGCTTTGAATCCGGAACACCGGCCATTGAGCAGATCATCGGTCTCGGTGCTGCCGTGGACTATCTGAGCGAAATCGGCATGGACAACATCCACGCCTATGAATGTGAACTGAAAGACTACCTTGTTCAGGAACTCTTGAAGCTGGACAATGTGATCGTATATAATCCGCATACCGATACGGTTATCGTATCCTTCTCCTTAAAGGGCATCTTCTCGCAGGATGTTGCCAGTTATCTCGGGAGTCAGAACATTGCGGTAAGAAGCGGAAACCACTGTGCAAAAATGGTGAAAGATATTATCGGTATTGATGAAACGCTGCGTGCCAGCCTGTATTTCTACAATACCAAGGAAGAAATCGACAAACTGGTCGGGGTGTTAAAGGAAACCACCCTGGAGAAGTGCATCGATCTGTTTATTTAGGAGGTCATATGTCAGAGTATTTGAAAGACCCGATGATTTTACGTCAGATTATTATGGATCACTATCAGAATCCGCGTCATCATAAACTGGTTGGCGGAAAATACAGCATGGTGCACATGGCATCGGAATCCTGTATTGACGACATCAAGGTGGAGGCATTAATCGAAGACGGTATCATTAAGGATATCAACTTCGACGGCGTTGCCTGCACTCTGTCCACTGCCAGCACATCCATCATGACGGATCTGTTACGCAATAAGACAACCAAAGAGGCGAAGGAGATCATCCACGCCTATTATGAAATGATTGCCGGAAACGGATATGACGAAGACGTGCTGCAGGAAGCGGTCGCCTTCCAGAATACCTACAAGCAGGCAAACCGCATCAAGTGCGCAACCATCGGCTGGAAGGCCATGGATGAGCTGATTGAGGAAAGCGAGAAAGCCCATGAATGAGAAGATTGAAAAGACACTGCAGTCTTCGGAAGACTACAAGTACGGCTTCCGGGACGAAGATGTCAGTATTTATAACACGGGGAAAGGCTTAAGCCGTGAGGTGGTTACGGAGATCAGCCGGATCAAGGGAGAACCGGAATGGATGCTGGAATACCGCCTGAAAGCCTATGAGCATTTTATGGAACACCACATGCCGACCTTCGGGCCGTCCCTTTCCGAGGTGAATTTTGATGAGTATACCTATTACATCAAGCCGTCGGAAAAGGTGGAAAAGAACTGGGATGACGTTCCGGAAACGATCAAAAACACCTTTGACCGCCTCGGAATCCCGGAAGCAGAGGCAAAATACCTCTCCGGAGTGTCCACACAGTACGAATCCGAGGTTGTTTACCACAATATGCTGGATGAAGTCATCGAAAAGGGTGTCATTTTCCTGGACACCGATACCGGACTGAAGAAATACCCGGAGATCTTCAAAAAGTACTTCGGAAAGGTCATTCCGTATACCGATAACAAGTTCGCGGCACTGAACAGTGCGGTCTGGTCGGGTGGCTCTTTTGTGTATGTACCAAAAGGTGTACACCTTGAAAAACCGCTTCAGGCCTATTTCCGGATCAATTCCGAGAATATGGCGCAGTTTGAGCGGACGCTGATTATCGTGGATGACGGTGCGGATATCCATTATGTGGAAGGATGCACGGCGCCGCAGTACTCCAAGGACTCCCTGCACTCCGGCGTGGTTGAGATCTATGTCGGCAAAGGCGCCAAGTGCCGTTACAGCACCATTCAGAACTGGTCCAACAACATTCTGAACCTGGTAACGCAGAGGGCGTTTGTGGAAGAGAGAGGCTCCATGGAATGGGTCGACGGCAACATCGGCTCCCATATCACCATGAAGTATCCGTGCTGCGTCTTAAACGGCGAGTATGCCAGAGGAAGCGTGATCACGATTGCGGTCGGAAGCCGCAACCAGATCCAGGACTCCGGTGCCAAGATGATCCATCTGGCTCCGCATACCTCCAGCAACATTATCTCCAAGTCCATTTCCCGTGCCGGCGGCAAGGCCAACTTCCGCTCCACGGTCCGTCACGGCCAGAATGCGGACTACGCCCGCACCAAGGTCGAATGCGATACGCTTCTACTGGATAACGTATCCTCTTCGGATACGATCCCGACCAATATCAGTTCCAACCAGACCAGTACGATAGAACACGAAGCGAAGGTTTCCAAGATCTCCGAAGAACAGCTCTTCTACTTAATGAGCAGAGGTCTGACGGAAGCCCAGGCGACGGAAATGATCGTCATGGGATTTTTGGAACCGTTCACCAGAGAGCTGCCGATGGAATACGCGGTGGAACTCAATCAGCTGATGAAGCTGGAAATGGAAGGAGCAATCGGTTTATGTAAATCTCGGAATATCAGAGATTGCATCAGAAAACGCTGAATCCCGACCTGGATCAGAAGGACGTTCTGATCAACGGGGTCATGGGACTGTGCGGAGAGAGCGGGGAAGCCATTGACATCGTCAAGAAGCACCTGCATCAGGGACATGCGCTCGACAGGGAACACTTAAAGGAAGAACTGGGGGATATCGCCTGGTATCTGGCCAGCACGTCCTATGCGCTGGGGCTGGATCTGGATGATGTTCTGAGTGCCAATATCGCCAAGCTCAAGCGCCGTTTTCCGGAAGGATTCTCCACGGAAGCTTCCGAAAACCGACAAGACTAGAATTGAAACAGAGACCGCAATCTGCGGTCTTTTCTTTGGTGTTCGGACCGTGAAACTATGGTAAAATGGTAGTAGAAAGAAACAAACTATCATCAATAGGAGGTAATGTATATGAGTAGTGTTTATTCCCCGGACAGAGAATATCATATTGCCATGCGTCAGGGTGACGTCGGTAAATATGTGATTTTACCGGGCGATCCGAAACGCTGTGCCAAAATTGCGGAACATTTTGAAAATGCCCAGCTGGTTGCGGATAACAGAGAATATGTGACTTACACCGGTTATCTTGACGGTGTGAAAGTCAGCGTGACTTCCACCGGTATCGGCGGACCGAGCGCATCCATCGCCATGGAAGAACTGGTCCATCTCGGTGCGGATACCTTCATCCGTGTCGGAACCAGCGGCGGTATGGCCTTAGATGTCGAAGGCGGAGACCTGGTTATTGCCAACGGCGCCATCCGTGCCGAAGGAACATCCAAGGAATACGTCCCGATCGAATTCCCGGCCGTTGCGAATATTGATATCGTCAACGCCTTAGTGCAGGCAGCCAAAAACTTAAAGAAGAAATACCATGTCGGCGTCGTCGAATGCAAGGACTCCTATTACGGACAGCATGAACCGGAAAAGAAACCGGTCAGCTACGAACTGTTAAACCGCTGGGATGCCTGGTGCCGCGCCGGAGCGAAAGCAAGCGAAATGGAAAGTGCCGCGCTCTTTATCGTGGCCAGCGTTCTGAACGTCCGCTGCGGTACGGTGCTGTTATGCTGCGGCAATCAGGAGAGAAGAAAACTGAAAATGGAAGACCATATCGTTCACGATACGGAAGAAGCCATCACCTGTGCCATTGAAGCATTACGCATCTTGATCAAGCAGGATCAGAATCAGTGATTTCACATTATTTCACATAATTCTGTGATAATTTAGCGGAAGTTGTCGGTTATATTTAAGGCGTAAGTTCAGTAAGGACTTACCTGTATGAACCCTCTTCTCCTGCTAAATAAAATTAGTATCATACAGATTCTATCCCCTTATAAAAAAGAAAAGAGAAGGCCGAAAGGCCTTTTTCTTCGTTTTGAGGCAAGGTGATATAATGAAGATAAAGAGGTGAATTCTATGATCGATGACACAAAATATGCCTATTACTGCCCGAAGTGCCATCTTGGCAGCTTTAAAACGATGGGAGAGCATTTCTGTTCACGCTGCGGAAAGCCGCTGTTGGATTTGAAGATGCGCAGGGAAGACTATGAAGCGTTAGCGGAGAATGAGAAGAATCTCAAAATCCGCGAGGCGGAAAAGCAGGCCAGGGAAGTCAGGAAGGAAACCATAAGAAAAATGATCGTTACCACAACACCGGCAGTGGAAGGTCATATTGTGAAAGAGTATCTTGGTCCGGTCTTCGGCGAGGTCAGTGAAGGTATCAGTGTCTTCCGGGAATTCAATATGGGTTTTACCGGCATGACCGGCGGACGGTCCGCCTCATTTGAAGAGTGCGTGATCAATGCGCGAAACGATGCCTTAAACGAGATGAAACAGCGGGCGCTGGATCTCGGCGCCAATGCCGTGATCGGCGTGAAAGTGGATTATGAGTCCTTCGGTCAGTATCTTCTGGTCAATGCTTCGGGTACGGCCGTGGTACTGGAGTAATTCACATAATTTCACATCATTGTATGATAATTTAGCGGAAGTTGTCGGATATCATATAGATGTAAGTTCGATAAGGACTGCACTGTACGAAACCTCTTCTCCTGCTAAAATATAATAATCGTACAGATTCTATCCCCTTAAAAGAAAAAAGGCGCAAGCCTTTTTTTCTGTTGTATAATAGGTCCATGCTGATTGGAAGATTTGAAGATAACCTGTACGACTATCAGGAAGTAAACCATATCCGGGTGACGGCCCGGGCGCTGGCCCGCAACGAGGAAGGGAAATTTGCCTTTCTCAGCATTCAGGGCGAGGATCTTTTCGGCTTCCGCGACCATCTGGAAACCTGCGGCGGCGGAAGAGAGGGAAATGAGAGTTTAAGCGAGACCATTGCGCGGGAAGTGATGGAAGAGCTCGGCTACAAAATAAAAAGAACGGTCTACCTCGGAGAAATCATCGATAACTACCGTCTGATTCAGCGGGAGACGCATTCCAATTTCTTCTATTGCGAGTTGGATACTTCCAAGCACTATCCGCTGCATCTGACGGAGTCGGAGAAAACACTGCTGAAAGACGTGGTTTTTCTCTCACCGGAAGAGGCACTGGATCAGCTGGAGCACCATCAGGTTGGCAAGGTCGGAGCCATCGTGCAGCGCAGAGATCTTTTGGCCTTACAGTATTTCATCGCCAATTTTCCGGATCTGGTATAAGATCGGGGCATCGTGGCGGTCAATGTAGGTGTAGGTACGCTCGACTTTGACATTCTGCAACGTAGGCAGGAAACTCAGGAAACTCCGGTATTCCCGGTTTCCTTCCGCATGTCCGATATAGAAAACAAGAAAGAGGCATTTGTCTGACTTTAAAAGGGCAAGTGCCTTTTTTACGGCGGTTTGCGTGCTTTCCCAAAGGGTGGTGACGCTTTCGTCTCCCTTGGGCAGATAGCCTAAGTTGAAAACAACGGCATCCACGCTTTCCTTTACGTACTTGTCCATCTCGGCGTGACTCGCCAGGAATAAAGAGACATTCTCCCTGCCTGCCAGACGCTCTTTGGTATGTTCCAAAGCTTCCTTTTGGATATCAAAGGCATAGACGTAGCGGCAGTGCTCCGCCAAAAAGAGGGTGTCGTTGCCGTTTCCCATGGTGGCGTCGATGCAGACGCTTTCTTCATTGATATTTTCCAATAACCATCTGTGACAGACGGTGTTAATGTTTTCCGGTCTCATAATACTTTCCCTGATAACTGTCCCGTTTCAGCTGCAGCTTGGCAATCTCGTTGCGCACAACGGTCTTCTTTTTGATCCAGAGCGGCGCAATCAGTTCTTCTTCCATGCCGTCTCCCGTTACGCGCTCAATGACCATCTCCGGCGGTAAAACTTCCAATTGGCGCACCACGATATCGACATATTCCTCCAGGCTTAAAAGCTCAAACGGTTCCTTTTTGTAGTCCTGATAGAGCGCGGAGCTCTTTAAGATATTCAGCATGTGGATCTTGATGCCGTCCACCTGTAACTCCGCCACCTTTCTGGCTGTTTCCAGCATCATTTCCGGCGTCTCATTGGGCAGACCGTTAATGATATGCAATGTGGTGCGGATGTTTTTTTCCTTTAACATGGCGACTTTTTCATAGAGTTCCCCGGCACTGTGGCCGCGGTTCATCCTCTCCATGGTACTGTCATGTGCTGACTGTAAACCCATCTCTACGCTCAGCGGCTTGCGCCTGCTCAGTTCGCTGAGATATTCAATCTTTTCTTCGTTGAGACAGTCGGGTCTGGTCGCAATGGAGATCTCCGCAATCTCCTCGCGCGCAGCGAAGGGTTCCAGAATCTCCTTGATGTGTTCCAGCGTGCCGTAGGTGTTGGAATAGGCCTGGAAATAGGCGATTCCCAAGGCGTCCGGCCACTTATGGTGCATCTGGGCGATGCCTTCCTCGTACTGCTGCTCTAATGGGAGCAGGGGATCCTTCACAAATTCTCCGCTGCCGCTCTCAGAGCAGAACCGGCAGCCGCCGAATCCTTTTGTACCGTCCCGGTTGGGGCAGGTGAAGCCCGCGTTTAATGGCACCTTGCAGACTTTCTGATGGTATTTGTGCTTCAGATAGTAGCTGTAGGTGTGATAGCGGAGGTTATCGTCACTGTAAGGAAACGGATTCTTGTACATAAAACTATTATATCAATTGAGGTATAAATGAAGTATAATAAAAAAAGAGGAAATCAAATGAACTTTGATAAACATAAAAGATTCTTAATACAGTTTGCATATTACGGAGTGATCATTGCGCTCGGATATCTTTTCGTGAAGTATCTTCTCAGATATGTGTGGCCTTTTATTTTAGGCTGGCTGATTGCTTCGCTGTTTAAGAAACCGATCAAGTATGTTACGGATAAGTTCAATATCAAGCGCGGTGTCGTTTCCACGATCATTCTTCTGATCTTCTACAGCGCCATCGTCACCCTTGCGGTCGTTTTGAGTATCCAGCTGGCAACGTGGATCATCAACTATGCAAGCAAGATCCCGCAGCTCTACTCCCAGAGCATTGAGCCGACGTTATACAAAGCCTACAATGCCATTCAGGAATTCTTTGCGAATCTGGATTCTTCCGTGGCGGACAACTTCCGTCAGATCTTCCAGACAGCCATCAGCAAGCTGGGCGAATGGGTCACGAATTTCTCCATGACCATCGTCTCTCTCTTAAGCGGCTATATCACCAAGATCCCGAAGACGATCGTCTCCATTTTAATGACCATTATTTCCAGCGTTATCATCGCCATCGACTATGACAAGATCAACCTGTTCATCATCCATCAGTTCACGGATGAACAGAAGCATCTGATCTATGAAGTCAAGGACTACCTGATCGGTACGGTTTTTGCCTGCCTGCGCTCCTACGTTCTGATCATGCTGATCACTTTCGTGGAACTCTCGCTGGGATTCCTGATCTTCGGCATGGAAAACGGCCTTGTGATCGCCGCCATTACGGCAATACTGGATATCATGCCGATTTTGGGCAGCGGCACGGTTTTAATTCCATGGGCCGTCATCTCCTTCATTATCGGAGAGTATGTCCGCGGCATTGAACTGTTGGTCATGTACATTGTGATCACGGTCATCCGTCAGATTATTGAACCGCATTTAGTCGGACAGCAGATGGGTCTGCACCCGATCGTGACACTGGGCTCCATGTATATCGGAACTCAGGTTTTCGGGGCTTTAGGCTTATTCGGCATGCCGATTCTCCTGTCTGTTTTAAACCACCTCAATCAAAAGGGGATCATCCATATTCTGAAGTAACCGGAATGTGGGTTTTTTCATTTCATTAGAACCGTTATTGTATCAGTGGACTTTATCATAGGAAGCCGATACAATGGTTATATCAAGATAAAGGAGGAAAATCTTGTGAAAAAATTACTTGTAGTTTTACTGAGCATGCTGATGGTTGTCACATTATTCGGCTGCTCCAAACCGGCAGAAGATGAAACTCAGCCGAGTGATGAACCGAAAGTAACGGAAATTGATGAACTGAACATCGCTTTCGTTCCTTCCAAACCGGCAGATGTCATCTTAGCAGCCGCAGAACCACTGAAGCAGATGCTGATCGACAAATTAGCGGAAAAAGGTTTCAAAGTCGGAACAGTTAACATCGACGTAGGAACAAACTTCGCAGTTGTCGGTGAAGGTATGGCCAGCGGCGCCATCGATATCGGCTTCTTAAACTCCAGCACTTACATTTTATACAGTGATTCCGTTGACCTCTTACTCGAGGCCTTAAGAAACGGTGTCGGCGATGCTAACGGCCGCGTTATCATGCCTTCCGAAGGTATCACACCTTGGAACAGCGGTATTACGACTGACGCTAAGGAACTTGCTGCAGGTTATGCGGCATTAACTTATGTCAATATCGCTACGGAAAAAGGCGCTGATTTATATCAGAAGACTTTAGACGGAACGTTAACTTGGGAAGATCTTGACTCCGCAAGATGGCAGTCTTCTTCTCCGACTTCCGGCTCCGGCTACATCTATCCGTCCATTTGGATCAACAACACATTCGGTGAAGGCGCCGGCAACGAAAAGAGAACCATTGCTTCCTTAAGCAACCTGGTTGCCGATCAGTCCTATTCCGATATGATGAGCGCATTATTAACTGGCGGCTGTGATGTTATCGTCGGTTATGCTGACATCCGTAAAGATGAATTATCCACTACAAACTTCGAAGCAGCTTACAAAGATGAAATCGCAGCTGGCAAATACAAGAACATCTGGGATATCATTAAGATCATCGCTGTTTCCGACTTCATCATGAACGACAACATCTCTGTCGCAAAACAGGAAGTTGACCCGAAGATGACTCCGGAATTAGTGAAAGCTTTACAGGAAGTCTTCATGGATATCGGTTCCACACCGGAAGGCTTAGCCTGTGTTGAACCATACAGCCACAAAGGTTACCAGATCGGTCAGGACTCTGACTATGACGGAACCAGAGCAGCTGCTAAATTATTCCAGGAATAGTTTTAAAGTGAATCGAAAAGGTGCATGAAATACTATTTTCATGCGCCTTTTTTTTGAAGAAGAGGAGGGGAGTCCAATATGATTCAATTTGATCATGTTGACAAAGTATATGCCAACGGTACCAAAGCGTTGGACGATGTGAACGTTACCATCGAGCAGGGCGAATTCGTCGCCATTATCGGTCTGTCCGGTGCCGGAAAATCCACAATGATCCGTACCATCAATAAGATGATTGATGTAACCAGCGGAACAGTGACGGTGGACGGACTGAATATCTCGGAGCTGAAGGGAAAGGAATTACGGAAATACCGCCGCAAGGTCGGCATGGTGTTCCAGTCGTTTAACCTGGTTTCCCGTACCTCCGTGATCAACAACGTCTTATCTGCCCGCGTGGCGGATATGAACTTCTTCCGCACTCTGTTCGGACTGTATTCCAAAGAGGACAAGATCATCGCTTTGGAAGCACTGGACAAGGTCGGAATTCTGGATAAGGCCTACATCCGTGCCGACCAGCTCTCCGGCGGTCAGCAGCAGCGTGTTGCCTTAGCCCGTACACTGGCACAGAATCCGCAGATCATTCTGGCGGACGAACCGGTTGCCGCACTGGATCCGGTCATGGCCGATGTTGTTATGAGCGACTTCCAGAAAATCAACAGAGATATGAATATTACGGTTTTGATCAACATCCATCATGTTGACCTGGCGTTACAATATGCTGACAGAATCATCGGTATTCAGGCCGGTAAGATCGTCTTTGACGGCCCGACATCCGAATACAAGAAGAACGAGAAGGCGAACTTCCGTAAGATCTACGGACGTGACATCAGTGAAGACGACTTAATGAAGGAGAAACTCTGATGCTGGACGATCTGCTCCACATTTTCTATCCGCGGGAATATACCCTTGCGAACGGGAAAGTTGTTAAGGAAAAGTTCAACTGGACACCATACATTACGATTGCCGTAATCCTGGTTTCCATCTTCTTTGCGAAATTCTGTAAGCTGAATCTTAACAAATTTATTACCAGATTCCATTACTTCTTCGACATGATCAAGTCAATGGTACCTCCAAACTGGAGCTTCTGGGCACAGATCAAGAAGCCGATGATGGACACACTGGTCATGTCCCTCTTGGGGACGGCCTATGGCTGTGCACTGGCACTGCCGATGAGCTTCTATCTGTCAAATAACTTCAAATTAAACAAGACCTACATGGCGGCCCACCGCGGAATTCTGAGCGTCTTCCGTACGCTGCCGACCATGGTTTATGCCAGCCTGTTATCCATCGTCATCGGAACGGGTACTTTAGCCGGTACGATCTCCATTGCCATCTTCTCCTATACCATTGCGGTCAAGATGCTCTACGAGCAGATTGAAACCATTGATATGGGACCGTATGAGGCACTGGAATCCACCGGAGCCACCCGGGTCAAATGCATGATGAAAGCCGCTTACCCGCAGGTGAGGGGCTTCTTCTGGAGCACGGTGCTCTACTGCTTTGAGACCAACGTCCGTTCCGCTGCGATCTTAGGTTACGTCGGAGCCGGCGGTATCGGCGTTCAGATGAACACCCAGCTGTCCTTCCGTAACTACGCGAATGCCGGAATGCTGCTTCTGGTACTGGTGATCACGGTCGTCATCATTGAGACGATTTCCCGTGAAATGAGAAAGAAGCTGGTGCAGGGATGAGTAACATGAATCTCACTGTTCAGAAACAGTATGAAAAATATCCGAAACTCTGGCCGAAGTTCTTAATTGAGGCGGCAGCATTGGCCTTCATTATCTACTTAACCAGAGAAACGGTACAGTATTCGGGCTTAAACGAAAAAGGTGCCGCCATTGCCAAGGCAGCGCTGCTCGGCTTACTGCATCCTTCCATCAAAATGATCCTGGACACCAGTTCGGTCGGCCTGGGATACATGCTTCTGGAAACATTGGCAATTGCCTTCCTCGGTACGGTGATTGGCGTGGTACTGGCTCTGCCGCTGGCATTCCTGTCCAGCCGTAACATTGCCCCGAAGTGGCTGAATTACGTCTGTCTGACCTTTATTTCCGTCTTACGGGCCTTCCCGTCCTTCATGTATGCCATCATGTTCGTCAAGGTGGTCGGGACCGGTGCCTTCGCGGGTGTTCTGACCATGTCCATCGGTTCGGTCGGTATGCTTTCCAAGCTTCTGATCGAAGCCATTGAAGACATGAATCCGGGAATCATTGAGGCACTGGATGCCGCAGGATGTTCCCCGTTTGAAAAGGTCCGCTACGGAATCATTCCGCAGCTTTCTTCCAACATTGTTTCCACGGTGATCTACCGTCTGGATATCAATGTCAAAAACGCCACGGTCCTCGGTATCGTCGGTGCCGGCGGAATCGGTGCTTCCCTCATCCATGCCATCGGGCAGGGGAACTGGCCGAACGTTTCCGCCATGTTGCTGGGCTTAATCGTCATGGTCCTTCTGATGGAATACTTCTCCACCAGAATCCGTAAGAAACTGGCTGCAGGCGAATAGAAAACATAAGAAAGGGATGAATTGTTGAATTCATCCCTTTTATTTCGGAAGGTACTGCTCTAAGAGTTCCTTATCAATATCAATGTAGATCGTCTTGTAGGAAGACATGGTGACCTGGGAGCCTTTGGCTTCCGGGATTTTTTTCAGATTCCTGATCTGCGTATAGGCGACCGGAATGCTGGAGGAATCTCTGGCCTGGGAATAGTAGGCGGCCAGCATGGCGCATAGGCGGATCTTCTCTTCGGTTAAATGATCCGTATGGATCACCGTATGGGATCCGTGATAGTCCAGTGCATGGAACCAGGTGTCTTCCTTTCTTCCTTTTTTGAAAGTCACATATTCGTTCTGCTTGTTGTTTTTGCCGACATAGATGGTCGTTTCCTCATCGTAATGGATGGTGAGATAGTGCAGCGGCGGATCTTTTCGGCGTTTGTTGCGGCCTTTATCCTTCAGATAGCCCTGTTCGATCATCTCCTGGCGGATCTCGTTGATGTCATTGAAATCCATGAGGGATAACTGCTGGTTCAAACCGGTGAAGTAGTCAATCTCTCTTTGGCAGATGTCGATCTGTTCCTGGATATGGATCTGTCCGCTTTTGCCCTTATTGTATTTCTGAAAGCACTTCTTGCCGTTATAGCGGGCATCGTAACGCACGTCTAAAGGAATCGTGATCGTTCCTTCGCCGTCAAAGCGCTCGAGCGTGACTTCCTTGACCCCTTTGGGAATCGTGTTCTGGTAGGTATAGAGATAGTCACCGTATTCCCGCCACTTATCGCAATCCAGAGCCTCCTCCAGCGAGTTCTGCAGCTTCACGATCTTCTGCTCGTTTTTCTTTAATTCGCGGCGGACGATCTTAAAGAGGTCGCCGGTCTGCTGCTTGATGCGGTCCTTTTCCTCCTGGAAGAAGTAAAGGCGGTCCAGCCCTTCGTTGATGGAATAGGCTTCATAGGGGACGTTCAGATGTTTCAGAGGAATGACGTGGTAGAACAGCTGTCCGTTCTGATTGGAAAGGTAGAGCTGTTTACTTGCGGCGATTTCCTTCATGATCTCCGTAAAGATCTCTCCGTTATGCAGGCGGTAGGTGACTTCCTTGGCTAAAAGAGGGGAGAATCCCTGCAGCTGGGAAGTCAGCGGCTCATCGAGATCCACGCTTGTTACCTTGAACGGGTCGGCTTTTTCCTGCTTGTCCGGATAGGTGAACTGCGCTCCCGGATGAATGGTCCGGCGCTGGTTTTCAAACGGCGGGATGCGCTTTAAGGCATCCATGATCCTTCCGGTCTTATCCACCAGAATGGTGTTGGCATATTTTCCCATCAGCTCCACAAACATGTAGTGAACGTCCTTTTCTCCGAGTTCGTTGTGTCCCGTGATCTCAAAGCGCAGATAGCGGTCGAGATCTTCCTGCTCAATGGCGGTGATCAGTCCGTTTTCCAGATACTTCCGTAAAAGCATCACGAAATTGGACGGGGTCTGCGGAATCGGATAGCGGTGTTCGGTCAGTTTGATATGGTTGAACTGGGAATGGTTGGAGATAAACAGCTGGTGTCTTCCGTGCGCGCTTTTCAGCTGAAAAAGCAGCTCGGAGTCTGAGATGCTGTTGATTTTCACGATTCTGAGAGGAAGCAGAGCATTCAGTTCCCCGTTGATCTTGCTTAAAATAATTCCGTCCAATGCCATGAAGTAATTATAGCATTGACTTTCTTTGAAATGTCGAATATTATAAACAAAAATAAAGAGGTTAATGAGAATGAAAAAAGGACTGTTAATCGTTGTGAGCGGCCCGAGCGGTGTCGGAAAAAGCACGGTTCGGGAAGAATACATGAAAGACGCATCACTGAATCTGACATACTCCATCAGCATGACCACAAGAAAGCCGCGCAATGGGGAACAGGACGGTGTGGACTACTTTTTCGTAACGAAAAAACGCTTCAAGGAAGCGGTGAAAAACGGCGAACTATTGGAACACGCAACATTCGTCAACAACTACTACGGAACGCCGAAAGCCTACGTGGACAAGCTCCGCGAAGAAGGCAAGAATGTCATTCTGGAGATTGAGATCGACGGCGCCATGCAGGTCATGGAAAAATGCCCGGACTGTCTGAGCATCTTCATTGTTCCGCCTTCCATGGAAGCTCTGGAAGCGAGGATCCGCGGCAGAAAGAGCGAAGCGGAAGATGTCATTCAGGAGCGTCTGGAGAAAGCCCGCAAGGAAATGACGTTTGTGGACCGATACAAATATACGGTCGTCAACCACGACATCAAACAGGCGGCAGACGAGATCGCCTCCATCATTAAAGACCACATGAAAGATGCTTAAACCAGGCATCTTTTTCTTGTATAATGAATTTAATGAAAGTTGCACAGGTATACATTGAACATCCGGTCATGGCCATTGACCAGACCTACTCCTATACGTATCCCGAAGGGATGCGCCTTTCGCGCGGCGTCAGGGTCAAAGTCTCCTTTAACCGTAGAGAGGTCATCGGCTTTGTGGACTGCTTAACGGAGATCGATGAGAATTCGCTTTCCTATCAGCTTCTGCCGATTCTGGAAGTACTGGACGAGAGTCCGTTATTAAACGATGAGATGTATGCTCTGGCGGAGTGGATGGCGTATCGTACCATTTCTCCGCGCATCGCCTGTTTCCAGGCCATGCTGCCAAGCAAGATCCGCCCGAAGAGCAACCGCAAGCCGGTGAAGATGCTGCAGTATGTTGCCTATCAGAGTGAGCCGGAAGAGTTTAACGGCCGCCAGCGTCAGCAGAAGGAAGCGCTTCTTTACTTAAAGGAGCACGGAGAGATGCTGCGGAGCGAGTGGCGGGATCTCTTCGGCATTTCTCCCACGCGTTCACTGGAAGAGAAAAACTACGTTTCCGTCTTTGAAAAGGAAGCGCAGTATCTGAAAGAAGAGAAGAATACCGTTCCGTTTTTTACGCTGACACCGGCGCAGAAGCGGGCGTTTGACGAGTTAAATGCTTCCGAAAAGGAAGTTATCCTCTTGCACGGGGCTACCGGCAGCGGCAAGACCGAGATCTATCTGCAGATGGCGGATCAGATCATTAAGGAAGGCAAGCAGGCTTTGATCCTGGTGCCGGAGATCGGGCTCACACCGCAGATGGTCAAGCGGGTGGAAGAGCGCTTCGGGGACAATGTGGCCATCTATCATTCCAAACTGAATGATCAGGAGCGCTACGAGCAGTTCATGCGGGTGAAAAACCATGAAGTCTCCGTGGTGGTCGGAACCAGAAGTGCAGTCTTTATGCCGCTGGATAATATCGGGCTCATTGTCATGGATGAGGAGCACGACCATTCCTACAAGCAGATGAACAAGCCGTTCTATCACTGCCGGGATATTGCCATCAAGCGGGGCGAATACCATCACTGCAAGGTCATCCTGGGTTCCGCAACACCGTCACTGGAAAGCTATGCCAGAGCGAAAAAGGGTGTTTACGGTCTTGTGACACTGTTAGAGCGGGTGAACCATCAGCCGCTTCCGAAAGTGGTGGTGGTTGACGTCAATCAGCAATTGCGCCGCAAGGATTCCTATATTATTACCAAGCCGCTTCGCGATGCGATTGAGGACCGGCTGAAAAAGAATGAGCAGATCATTATTCTTCTAAACCGCAGAGGCTACAACCCGATCATGCGCTGTGCCGACTGCAATACGGTGGTGACATGTCCGGACTGCGATCTGGCCATGAACTACCACAAGGATCTGAACCAGCTGGTCTGCCATACCTGCGGCAAGATCATGGATGTACCGGTTACGTGCGAAAAGTGCGGCTCGCACTACTTTGTGCGCAGCGGATACGGAACGCAGAAGCTGGAAGAAGAGCTGCAGCGGCTATTCCCAAGTGCCCGCATCATGCGGATGGATACGGATACGGTCGGCAAGAAGAAAGCCCATGAGGAATACTTCACGCGCTTCGGAAACCATGAAGCGGATATTCTGTTGGGAACGCAGATGATCGCCAAGGGGCTGGATTATCCGTTAGTCACCCTGGTAGGGATCCTGAACTCGGATGCCTTATTGGCACGGAGCGATTTCCGCTCAGTGGAAACAACATTTGACCTTATCGTGCAGGCTTCGGGCCGCAGCGGCAGGGGCAAGGATGCCGGGGAAGTCTACGTGCAGGCTTTTGATCCGAGTCACTACGCCATCCGTTATGCCAGCAAGCATGACTATCTGCATTTCTTTGCGGAAGAGATGAATTACAGGCATGTGGCGAAATATCCGCCGTATACCTATCTGATCAGCATGGTATTCTCCCATAATGACCTGGAGCGCTACACCTCCGCCATTATGGATCTCAGCTATCAGCTGAAAAGCGATGAAAAGCTGAAGGTTTTAGGACCGAGCGATCTGCTCCGTACCTTCAACAAGCAGCGCAAGAGAATTATTATCAAGGGAACGGATCTCGATCATATGATCGATGCCGTCCGCTCCGTTTACGATACCTTTATGAGAAGTACCCCGGAAGTCGGGGTCGTAGTGGACGTAAATCCACTGAGTCTGGAATGATGAGTTTAAGAGAAGAAGCTTACAGTATTTTAAAGAAAGTGATGTGTGACGCCCAGTTTTCCAATCTGTCGCTCCGCAAGCTGAAAGAGACCTATTCCGCAGAAAATATGGCCTTTATCACGCAGCTTGTCTACGGCACCTTGGAGAACGATCTTTTTGTGCGCTATCAGTGGAGCATCTACTGCGATAAAATGCCGGAAGAGGCTTTAGCGGTGCTTTTGGATATGGCAACGTATGAGCTTCTGTTTTTAAACAGCGCGCATTATGCCGTCATCAATGAAGCGGTGGAGCTCAGCAAGTCCTTCCCGCATAAGCGCTACGCTTCCTTTGTGAATTCCGTACTGCGTAAGATTTCCCAGAACGGAAGACAGGAAGTGAGCCTGGCCAATAAAGAGGAAGCCATGTCCGTTACCTATTCCGTGCCGCTCTGGATCATCAAACTGTGGCAGAAGCAGTACGGGGAAGAGACGGCGGAGAAGATTTTAAAGGCCTTGCATACGCCGGCCAAACAGTATCTGCGTGTCAATACCCTGAAAGTCTCCGTGGAAGACCTGATGAAAGAAGATCCGAAGTTTACAGCTTATAAGGAAGAGGCCGTGACGTATGAGGGGAATTATCTGCGTACGGACTACTTTAAAAACGGATGCATCTTCCCGCAGGACTACCATTCGCAGCTGGTTTCCACCTTTGCGGACTTAAAAAATGATATGAAGATTCTGGACCTCTGTGCGGCGCCGGGAACCAAGACGTTGCATATGAGTGCCTTATTACACAATACCGGATCCATCACAGCCGTGGATCTTTACCCGAAGCGGGCGGAACTGATCAAAGAGGGCGCACTCAAGGCGGGTTGCACCAATATTGAAGTTCTGGCCTTTGACGGCAGGGAAGTGAAGCAGCATTTCCCGATCGGATCCTTTGATGCGGTCTTTGTGGATGCGCCGTGCAGCGGCCTGGGCGTTTTACGCCATAAGCCGGAGATCAAGCGCACCGTTACACCGGAAGGCTTAGACGCCATTGAGATGATCCAGAGGGAGCTGTTAGACGCCTCCGCAGAGATGGTGAAGCCGGGCGGAAGCCTCATTTATTCAACCTGTACCCTGAATAAAAAGGAAAACGAAAAGCAGGCAGACCGCTTTCTTTTGTTGCATCCGGAATTTGAAATGATAAAAAAACAGACACTTTTCCCGTTTGAAGATGAGGCAGACGGGTTCTTTATGGTAAAATTACAGAAGAAACAGTAGGGAGAAGTATGGAACAGATTTACAGTTATTCCTATTCACAGCTTGTGGATTATTGTCTGAGTATCGGCTGGAAGAAATTCCAGGCGGAGCAGATCTTTAAATGGCTCTATCGCAAACGCGTCACTTCATTTGATGAAATGACGGATTTGTCATTGGAGAAACGGGAATATCTGAAAGAGCATTTTGTTCTGAATACGGCGCAACTGAAAGTTCGCCAGGTCTCTTCGGACGGAACACGGAAATATCTGCTGGAGATGCAGGACGGCTCCTATGTGGAGTGCGTTTTGATGCTGTTTGACTACGGGAAGACGGTTTGCGTTTCCTCCCAGGTCGGCTGCAACATGGGCTGTTCCTTCTGTGCCAGCGGCTTACTCAAAAAGCAGAGAGATCTTACCAGCGGTGAGATGGTGGAAGAAGTCCTCTTTGTACAGCGCGAGCTGGACGCGGAAGGGGAACGGGTCAGCCACATCGTCATCATGGGAACGGGCGAACCGTTTGATAACTTTGAAAACGTCATGAACTTCACCTATACGGTCAATCACGATCTGGGCTTGGCCATCGGGGCAAGACATATCACGATCTCCACCTGCGGTCTGGCACCGAAGATCCGCGAGTTTGCGGACCGCAATGTCCAGTACAACCTGGCCATCTCGCTGCATGCGCCAAATGACGAATTAAGATCGAAGCTCATGCCGGTCAATAAGGCCTATCCGTTAGAGGAGCTCTTTGCGGCCGTGGATTACTACATCACCAAAAGCAACCGCCGTCTGACGTTTGAATACATCCTCTGGGAAGGCGTGAACGATAC
>CADCPY010000115.1 GCA_902803495.1 uncultured Erysipelotrichaceae bacterium
AACGGCAACCAGATCATTGAGAATACGGCCTTACGCCCGGTCCGGGAGATCAGCTCCCTGGCATTCCGGGAATTCTCGGATCTGATGGAGGAAAATGAAGTGATCTCCTCGATCGTATCTTTAGAGAACAATGAAGAAGTAACGCAGCAGCAGGTGGATAAGATCATCGAATTCTTCCGCAATCACGGAATGAAGGAAGGCGACATCCAGGAAACCATTAACAAACTGCTGCACAGAGATAAAACCAATGGTTAACGATTTTCATGAATTTCAGCTGGAAGAAGTAAAACAGGCAGTGAGCGATTACTGCTCTTTTTCCCTTGGTAAGGAATATATTCTCTCCTTAACTCCGTCCTACAACTCGCTCTATCTGGAACGGGAGCTGGAACGCCTAAGAGAGATGATCGCCTTAGTGGTGCGCTACGGCTCGCTTCCTTTGGGCGGAATCAAGAATATCACAAGACAGCTGAACGATGCACTGCGTGACAGCACGCTGGAGATTGCGGATCTGTTGGATATCGCCCAGCATGCCTATGTCTGTCAGAATGTCACTTCCTTTATCGAAAAGAGCAACGACATCAAACTGGAAGAGATCCGGGAGCTCTCCGGAACTTTAAAGGCCTATCCGGAACTGTCGGCGGAGATCCACCGCTGCATCAACGAAAATGGGGAGATCAATGACTCGGCCAGCGCGAAGCTCAAAAGCCTGCGGAAAGAGCTGAAAAACTGCGAGAGCAGCATTCAGAAAACCGCAGCGGACTATGTCCGTACCCATGCTTCCAAACTGACGGATACCATCACCACGAGCCGCAACGACCGTGTGGTGGTACTTGTAAAGACCTCGGAAAAGAATACCATTCAGGGCTTTGTGCACGGAGAGTCCAATTCCGGACAGACCGTTTACATGGAGCCGGAATGTCTGCTGTTATTAAACAACCAGCGGCAGAGCATCCTCTATCAGATCGAAGAGGAGATCCGCCGCATCTTAAGTGAATTAACCCGCAGAGTCAAGCGCTATGCGGACGACTATTTGCGCAACCTGGAAACGCTGAAGCTGCTCGATTCCTTCAATGCCCGGGCCTTATGGGCAAAAGACTATGACGGCACGGTTGCGAGGATCGGGGAGAACCTCATCCTCAAAGGCGCAAGACATCCTCTGCTGGATCAGAAGACAGTCGTTGCCAATAACTACCATATTACCCATGAGAAACATATGCTGCTGATCAGCGGTCCGAATACCGGCGGCAAGACGGTCAGCTTAAAACTGATCGGACTCTTTACGGTATTAACGTACTGCGGCATGGCGCTCAGCTGCGAAGAGGCGGAGATTCCGCTCTTTGATCAGATCTATGCGGATATCGGGGACGAACAGTCCATCCTGCAGAATCTGAGCACGTTCTCCTCGCATATGAACCGCCTGGCGGAGATCTGTAACCGCGTGACCAAACGCTCTTTAGTGGTCCTGGATGAGCCGGGTAACGGCACGGACCCGAATGAAGGGGAGTGTCTGGCTATGGCAATTTTGGACCATCTGCGCGCAGTCGGCTGTTTCTCTGCGGTCACAACGCACTTTTCCAAACTGAAAACATACGGGAAGCGGTACCCTGAGATCCAGGTGGCCAGCGTGGAATTCAACCAGGAGGAACTGAAGCCGACCTACCGTTACGTGGAAGGGGTCAGCGGCCAGTCCAATGCGTTGGAGATTGCCCGGAGACTGGGACTTTCCGAGAGCATTCTCGAGCGGGCCAAGCAGCTGAAAGTCAGCTACCGCACAAGAGAAGACGCCTTATTGGAACAGCTGGAAGCCTCTTTAGCGGAAAGCAGACGGCATGAGGATCTCTTAAAAGAAAGAGAAAAAGAGCTCAGCAGCAAACAGAAAGAGCTGGAAAAGGAACTGAATACCTACCAGCGTCAGAAAGACAAGTTACTGGACGCCGCGAAAGCGGAAGCCGATGAATATGTGGAGCAGGCGCAGAAAGAAGCGGATCACCTATTAAAGATGCTCCGGGAAAGCCAGACAGTGCATGAAGCCATCAAGATCAAGCACGATCTGGATTTGAAGACCTCAAAAGAGGAAGAAGAGGAAGCGGAAGAAGACCATGAATTTGCGGTCGGCGATTATGTCTCCGTGAAGAATTCCTCGCAGCGCGGAACCATTGAATCCTTGCAGAAGAATAAGGCAGTGGTCAACGTGAACGGACTGAAGATGAGCGTACCGCTCACAAATCTGAGTTACTTAAAGGAAAAACCGGTCGTCAAGAAAGTAAAGAGCAGGGTATCGGTGAATAAACCGGGCAGCATGCCGCTGGAACTGAATCTGATCGGTTACCGGGTGGATGAAGCTCTGCCGATACTGGATAAATACATTGACGATGCGATTCTGTTAAAAGCACCGTTTTTGCGTGTCATTCACGGCTTTGGAACGGGAGCATTGCGCAAGGGCATCTGGACGCATTTAAAGAACAGTCCGTATATTGCGGAGATGCGTTTAGGCGGAGAGAGTGAAGGCGGCAGCGGTGCCACCATACTGACATTTAAGAAAAAAGCATGACAAGAGAAGAACTGGAAGCGAAACTGAGTGCCTTACCGGAGGAACCGGGTTCTTATCAGATGAAAGATAAGACCGGGACGATCATCTATGTGGGAAAGGCCAAAAATCTGAAGAACCGGGTACGGCAGTACTTTACCGGAAGTCACGATAACAAGACGACGAAGATGGTAAGCAATATTGCCGATTTTGACTATGTCGTCACCAACTCGGAAAAAGAGGCTCTCGTGCTGGAAATCAACCTGATCAAGCAGTATCAGCCGCGCTTTAATATCCAGTTCATGGACGATAAAACCTATCCGTACATCAAACTGTCCTCCGATCCGTTCCCGACACTAAAAACGGTAAGGGAGCGCAAGCGGGACCGTCAGGCACACTATTTCGGACCGTATCCGGATGTTACCAGTGCCAGAGAAACCATTACGCTTCTCAATCAGATCTATCCGCTGCGCAAGTGCCGCAAAATGCCGAAGAAGGTCTGTTTATACTATCATCTCGGAGAATGCCTCGGACCGTGCGAAAATCTCTGCACGGAAGAGGAATACCGGGAACTGACCAACAAAGCCTTACGCTTTTTACGCGGGGATATTTCCGATATCATCAAGGATCTCACGCAGAAGCGGAACGCCTTTGCGGAGAATCTGGAATTTGAAAAAGCCCAGGAAGTCCAGCAGACGATTGATGCCATTACCCGTACGGTAAGCAAGCAGCAGGTCCAGGTGAATTCCAATGCCAATCAGGACGTCTGGAACTATATCGTGGACAAGGGCTATGTATCCATCTCGTTATTGCTGATTAGAGAGGGGAAGCTGGCCAAGAAAGTCAGCCACTTGGATGCGCTTTACGATGACGATCCGTTTGACAGCGTGATTTCCTACATGGCGCTTTACTATGAAACGCATGAAGTGCCGAAAGAGA
>CADCPY010000116.1 GCA_902803495.1 uncultured Erysipelotrichaceae bacterium
CGAAGCGCGGAAGGAAATCAGTGAAAAACTGCTGGTTTCGCTCGCTTCGAAGATTTCCTATGAATGCCGGCTCGTCAAAGTGGACGGTCTGCCGCGCATTGTCATCAAGGACTACTATATTAATCCTTATGTCATCCAACTCATTCAGAACAGCTTACTGAACTACAACCGCTATTCGGAGATCTACCACCAGTTCTTCACGAAGATCACGCGCTGCGTGGAAGATACCAATGTGGTGACGGCCGATACGGAAGTGGCAGGGCTGTTGAAGAGGGAAGCGGAAGAGGAAGTTTTGATGATCTCCGGAAAAGCCTACGATCAGATGGACAATATCGTGGAATATTATGAATACTATATCCTCCCGGAGGACTTTACGGTATTCAAGAGGTTCGAGTAATGAATAACGAGTATACTAAGCCGCTCTATATTCAGCTGAAAAACAGCATTAAGGACAAGATTATCAACGGGGAATACCCGATCGGTTCCTTTATTCCGTCGGAACGTACCATGTCCGTCAGTTACGGAATCAACCGCATGACGGTCCGCAAGAGCATCAAGTGTCTGGTGGATGAGGGTCTTTTAAGAAACATCCACGGTAAGGGAAATATGGTAATTGCTTCGCATGGCAAGATCGCCCTCGGAAAAGACTCCTTCGGGTCGCTAGGGGAATCCGTGCTGTATGCCGGACTCCGTCTCTCCCGTGAAGTGCTTTCCGTGGAAGTGGTGGAAGGGTTGGACAGCCTGGGCTTCAAGAAGGACGAAAAGGTTCTCCGTCTGATCCGTAAACAGTATGCCGACGGGGTACCGTATGCCTATCAGATCGCTCATATGCCGCTGGATCTCTTTCCGGATTTCCTCGACCATGACTTTGCGCAGGAATCGCTCTACGAATACCGTGTCCGCACTTTCAGCAAGCCGACGTTCTGTGACAGCACGCTGAGCGTGATTCCGTGCGAGGCGGAAATTGCCGAAAAACTGCAGATTCCGGCCGGGGAAAAGGTGTATTATCTCACGTATGACACCTCTTCCATCCGCGGGAAACGCCGCGTGGAAGCAACCATGAGCTGGCAGATTCCGGGCAGTTCCTCGTTTGTTACGGAAGTGGATTATTAAGCCGATTTAAGAAGTGTTGTAACACTTCTTTTTTTTGTGCAATCGACTCATTATTTTGAAACAAATGTGCTAAAATATAAGCTACGGCGAAAGGAGGATTGCATGTTTCGGTTATTAAGAAAGTATACACAGGATGGATGGTGGGCAGCCCTGTTGGGGCCGTTATTCGTCATCCTGGAAGTGGTATTTGATACCTATATCCCCCGCGCCATGTCCGCGATCATCGATGAAGGCGTCACGGCCCGCGGCGGAGATCTGGATTATATTGTCAAGATGGGGTTGGTTATGGTGCTCTTGGCCATCGGTGCAGCCATCACCGGGGCTCTGAGCGGCTTATTCGCTTCTATTGCCTCAGCCCGCTTTGTACGCAATATCCGTACGGCGATCTATGACAGGATCCAGACATTTGACTTTAAGAATATTGAGAAATTCCCGGTCAGCACGGTGGTAACCCGTCTGACCAGCGATATGCGTATGCTGCGCATGGCATACTCTTCCATTGTGCGGATGTTGGTGCGTACCCCGATCAACCTGGTGATCAGCACCTATATGGTCTTCCGCATCAATGCCAGACTGGCACGGATCTTCGTGGTGATCATTCCGTTATTGGGAATCGGTCTTTACATGATCTCCCATACGGCTCATCCGCGCTTTGTGAGATTAATGAAGAAATTCGATGACCTGAATGCATCCCTGAAAGAAAACATTTCGGCCATCCGTGTTGTTAAGACATTCGTAAGAGAAAACTACGAGAAGAAGAAATTCCAGAAGGTTTCCGATGAAGTGACGGGCATGCAGCGCTCGGCGGAAAAAGTCGTCAACCTTTCCCAGCCGTACTTCGAACTGATCATGTATATCTGCATGATTCTGGTGGCCTGGCTGGGCGGAAACTACATCATCCGCGGAGAGATGTCGGTCGGTGACTTCATGAGCTACATCGCCTACGTCCGCAGCATTCTGTTCTCTCTCTTGGGCTTATCCATGGCCTTAATGCAGATTGTCATGTCGGAAGCGGCAGTCGACCGTGCCAATGAGATTCTGGATGAGAGACCGGTCATTGACGACAGCAGTGCCGATGCGAATCTGAAGGTCGAAGACGGTTCCATCCGCTTTGAGAATGTTTCCTTTAAGTATGCGGAAGATGCCGAGGAATATGCACTTTCCAATGTCAACCTGGAAATCAAATCCGGAGAGGTCATCGGGATCCTGGGGGCCACCGGTTCTTCCAAGAGTACGCTGGTACAGTTGATTCCGCGCCTGTATGAGGCAACGGAAGGCAATATCTATGTCTCCGGACATAACATCAAGGACTATAAGCTGCGCACATTGCGTGACGCGGTTTCCATGGTGCTGCAGAAGAATGTTCTCTTCAGCGGAACCATTGAGGAAAACATGCGCTGGGGCAACCCGGACGCAACCCATGAAGAAGTGGTTCAGGCCTGTAAATATGCGCAGGCGGACGACTTCATCACCTCCTTCCCGGACGGCTACAATACGGAGCTCGGCCAGGGCGGGGTGAATGTCTCCGGCGGACAGAAGCAGCGTCTCTGCATCGCAAGAGCGCTTCTGAAGAACCCGAAGATCATTATCCTGGATGACTCCACCAGTGCGGTGGACACGGATACGGACCACCGGATCCAGCTGGCATTAAAGGAAGCGCTGGGCGATATGACCACACTGATCATTGCGCAGCGGGTCGCCAGCGTAAAGGAAGCGGACCGTATCATCATTATGAACGATGGACGTGTTGAGGATATCGGCACGCATGAAGAACTGATGCAGCGGAATGCTGTCTATCAGGATCTTTATCAGACACAGTCGGAAGGGGTGGCGGAATAATGAGCGAAAAACATTACAGACAGATCCGTACCGCCCGTGCCAACGACGTTCTGGGAACGATCCGGCGGACATTAAGCTACATCATGAAGGATTACAAAGGTCTCTTTATCATGGCACTGTTCTGTGTCATCGTGTCCAGTCTGACCGGCGTTATCTCTTCCTACTTCTTTACACCGTTAATCAACAACTACATTTTACCGAATGTGGGAATCAGTGACCCGGACCTCAGCGGATTTATCCGGATGCTCATCATCATGGGCATTGTCTACATGAGCGGGGTCACGGCTTCCTATACCTATAAGAGATTAATTTCCATTATCTCTACCGGCATGCTGAACAATCTGCGAAAAGATCTGTTCGCTGTCATGCAGAAACTGCCGGTACAGTTCTTTGATACCCATACCCATGGGGAAATGATGATCTTCTATACCAACGACATCGACACGATGCGGCCGATGGTTGCGGAAACCATGCCGCAATTGGCAACAGCTCTTGTGACTCTGACAGGTTGCTTCACCATGATGGCAATCAGCAACTTCCGCTTAATGCTGGTGGTCCTGCTGATGTTTGTTCTGATGATCATGATCACCTTCTTCTTGGCCAAGAATTCCCGGAGATATTTCGGAGAGCTGCAGCGTCAGGTATCCGATATCAACGGGTATGTTGAAGAGATGTTCTCCGGACAGAAAGTCATCAAGGTATTCAATCATGAAGAGGAGAGCCGTTCCTACTTCCGCGTCTTGGCGCAGAAACTTTATGCGAATTCGGTTCGTACCAACGGCTTTGCGTCCATTCTGATGCCGGTGAATGCCAACATTTCCTATATTTCCTATGCGATCGTAGCGGTCATCGGTGCCAAGATGTATATTGATCATGCCATCAGCTTAGGCGTTCTGACCAGCTTCCTGCTGTATGTCCGTCAGTTTGCCGGGCCGGTTTCCAACCTGTCCCAGCAATTCAACGGCTTCATGATGGCACTTGCCGGTGCGGAACGTGTCTTTGCTTTGATGGATACGGATCCGGAAGTGGACGAGGGCAAGATCACCCTGGTCAATATGAAAGAGGAAAACGGAGCCCTGGCAGAAACAGCCGAAAAGACCCATCTCTGGGCCTGGAAGAAACCTTTGGGAAACAATAAGTACGAGTATATCGAATTAAAGGGAGATGTCCGTCTGAACGATGTGACATTTGCCTACAATGAGAAGAAGACGGTACTGAAAGACGTATCGTTATATGCCAAACCGGGCCAGAAGATTGCCTTTGTCGGCTCCACGGGTGCCGGGAAGACAACCATTACCAACCTGATCAACCGTTTCTACGATGTGAAGGAAGGTACCATCACCTATGACGGAATCGACATCCGCGATATTGCCAAGGATGACTTACGCCGTTCCATCGGCATGGTCTTACAGGATACCAACCTGTTTACGGGAACGGTTATGGACAATATCCGCTACGGGAGACTGGATGCGACGGATGAGGAATGCATTGCGGCAGCGAAGCGCTGTAACGCCCACTCCTTTATCACCCGTCTGCCGAAAGGCTACCAGACGGAACTGACGGCCAACGGTGCCAATCTGTCCCAGGGACAGAGACAGTTATTGAACATCGCCCGCTGTGCGGTAGCCGATCCTCCGGTCATGATCCTGGATGAAGCGACCAGCTCCATTGACACGCATACGGAAAAACTGATCGAGAAGGGCATGGACGAACTGATGAAGGGCAGAACGACCTTCGTGATCGCTCACCGTCTTTCCACGGTCCGTAACTCCAATGCCATCATCGTTCTGGAACACGGCCAGATCATTGAGCGTGGCGACCATGACGATCTCTTACGGCAGAAAGGCCGTTACTACCAGCTCTACACCGGAAAGGCGGAACTTGATTAAAGATGAAACATCGTGCACTGCACGGTGTTTTTTTCGTGCGGGTGGTACAATAGAAGTAGAGGAAAGGGGGCATGTCACGATGCCAAAAAGCAATTTACTGAATAAAGTCAATGAAGTTGTAAATGAAGTGAAAGAAGCAGTGCAGGAGAAACCGGAAAAGACAGTCGAGGAGCTGGCGAAGGAAGTTATCCGCGGCGACTGGGGAAATGGAGATGCCCGCAAAAAAGCCCTGAAAGAAGCGGGATACGATCCGGCTGTCATTCAGGAAAAAGTTAACGAGCTGTTACATAAGTAAAAAGAGAAAGCAGGTGAAACTCCTGCTTCTTTTCATCTTTTTCACTGCGTTCTGTAATATAATAAAACTATGAGAGAGAAGTATATTCTGGGGATCGGCGCTGCCAATGTCGATGTGAACGGCAGAAGCAGGAACCCTCTTATCATGAAAGATTCCAATCCGGGAAAAATGAACCTGTCGGTCGGCGGGGTGACCCGGAATGTTCTGGAGAATTTGAGCCGGCTGGATCTGCCGGTACGTCTGATCACGGCCATCGGAGGCGATCCGTTCGGACAGGTGATCAAGGAGCACTGTGCGGTCTGCCATATTGACTTAAGTGCCGCCATCACGGTGGAAGACGATGTTTCCTCTACCTACATGGCCATCTTAAACAATGACGGAGACATGCAGCTGGCACTCAGCGATATGCATGTCATCAATGCCGTTGATGTGAATGAATTAAAGAAGAGGGATGAGATCATCCGCAATGCGGCTTTGATCACCTTTGATCCGTGTCTTGCGGAGGAGACAATGAAGTATCTGACGGAAACGTATGGCGAAGAGATTCCGCTCTTCTGCGATCCGGTCAGCACCTCTTACGCAAGACGGTTAAAACCGTATCTGAAAAACATCCATATCCTGAAGCCGAACCGGCTGGAGCTGTCCGTTCTCGCGGATCATCCGGTCGATACGGAGGAAGATCTTCTGGAAGCCTGCCGGATCGTCATTGAAAAAGGGGTCAAACGGCTCTTTGTTTCCATGGGGAGAAAGGGCTGTCTGTATTACGATTGTGAAGGCAACAGCATTTTGAAAGCCGGGAAACCGGTGGACAATGTGGTCAGTGCCTCCGGGGCAGGGGATGCCTTTACAGCCGGCATTATTTACGGCTACTATTACGGATTTGACATTCCGACCACATTGGATTATGCTTTAGCTTCCGGTAGCCTGGCGCTCTTATCGTCAGGTGCGAACAATCCGGAGCTCAGTGTAGATAAACTGAAAGAAATCATTAGAGAGGATACAAAATGAATTTAGAAAAGTATTTAGACATCAGTACAGAAGTAAAAGAAGCTCTGGATGCCGGAAAACCGGTGGTTGCTCTGGAAAGCACGATTCTTTCCCACGGCATGCCGTATCCGGAAAATGCGGAATTCGCCAGTGAAGTGGAAAAGATCATCCGCGGTAAGGGTGCGATTCCGGCCACAACAGCCATCATTAACGGAAAGTTAAAAGTCGGTCTGACACCGGAAGAACTTTTGATCATGTGCAAGGCGGAAAACGTCGGTAAGGTCTCCCGCCGTGACGTTCCGGTCTATTTAGTCACCAAGCAGACAGGTGCAACAACGGTTGCGACGACCATGCTGATTGCGGCAATGGCAGGCATCCGCGTCTTTGCGACAGGCGGAATCGGCGGTGTTCACCGCGGTGCTGAAACAACAATGGATATCTCCGCAGACTTACAGGAACTGGCCAATACGCCGGTCTGTGTTGTTTCTGCCGGCTGCAAGCAGATTCTGGACATCGGTTTAACACTGGAATACCTGGAAACCATGGGTGTTCCGGTACTGGGCTATCAGACAAGTGACTTCCCGGCATTCTACTGCCGGAAGAGCGGTTTCGGTGTGGACTACTGCTTAAAAGACGCCAAGGAAGCTGCCGAGATCTTACATACCAAATGGGAACTTGGCTTAAAGGGCGGCGTAGTCGTCGGCAATCCGGTTCCGGAAGAATACGCACAGAACTTTGAACATATGGAAAAAGTCATTAATGAAGCGCTGGAAATGTGCAAGGAGCGTAAGATCCGCGGCAAGCAGACAACACCGTTTTTGCTCGCTACGATCAAGGATCTGACAGGCGGAGAATCCCTGGCAACCAACCTGCAGCTGGCTTACAACAACGCCAGAGTCGCAAGCGACATTGCCGTGGAGCTTTCCAAATTAGGTTAAGCCAACTTCAGCATCCGGATGAAACTTTCCATCCGGATGCTTTTTCTTTTTGCTTTCATACCCGCTTTCAAGTATGATATAAACAGGTGAGGAATTACATGATATTAAGAAAAAAGACAGGATGTTTCCTTCTGGTGATGGCAGTTTTACTGTCTTTTCTTACCCCGATCAAGGTGAGTGCTTACACGCTCGGGGATAAGGATTACCGCAGAAAAAGCAGCGAAAAAATCATCGGAGAGAAAATCAGTGTAAAATATGACGACGGTCAGTTTGATGAGAATCTCGGAACGTACAGTTATACCTATGACAACGCGGGACGGATTTTTATTGACGGCCGCGGTTATCATTTCTTTGATAACTATGACCATGAAGTACAGACCCATTTCTCGGAATACTACTATGTCGGTATGGGAAATGAGTATCAGTATAAACGGAATAATGACGGACTGTTAACGGAGATCCTCCATACCGGAGAGACTCAGGCACAGGAGATCTTTTCCTATGACCCGTTCGGCAATATTATCAAAAGCGAATACTTATATAACGCGGAAGCAGCCAAATATACGTATGTCACTACCTATACGTACGGTAGAAACTATCAGCTGAACAGCATTTCCACAGTCAATCAGCTGACGGGAAAGACCGACAGTGACATGACGTTTACCTACAATTCCGACGGTACCTTCAGCAAGGTCGTCACGAACTACTACTATGAAGACGGCTCAAAACAGACCTCGGAAGAGAACTACCGCTACGGAAGCGGCTATCTCGGAAGGATCGATGTGACCAACGGCAACGGGGATACCACGGGAACCAATACCCTGTATTACGACAGTGCCTACCGTCTGATCAAATCGGAAAACCACTGCATCTACGGCGGGAACCAGGAATGGGCTACCATCGTTACGGAATACCAGTACAACTCCGGTTCCGAGACAGCAACGGAAAAGCCGGAAGTTACAAGAATCTATCCGGAAAGCGGACTGAGCGGGGAGAAGATGTTCACCCGTCTGGATATCGACTTCAATCTGGAGATCGAAAGCGTGAATCTTTCCTCCGGTACATTCTACTTGGTCAACAATACGGACGATACGGACTATGTGGCTCTGACCAATGCCGATACATCCTTCCGCTATGACGGAAACCATCTGGTACTGATCTTCCCGGATTCCTTTGCGTATAAGGATAAGAACACGTACCATCTGGAAATCGATAACCATGTCATGAAGTTCAAAAACTCCCTGGAGAGTTTTGAAGTAAAAGACAATTCCCTCTGGGAATATACGCCGGACTCCGAAGCGTACGGCAGCAATGAGCGGATCAGCAAGGACGGAACGTTCAAGTACTATTCCGGCTCCCTGGAATCCCGCAGCGGTACGGCAGCGTACTCTTACAATGACCGCTGGTTTGATAACTCCGCTTACGATTACAACAGTGCTCTGGCCCAGATGTCCTTAAGCATGGCCATGGCAGCGTTCTCTGCCGACGGCAGCAATCCTTCCGTCAATATTGAAACGCTGTTAAAAGAACTGGAATTTGAGAATATCGAAGTCCAGGACAGTTACCGCCAGACCGGCACCGGCAATACGATCGGCACGGTCTTTGCGACCAAGCAGCTGGACGGAGACGTCACCTTATTAAATATCTCCCTGCGCGGAGAGAACTATAACCAGGAATACTTGAGCAACTTCCTCTTAGGGGAAGAAGCGGCCCTGCATGAAGGCTTTGATGCCGCAAGGTCCAATGTGGAAAGCGACCTGATGTCCTACTTAATGGAAGGGGCAGGGAAAGATATCCGCGGTACCTTGGTATTCTGGATCCAGGGGTACGGCAGAGCGGGAAGCGTTGCCAACCTGCTGGGAAAAGCGCTGGATGAAGGAATCGACCTTCCGAACGGCCTGAAGTATCAAAACAGAAAAGTGTTCGTTTACTGCTTTGAACCGTTCAGTACCTCCACGGCGGATGCCGTCGGGGATTCTTCCTACAGCAATATCTTCAATCTGATCAATCCGGTCGGCATGCTGTCGCACTTCCCGTGCAATGGCTGGGGCTTCTCCCGCTATGGCGTGAATGTCTATCTGCCGGTGAAGGGGCTTGATGCCAACTACCGCTATCTCGCCCAGGATGTTTTAAAGCAGTTCAATACGCTGATGAACATGAACAGTGAA
>CADCPY010000117.1 GCA_902803495.1 uncultured Erysipelotrichaceae bacterium
TGATCGGAGCAATCCTGGGCGACATGATTGGAAGCCCGTATGAGTTTGACAGAAGCCCGAAGACGAAAGAATTCCCGCTTTTCAGCAGGTATTCCGAATTCACAGATGATTCTGTGATGACAGTGGCGGTGGCTGATGCACTGCTGTCCGCCATGGGAAAGACGGACGAAGAGATCAAGACCGCGCTGGTGCAATCGATGCAGAAGTGGGGCAGGAATTATCCTGATGCCGGATACGGTGGGATGTTCTACCGTTGGCTGCATAGCAAGCACCCGGAACCGTACGGGAGCTACGGAAACGGCTCTGCAATGCGCGTGTCTGCAACAGGCTGGCTCTACGACACACTGGAAGAGACAAGGCATATTGCTCGGCTGACGGCGGAAGTAACGCACAATCACCCGGAAGGTATCAAGGGGGCTGAAGCAACAGCCAGCGCCATCTTTATGTCCCGCAGTGGAAGTAGCAAAGAGGATATCAAGGCATACATCATCCAGGAATTCGGATATGACCTGTCCAGAACCTGCGATGAAATCCGGCCGACATATCATCATGTGGAGAACTGTCAGCAAACCGTTCCCGAGGCAATCACTGCTTTCCTGGAGGGAACTGACTTTGAAGATGTGATCCGTACAGCGGTTTCTCTAGGCGGTGACTGCGATACACTGACCTGTATTGCCTGCGGAATTGCGGAAGCCTACTATGATGTGCCGGAAGAAATTTTACTGGAATGCAAAAAACGTCTGCCAGATGACATGCTGGAAGTGATTGCTCAGTTTATGGATTGCAGGAAATCGTCTTTCCGCGACCCATTTCTCGCTGGAAATGAACTGATCGAGGAAACAATCGACAGATTCTATGCGGACAGTTGCAAAGAAAACCTGGTAGGAATACTCGAAGCGATTCGACAACGGATGCACGCAGACGGTCACTTTATGTTCCCTGTAGCGACTTCTGATGACGGAAATAGCTTTGCCTTTCGTACAGTGCAGTCGAAGGACGGAAAGGAATGGATAGCTGCCTTTACGTCTCCCGCGGAACATGAGAAAGGTGAACCGAGCGAGATTGTCTCCAACTTCATTGACGTTATGTTGAAGGAAGCTTTGACTGCGGAACATGCCGGTTTCATCATCAATCCCTGGGGAAAATCCTTCATGCTGGCCAAAGAACTGATCGAAATGATCTTCAAGGCCGATGGCGGTGTGGAATATACTGTGCCGGACGATCCCATTACCGCCGAATTGCTTGAAGATGGCTCGTTTCTTAAAAGGGCTGTAGAGATCTGCAACAGAAACAGGACGCAGATGAACATGATAAAGCTGACGAAGATTTTGCGTGACAGCTGGATCTGGATTCCCTGCAACGCAATCATGAGTGCCGCCGACACAGAGGCTGTAACAAAAATGATTAAGGATGCGGTGAAAAAAGGCAGTCTCGATGTTCTGGTGGGAAACACCATCACAAATCAAGATGATGTCCATATGGTACCGGATATTTTGCAAAACGGAGAAGACTTCTTCTTTCCGGTGTTTACGACAGCCGAGGAAATGGGTGAATACGGTAATGACTTTTCAAAGATCCAGGAGCATTTTCTGACTGCGGTAAGCCTTGCCCGGAACAATAAAAAGAAAGTCACAGGAATTGTGATCAATGCGTTCTCCGACCCGTTTGTGATCCCAGGAGAACTGTTCGACATCATCGCTGAGATGGATTCTGCTATTGAGCCCAAAGAGTAATCTGATTGGCGCTAATGCGCCGGAAAGGAAGGAACCATGAAAACGATTCGCGTGACAGGAAAAGGACAGATCAAGGTGCATCCGGACATGACCAGAATCACAATGACACTGGAAGGGATTTATCCGGAATATGCGGACACCCTTCGCCGGTCATCCGAGGATACGGAGCAGCTTCGGGATACCCTCGAACCCTTTGGATTCGAACGGACGGCATTAAAAACACTCCGGTTCGATATCGACACCGAATATGAAAGCTACAAGGAACATGACAGCTGGAAGCAGCGGTTTGTCGGATATAAGTTCCAACATGTGCTGAAAGTCGAGTTTGATTCTGATAGTGAAAGGTTTGGAAGAATACTCTATGCCCTGGCACATTGTCAGCTGCATCCGGAGTTTCGTATCAGCTATTTCGTTAAAGATCCGGAAGCAAGCAAGAACGAGCTGCTTGGAAGAGCCGTTTCGGATGCCAAAGAGAAGGCGTCGGTGTTAACGTCAGCAGCAGGGGTATCTCTGAAGGATGTTCAATCAATTGACTATTCCTGGGGAGAGATCAATTTTGAGTATCACCCTATGAACAAAGAACTGCTGATGGAAGACTGTATGTGTGAGCCATGTGAGGCTGGCGGCAGCTATGATGTCAACATGGAGCCGGATGATATTGAAGTCTCCGATACCGTGACCGTGATCTGGGAGATTGGCTGATAAAAAGTCCTGAAAAGAACACAGCAGATATTGTATTTCACTCCTGAAAGCGATACAATTGGTAGCGGTTCTGCCAGAAACAGAAACGGGAGTGAAATGCCAGATGGACCAGGAAAAAACGGAAACACAGGAATGGCCAAGAGCAGATGAGCATCCCTGGCTGGCGCAAATGCCACCATCCGAAGATGAAGATTCTGTTGGTGAAGTGATCAGATACACTCTTGATGAATTAAGATTTGCATAAAGATATAAAGAGGCTGCCAAAGTGGATTACGATCCGCTTGTGCAGCCTCTTTATCACGGGGGATTGCCAGTATATGGATAACATGCTATAATCCCTTGAATCATAAGCCCTAGAGGGCAGAAAGGAAGGTTTTCATGAACAAAGGAGAACTGATCAATGCTGTGGCCGCGAATGGCCTGACCAAGAAGGACGCTGAGACTGCTATCAATGCAGTGTTTGGAGCTATCGGAGACGCTCTGGCGAAGGGCGAAGCTGTTCAGCTGATTGGCTTTGGTACCTTTGGCGTGAAAGAACGCGCTGCTCGTGAAGGCCGTAATCCGCGGACTGGCGAAGTCGTAAAGATCAAAGCCTCTAAGGTTCCCACCTTCAAAGCGGGCAAAGCGCTTAAGGATAAAGTCGCTAAATAACATTCAAGGAAGGTAATGAGTTATGGCTACAAAGAAAAAAGTTGCTGAGGAAATCAAGGAAGAAGTCAAGGCTGTAGAAACCAAGGCTAAAAAAGCCGCCACAGCTGTTAAGAAGGCTCCGGCCAAGGCAAAAACCGCTGCAAAGGCTACGACA
>CADCPY010000118.1 GCA_902803495.1 uncultured Erysipelotrichaceae bacterium
ACTTCATTGTCACTCTGGCGGTAGCGGAATTTCGCGCAGCAATTCTCCGGACGCAACTCCGTCATATGGTTAAATCCGGAAACCAGACAGGAATCCGAATTCAAAAGTTCACTGTAGGATAAGTTGACGACATAGAGGATGTTCTTTTCCACATCCTTGTCCGCCACAAACCACGGACCGCCCGAAAGGTTGAGTCCCTTGCGCTGTCCGATCGTATAGTAGAGCACACCGATATGCTCTCCGAGCACCTTTCCGCTCTTCAGGTCGATGATCTTTCCTTCCTTGGCCGGCAGATAGTTCTGCAGAAACTGACGGAAGTTGCGCTCTCCGATAAAGCAGATTCCCGTGGAATCCTTCTTGTCCGCCACGGAAAGACCTAACTCCTGTGCGATGCGGCGCACTTCCGGCTTATCGATCTTACCTAACGGAAAATACGTTTTGGAGATGGCTTCCGCAGAGACCTGTGCCAGGAAGTAGGACTGATCCTTGTTGCGGTCATCCGCTTTGGCTAAGTACACCTTCCCGTCTTTTTCAAGACGCTTGCAGTAGTGTCCTGTCGCCAGATATTCAAAACCGTTCTTCCGGGCAAATTCCAGGAAGTGGTCAAATTTAATGTACTTGTTGCAGAGGATGTCCGGATTCGGGGTTCTGCCCTTTTTGTATTCGTCGATAAACTGCATGAATACCTCATTCCAGTACTCCTCAATAAAATCGATACGAAGTAACGGCAGACCGAGCTTTTCGGCGACGCTTTTGGCATCGTTGTAGTCTTTTTCCTGCGGGCAGATATCGTCATTTGTCGTCGGGTTTCCCAGCACGTCATTGTTGGCACCGCTGTCCCAGTTGCGCATAAAAGCGCAGGTAACGTCATGCCCCTGCTGTTTTAACAGATATGCTGCGACGGCACTGTCAACTCCGCCGCTGAGTCCCACCATAATTTTCATACTGCTATTATACTACAAACCTTTCCCGTTAACCTTTATTCCAGTTTCGCAACCGTTCAAAAGTTTGCTGGAAACGGAACTCCGCCATGGCGATCTGTTTCAGCTCCGGCACCGTCTTGGAGAGCTTTTCGGACTCTTTCGCCCGCTCTTCCAGAATTCCGGAAAGATGCTTGAACATGCGGCTGACACCGAACAGTTTCACTAAGCGCTTCAGATACTTCATATCCGCATCCGTCGCTGTCTTTTCACTGCCGCAGAGCTTCTGAAGGATTCTCAGATGTCCCTGCCGCTCGGCAATGACTTTCTTTAAGGCATCGGTATAGTATTTCTCTTCCAGTGTATCTCTCAGATATTCGTAGGCATACACTTCATTCAGCATATCCTGATACATGGTATTCAGCTTTTTGATTTCCTTTTTTCCCAGTTCCATTTCAGCCTCTTTCCTAGTATGTTACAAGCACAGAATCAAAAAAATCCTGCAATAGGATTTTATTCGGTTTCGCGATAATACTCAAGTTCTCTTTCGATGATCCGGATCTTACGGCTCTTGTTCAGGGCCTGAATGATCACATATCCGAACAGAAAAATGAAGTTGACCAACATCAGAATGGATAAAAAATCGGAAAATGTTTCAATCATGCCGTTTCACCTCACGCATATTATAAAATAGATTCAAAGAATGCGCAATTATTGAAAAAAAGCACTTGCAAACGCAAATAATATAGGTTAAAATAACTAAGCAAGTCTTCAGGGAAAGGAGGTTTACATATTATGTCAAAAGTATGTGCAGTAACTGGAAAAAAGGCTTTATATGGTAACAAACGTTCACATTCACTTCGTGCAACTCGTCGTAAATGGGATGTTAACCTTCAAAAGGTTAAAGTTATGGTCGACGGAAAAGAACAGGTAGTCAAAATGTCCGCTCGTGCTTTACGTACCCTGAAAGCTCAACAGGAAGCGAAATAATAAAATACCGCAGAAATGCGGTTTTTATTTTCTTTCTTACACACAGATTCCTCTGTGTTTTTTTATGCAAGCAAAAGCCGGGTTACTTCCCGGCTTCGATGTATCTCTTCACGTAGGAGCAGGTTGCCTTCACTTCATGACCTTCTTCTTCGCATTTGTTCAGAAGAAGTTCCACGAGCTTTGCGGCAATTCCCATTCCCTTATATTCTTCGTTCACTTCCGTATGACAGAAGTTCCACATGTTTCCTTCTACCAGATAGTCGCACTCCCCGATCAGTTTTCCCTGATCGTAGGCAGCCGTGCGGCATTTGTCCGCTTCATAGACAACACGGATGGACGCAAGCTTCAGCGTGCGGATCTTTTCCTTAATATCGCCCTTGAAGACGTAGGATCCGGCAACTAAGACATCGCAGCCGGCTTCAATGGCCAGCGGGGATGTTTCCGCATTGATTCCGCCGTCAATCTCAATGAGATAGTTCAGATTGTTTGTTTCGCGGTATTCCTTCAGCCACTTTACCTTATCCAGCATGTCGCTCATAAAGGCCTGACCGCCGAACCCCGGCTCGACGCTCATCACCAGCACCAGATCCATCTCCCTGAGATACGGTGTCAGCAGCGTGACATCCGTCTTCGGTTTGACGGAGATGCCGACTTTCTTACCTGCCTGTTTGATTGTCTTAATCACTTCAGGAACAGGATCGTTGGACTCGTAGTGAAAGGTGATCAGATCGGCATTCTCAAACCACGGTGCTACCGTGACGGGATTGTCGACCATGATATGAACATCCTTAAAGAGAGATGTGGCTTTGCACATATCGTTTAAGATCTTCGGACCGAACGTCAGATTCGGTACAAAGTGGCCGTCCATGACATCAAAGTGCAGCCAGTCCGCCTTACCTTCTTCCAGGGCGGAGAGCTGTTCCTTTAAATTGAGATAATCCGCCGACAGTACGGACGGTGCAACTTTAATCATAAAGTTCCTTTCTCCCTTCTTCGATGGCTTTGAGTGCCTCCAGATAGTGCTGATAGCGGACGGAAGAGATCTTCC
>CADCPY010000119.1 GCA_902803495.1 uncultured Erysipelotrichaceae bacterium
ATGCGGAAGGGATCCGGCAACTGATGCGGCATGATCCGGACGTCATTTTCATCGGGGAGATCCGCGATGAGAATGAGGCCAAGATGGCCATACGGGCGGCATTAACGGGACACCTGGTATTAAGCACGATCCACGCCAGAAACTGTGTGGGCGTGTTCCACCGGTTAAAGGATCTGAACGTGAATCTGTTTGATCTCTATGAGACGGCGATCCTCATTACCAATCAGCGCCTGTTAAGCACCGGGGAGAAGAAGGAAAGGGTATGCGTATATGAAACGATGGATGAAGAAGAGATTCTCTATTACAGAGAGCATCAGAAACTTTCGGAAACATTTGTTCCGCTCTCTGAAAAAAGAAATCAGCTTTCGCTCCCGGAATGACCTCCTGGATGACTATCGGATGTACGACCTTTTGAAAAACAAGGGGTTAAAGGAAGAGGAGTGTCTGGAAATATTGGAGATTCACGGGGATTCGGAAACCTACTTCCGTAAACTGGAAGCGCCGTTTCTCTCTTCGAAAGCCTTTTTGGACGGGAAGAGTTTCCGCTCGTATGTGACGGAGAGTGAAAGCATGAAAGCCCAGCTCCGGCGGATCACTTCGGAAAATGCCCTGTATGCAGTCTTTCTCTTTGTGATGAGTCTCGCCGCGGCGTTTTTCTTTGATCATACCATTCTGCCGATGATCTCAGATTCTCTGGCGCTGTTTGATCATACGGACCGCTCGGTCTTTCATCTGCAGATCTTTTTAAAGATCTACTGCTACGGGGTAGTGGCACTGCTGATTACAGGTTTACTTTACTGTTTGCATCTGCGCTCCAAGCAGGCCTTTCTGCGCTTTTATGAAACGTGCTATCGGTTATCGAAAAACAATCTGCTCTGCCGCTACTATTCGCTTTATTTTGCGATTTACTATGAAGCACTGCTCAATAGCGGGGCCAATACCAAGCAGATCGTGGAATCCTTAAGCAAGCAGAATTCTAGCCGCTTTGCCTCCTTTGTGGCCTTGCAGATGGAAAAGGAATTGAAGAAAGGGAAAAATGCGAATGAAGTCATTGGGGCCTTGTTATTGGATCCGAAGCTGTTGAAGGCCTTTGAGATCGGGAATGTGACGGGAGAGTTGCGCTCGCTGCTGAAGCAGTATATCGAAATCAATCAGGCGCTCTTTCTGCGGAAATGGAAAAAGGCCATCCAGGGCGTGCAGTATGCCATCTATGTGGTGGTGAGTCTCATGATTGCCTTACTGTACCGGGCTTTGATGAGTCCGCTGGGCGCCGTGTATCAGCTGTAAGAAGGGAGTAAAAAACATGAGAAAAGGATTTACCTTACTGGAGATGATGATCGTATTAAGCGTGATTGCCGTGGTTTTTTTGCTGAGTGTACCGAATATCAGCAAGGTCATGGGAATCATTAACGATAAAAGCTGCGAGAACCAATTGAAGGTTGTCGATACGGCGATTTTGGAATTCCAGCTGAAGTATGACGATGTGCCGGCCAGTATCTCCGAACTGATTGGGGAGGAACTGCTTACCGCCAGACAGGGCATCTGCAAGAACGGGAAGAGGATCGACATTGAAAACGGCAAAGCGGTCATCGTGGAATAAGGGCTTTACCTTATTTGAGATGTTGTTGGTATTAAGCGTTTATGCCGTCTGTATGTCTTACGGCATGCGGCACTTGCGCTTTGATGCCTTGCGCTATCAGAAGTGGCTTTTAATCAGTGAGTACGCCCATGCGCAGTTTGATGCCATCTATTATAAGGAACATATCGACTTCAGCTACGACTCGCTCACTTCGCGCTATGAGATCCATTTTAACGGCAGGGGAAACGTGAATATGGCCCAGACCATTGATTTTCTGGAAAATGAAGAGCTCATTATTACACTCGGCTGCGGGAGGATCCATGAACCTTAGGAAAGGATGGCTGTTATTGGAATGCCTGATTTCTCTTTTTGTGATTGCCTATACGCTGGAGATGCTCTATCAGACATCGTATCTGTATCAGAACAGCAGGGAATATGAGGAGGAACGCTTTGAACTCTCTTGGGAAGAAGTGCAGCCGTAAGGGGTTTACCTTACTGGAGGCTTTGATTGCGCTGATTGCCTTATCGGGTATTTTACACTTGGCGGAAGAGATGCTGCGGCTGAGTGCCTTCTGGCAGATCGATACGGATTTCAATCAGGATATCAATGCCATCTATCAGCTGAGGATGATCCTTACCTTAGGGGAAAACGTGGAAGTCTATGACGATGAGATCATCTACGAGATGGATGATAAGATCTTCACGCTGGCTTTGGAGAATGACCATCTCTACATCTCCCCGGGAACCAATATCGTCTTCGAACATATCGATGACGCCTGGTTTGAAGAAGATGAGAATGAACACATCTATCTGAACTATATCCGCGGGGAGAAGGAAAGGAGAGTCTTAATACGGCGATGAGGAAGGGATTCATTCTGTTTCATACCCTGATCATCTGCGTGAATCTGGCCTATATTATCTTCAGCAGCAATATCATCCTGCAGAATCGGCTGGACCAGCTCAACCGCACGGAGCGGCTGAACGAAGTCTACGAGATGGAAGCGGCGGCCATTGAGCGCATCAAGGAGGAGTTCATGTATATGGATACGAAGGACTTTACCTTTCAGATGCACGGCTGCCGGGTCAAGGTGTATTACGAGGAGAATACGGCCTATATCTCGGTTTTGGGCAAGTATACCTTCCATGCCGTCCTTGATTACAATCAGGATTATGCCCGGGTGGAGCGCTATTACTATCCGGATGAATAGAGAACGATTCTTTGTTGAATCGTTTTTGTTTTCATAATAAAATAGATACAGATACTTACGGAGGTAGGATTTATGATTATTGTTAACGATCTCAAACCGGGATTAACATTCCTCTATGATAATAATCTCTATACAGTGATTGACATTCAGCACAACAAAACGGCCATGCGCCAGATGATCGTCAAGGTAAAGGTAAAGAACCTGCGCAACGGCGCCATTACGGATATTTCCTTCACGGGCGGCGACAAGGTGGAACCGGCACATCTGGACAAGAAGGAAATGCAGTATCTCTACGATACAGGCGATGCGCTCTCCTTCATGGACACAACCACTTACGAACAGATCGAGATCCCGAAAGACCATCTGGAATGGGAACTCAATTTCTTAAAACCGAACGACAACGTCAACGTTACGATGTACGAAGGAGAAATCCTCGGTGTGGCACTGCCGGATAAAGTCACTCTGGAGGTGACTTACAGCGAACCGGGTGTCAAGGGCGACACGGCGACTTCCGCTTTGAAGAATGCCACATTGGAAACCGGCTGGACGATCAAGGTTCCGCTCTTCATTGAACAGGGCGAAATGGTTGTCATTACGACAGCGGACGGCAAATACGCCGGCAGAGCTTAAACATTCAAAAAAAGCAGAAGTTCATTTCTGCTTTTTGTTTCCTTCACTTAAAGTTCACATTGGATTTTTAAGATAGTACAAGAGGTGAGAATTATGGCAAGACTGCTCGTTGTAGATGATGAAATCAATATCTGTTTACTGATCAAAAAATATGCCGGACACGAAGGGCATGAAGTCGATATTGCCCAGAACGGAGAAAAGGCCGTGGAAAAGTGCGAGAACAACGTGTATGACCTGATCATCATGGATGTCATGATGCCGGTGATGGACGGACTGGAAGCGGTGCGGGAGATCCGGTCCTTTTTGGACACCCCGATCATCATGTTAACGGCCAAGGGTCAGGAATACGACAAGATCAAGGCGTTTGAGGAAGACGTGGATGACTACGTCGTCAAGCCGTTTTCCATGAAGGAACTCATGATGCGCATCAATGCCATATTAAAGAGATTCCACAAATACCACAAAAAGGAAGACAGTTACGGGGAACTGGTCATCGACTATGCGGCGCATAAGGTAACTTTACGCGGCGTTGAGGTGGATCTGTCTCCGAAAGAATATGCACTTTTAACGCTTTTAGTCACCAATAAAGGCATGGTGGTAAGCCGGGACCGCATTATTGAGGAAGTCTGGGGATATGGCTATGAAGGGGATGACAGAACACTGGATACCCATATCAAGCTGTTACGGAAGAATCTCGAAGACTACAAGGACTGCATTGTTACGGTGAGGGGAGCGGGCTACCGCTTTGACTATCATGAAGAGTAAGCAGGAAAGCATCCGCCGGAAGATCTTCCGCTACTTCGCAATCTTCTCTTTGGTCATCCTGGTATTCCTTTGGCTCTTTCAGATCGTCTTTTTAAAGCCGTTCTATCAGGCGACCATTACGGAAAACCTCAAATCCTCTGCCACCAGCATCGCGGCCAATATCGAGAGCGATGACCTCTACGTTCTTTTGAAGAAATGTGCTATGGACTATGACCTCTCCTTGAGGTTGATCTCCATTGACGATAATACCACGGATATCAGCGCCTCCAATAAGGCCTTTGACAATTATCTGAACAGCCTGCATTACTTCGAGCTCTACCGCATCTATGAAGCGGCCAAAGAGACGGGGGAGATGAAGGAAGTCTTCTACGCGAAAGAAAGCATTGTCGACGACTACCGTCCGGAAATGTTTGACGGACAGGTGCCGAAGATGAATATGGGAAAAGGGGACATGATCCTCTATGCCCGCATTCTGGAAGATTCGAGCGGAAAAGGATACCTTTTGATCGGCACGTCGCAGCTGACGCCGGTCGATCCGATCAGTAATACACTGAAAATTCAGCTGCTCTTCAGCTCCGTGCTCTTTCTGGGCTTAAGCGCCTTATTCACCTGGTTTATTTCCGAAAAGATCTCCAACCCGATCATTGACATCAACGAGAGCGCCAAGACGCTGGCGACCGGAAACTACGATGTGAAATTCAAGGGCGAAGGCTATTCGGAAATCAAGGAGTTAAGCTCCACGCTGAACTATGCGGCAGGGGAACTCAAGAAAGTGGATTCCCTGCAGAAGGAACTCATCGCCAATATTTCCCATGATTTGCGCACACCGCTCACCATGATCAGCGGCTATGCGGAGATGATGCGGGATATTGAAGAGGAGCGGACCGAAGACAACCTCAATATCATTGTCGAGGAAACGGACCGTCTGTCCTCATTAGTGAACGATGTCGTGGACCTCTCCCGCTACCAGTCGCGCTCTGACGTGCTGAATGCGGAGGAATTCTCCATGAATGAGCTGATCCGGTCCACGCTCTCCCACTACGAGAAGATGTATCAGAACTACTATCAGTTTGACTACACCGCCGATCAGGAAACAGTAGTCAAGGCAGATAAATTGAAGATCTCCCAGGTGCTTTACAACCTGCTGAATAACGCCATCAACTACTCGGTGGATTCCGTGAAGATCGAAGTGGTACAGAAGACGGAAAACAACCGCTTATCTGTTTCCGTTACCAACTACGGCAAGGACATCAGTCCGGAAGATCTGCCGTACCTCTTTGAGCGCTACTACCGCTCGAAGGAAAACCACGTGCGCGCCACTTCCGGCAGCGGTCTGGGTCTCTCCATTGTGAAGAATATCATGACGCTGCATAACGGCAGCTGCTTTGCGGAAAGCAGCGGCGGAAAAACGACGTTCACCTTTGAACTCCCAATTGCCTAAAACCCATGAAAAATCATGGGTTTTTGTGCCTTTTCCGTGAATTATTTCCCATTCTTTTAGGGGATTTGTTATAATTGATATGTTGGAGGTAAATCATTATGAGTTTATCAAGAGTCAGAAAAAACGAGGAGTTATACCGCGATTTAAATACCAATCCGGAAGAAAATATTCAAAGTGAGGAACTGTCCCACTATGCCAACCGGCTGAATGCCATCGATTCTTCGTCCTTTGACAAGATGGAAGCGGAAGCGACCTCTTCCGAAGCGCAGCATCTCAAAGAGCAGCTGACAGCGGAAAACCCGGAAGTCATCGCCACGAAGATTCCGGAAGTCAAAAAGGAAGAAGTGAAGGAAACAGGGAAGGAAGAAGCGGAAAATGCGGCTCCGGCATTTAACAATGAATATCTCGATGAATTCATTGATGAAGTCAAGCAGTACAACATCCGCAAGGGCCTGCGCTCCATGGAAGACACGGATCTGAACATCCTGAACGAACTGCGCGGCAATTCCAAAAAGAATACGGTCAACTACTTCCGTGAAAAGGAAGAGGAAAGCACAAAGGCGTTCGAACCGTTCAAGGAAAAGGAACCGGAAACAGTCAAAGAGACGTTAAAGGAAGACCTCAAGGCCACACCGGCGTACGAACCGCGTACCAGCAACCTGACGGTTTACGGACCGCTGGAAGACGACGAGCCGAAGGTGCAGCCGCAGAAAAAGGAAGAAGCTTCCAAGCCGCTCTATCAGGAAGACCATGAAGATCTGCGCAAGGAGATCGAAAACGTTTTGAGCGATGTCGGAACGACCCGTGAAGTCAACAAGGAAGAACTGCGCGAAGCCTCCAAGGAACCGCAGAAGGAAAAGAAAATGGTCGAAGTGGAAGAGGACTTCATCGTGGATACCAAACTCCATGAAAACCTCTTACAGCAGACATCCGAACTGAAAACAAAGATCGATGAATACGACGACAAACTCGGCGGTGTCAACGAAAAGGTCGACACGGTCAACAAAGTTTTGAACGGCCTCTTAACGGTTTTATTAATCGTCTTAGTGGCGGTATTGGGCGTACTGGTCTATTACATCTTAAAGAGCAGAGGAATTATTTAATGCGTATTAATATTGCGATTGACGGACCGAGCGCGGCAGGGAAAAGCACCATTGCCAAGCGCCTGGCCAAGAAATACAACTATATTCATCTCGATACGGGTGCCATGTACCGCTGTATCGCGTTAGCCTGCAAGATGGCTGATGTCGCCTGGAAGGATGAAGAGGAAGTCAAAAAGTTACTGCCGCAGAGCAAGATCTCTTTTGACGCCCTCGGCAATGTGTATTTAAACGGTGAAAACGTGACCCGCCGCATCCGGGAAAAGGATATGTCCATGGGTGCCAGCGATGTCTCCACGCTCTTAAGCGTCAGAGAAGACCTCGTTGCCCGCCAGAAGGACTTTGCGAAGAACAAGGGAATCATCATGGACGGAAGAGATATCGGTACCGTTGTCTTAAAAGACGCGGAGATCAAAATCTTCCTGACTGCTTCCCCGGCCTCCCGGGCCATGCGCCGCTACAAGGAAAATATGGAAAAGGGAATTCCGTGCGACTTTGATGCGCTGGTCAAGGACATTGAAGAGCGGGATTACCAGGATACCCACAGAGAACATTCTCCTCTGACACAGGCGGAGGATGCTGTGTTAGTGGATACTTCCGAGATGAGCATCGAGGAAGTGGTCGATACCATTTCCAATATTATCGAAACGAAATTCCCGGAAGGAGTGAGTGAGAATGATTAATGGAGTAATCGCAATCGTTGGCAGACCAAATGTTGGGAAATCAACGATTTTTAATCGGTTTATCGGCGAACGTCTGGCCATTATCGAAGATACGCCGGGAGTCACCAGAGACCGCATCTACGGAAAGGTCGAATGGCTGACCAAGGAATTCCGCGTCATTGACACGGGCGGAATCCAACTCGCGGACCAGCCGTTCCAGAAAGAGATCCGCATGCAGGTCGATATCGCCATTGAAGAGGCGGATGTCATCTGCTTTGTGGTCAACGGCATGGAAGGCCTGACCAGCGATGACGAATTTGTGGCGTCACTCTTGCACCGTTCCAATAAGCCGGTCATCTTATGCGTCAATAAGATCGACGATATCAACAAGCTGGATAACATCTACGATTTCTATGCCCTCGGGTTTGACGAACCGATCGCGGTCAGTGCCATTCACGGCATCGGTACCGGCGATGTTCTGGACAGAGTGATCGAGCTCTTACCGGAAAAAAAGAGCAATGAATATGAAGGCATGATCCGCTTCAGCGTCATCGGACAGCCGAATGTCGGAAAGTCTTCTTTAGTCAATGCCATCCTGAACGAAGAACGCGTTATCGTCTCGGATCTGGAAGGCACGACGCGCGATGCCATCGACACGGCATTCAAGCGCGAAGGGAAGGAATATGTCATCATCGATACGGCCGGCATCCGCAAGCGCGGCAAGGTCTATGAGAATATCGAGAAGTATTCCGTCTTACGGGCTGTCAGCGCCATTGAGCGCTCGGACGTTGTCCTCTTTGTGATCGACGGGGAAGCCGGAATCCGGGCCCAGGACAAGCATGTGGCCGGATACGCCGTGGAAGCGGGAAAACCGGTCATCATCGTTTACAACAAATGGGATACAGTGGAAAAGGATGACAAGACGATGATCCGTACGGAAGAGAAGATCCGCAATGAGTTCGTCTACTTACGCTATGCACCGATCTGTTTTGTGTCCGCCAAAAACCACGCCAGGATCCAGAATATCCTGCCGCTGGTTGACGCGTGCTACGAAGCCAGCAACCGCCGCATCAGCACCAGTGTCCTCAATGAGGTCGTTCTGGATGCACAGCTGGTCACGCCGGCGCCGACCATCAACGGGAAACGCATGAAGATCTACTATGCGTCCCAGGTTTCTACGGCACCGCCGACGTTTGTCCTCTTCGTCAATGACCCGAAGCTCTTCCATTTCTCCTATGAGAGATATCTGGAAAACCGGCTGAGGGAAGCATTCGACTTTACGGGAACACCGATCCACATCCTGGTCAGGAAAAAGGCCGAGGCCTAGTCATTGATTCAGTATGTGAATTAAGGTATAATATGAGACAGATTGGAGGGAGATTGAAATGGATTTAAATAAGAAGTTATTAGCAGAAGCAATTGCTGAGAAAAACAATATCACTAAGAAATTAGCAGGTGAAATCGTTGATTCCGCCATTGACACCATTGTTGAAACTTTAAAAGAAGGCAATAAAGTTGATTTATTCGGCTTAGGCAAATTTGAAGTCAAGACAAGAGCTGCTAGAAAGAGCATCAATCCGAGAACAAAGGAAACTGTTGAAGTTCCGGAAACAAAGGTTCCTGGATTCAAGGCTTCCAAAGCTTTAAAAGATGCAGTGAAGTAATATCTCCGAATATACCAAATGAGGCGGTCCATATGACCGCTTTTTCTTTGGAAGAGTAAAACTTTCCTTTTCAGGGGAAGTGGGTTATAATGAAATGCTAAAAAAAGTATAAGTGAGGGAAATGTATGAAAAAACTCCTGGTATTCATGATTGATGCACTGTGTTCCAGTGACATCGAATATATGAAAACACTTCCGAATTTTAAAACAATTATCGAAAACGGCTCCTATGTGCACCACCTCTATCCGGTGCATCCGGCTCTGACATACTGTGCGCATACAACAATCGTCACGGGCCGCTATGTGGACGGACACGGCATCGCCAACAATGAGCGGCTGGTCCGCGGCTGCCGTCCGAACGATGTCTGGTACGGCAAGAAGGAAGAAGTCCTCTGCCCGACATTTTTGGATGAAGCCATGAAGCACGGCTTAACGACCTGCTCCTTATCCTGGCCGGTCAGCGCCGGTGCCAATTACACGTACAACTGGCCGATGTATGTTCCGTATCACTATGACGGATACCATCCGGAAAAGTGGCTGGAAGGCGGAATGGCTACCCAGAATCTTCTGGATGCCTACTTCTGGAAATACGGCAGATACATCAAAGGACCGGACAGCTCTTTGGACAATCTGACAATGTCCATCGCACCGGATCTCATCCGCGACTTCGGTCAGCCGGATGTCATGCTGGTCAAGATGTGCGACCTGGATACGATCCGTCACACGTACGGTGTCTACGCGAATGAAACCAAGATCCAGCTCAACCGTCACGATGAAGAATTAGGCGTCTTACTGGAATCCTTAAGACGTTACGGGGATTTGGAAAACACGAATATCGTCATCATGGGTGACCACGGTCAGACGGATATCGTTGACGTCTTGAATATCAACAAGGTGTTACAGAATGCCGGCTTCATCCGCTGCGATGAGGAAGGCACTATCATCGACTGCGACTGCTATGCGCACTCCGCAGCTTTGACCTGTTTCATTGAACTGAAAGACCCGAATGACAAAGTCATGGAAAAGAAGGTCAAGGATTTCCTGCTCTCCTTAAAGGACGATCCGGAAAT
>CADCPY010000120.1 GCA_902803495.1 uncultured Erysipelotrichaceae bacterium
GGCACCGGACGCAAGAGGTCACGGGGAGAGCGAAGGAAAGGATACCTATATGGGATACAGGGAAAAGCACGATATCGTACGCTGGATCCATTACATCATTAAGCAGGACCCGGAAGCGGAGATCGTGCTGTGGGGTATCTCCATGGGAGCATCCACGGTGATGTTCACTGTAGGGGAAGATCTTCCGGACAATGTGAAATGTGCCGTGGAAGACTGCGGTTATGCTTCCTTAATGGATCAGTACCGCTATGAGTGCAACCACACGGTCCATATTCCATCCTTCCCGCTGGTCAACTTTGTCAATCTGGTGACGATGTGTAAACTGCACTTTAATATCCGGAAAGCAGATACCAAATACAGTCTGCCGAAGTGCCGGATTCCGATGCTGTTCATTCACGGAGACAATGACACCTTCGTGCCGTTCAGCAATTTGAAAAAGAATTACGATTACTGCCAAAGCGAAAAGGAAATGCTCGTGATGGAAGATGCCACGCATGCGCGGAGTTCATCCTTCCATCCGGAACTTTACTGGAATACGGTATTTCAGTTTTGCGAAAAGCACTTATCGAATAAAGAAGAGGAACACGTATGAGTTCACAGTTAAAACGCAAGACATTGCACGAACATTTGAGTATTCAAAGCGATGAGAAACTTCAGGACATCGCCAGGAATCTCTACTTCCCGGAAGAGCCCTACAACAGGGAAACTTTGATTCCGAAGATCGAAGCGGTTCTTTCCGACCAGAAAGCCATGCGCCGGCACTCCGTAAAGATGCTGGACAGGGAATACACCTTCATTAAGCGGATGCTGAACTATCACGGCATTCTGAAGGAGAGTGAGAGCGATGTGCGCTCCTACTATTCCTTCCTGTCTTTGGGTGCGGTCTTTACCGAAGAGATTGAAGGGGAGACGTATCTGGTTATGCCGGAAGAGATCTATCACAACTTCCGCAAGACCAATCTGGAGAAAATGGAAGATACCATTGAGAACAACAGCCGGATCTACAATCTTTTGGTGAGCATGGTGGAGCTGTACGGCGTTGTCTCCATTTACGACCTCATTGATAACTACAACCGCTTCTACAAGGTCATGGATGAGTATGTGGACAATCTGAACATGGAATTCTTCTTTACCATTCAGCGGGTCAACAACATCCGGATCAAGTTTATTGATAATATCCAGTACTTTTTGCATAAGGACATCGTCGGTAACAAAGGCCTGCTGCATAACATCATGATGGTCAAGAAATCGCATTCTCCGGCCATTCTGGAACGCAGGGAACTCTTGAAATACCGCCACAAGGATTATTATGATAATAACGAAGAGGTCAAGGACCTCAAGAAATTCCTCTATGAATTCAAAGGCGGGGAAGAAGTGGACCAGATCGTGGTAGAGATCCATAAGGTCTTCAAGATGAACAAGACGACGGATCATATCTACGATATCCTGAATAACCACGGAATCCATATCAGCCAGAAGAAACAGCAGCAGTTCTTCACCATCTTAATGGATGCCTATAAGAACATGCGCTTATGGCTGACCTGCGGCTATACGCTGAATGAACTTGCGGAGATGCGGGAAGAAGAATGAAAGAGATACGGCTGTCTAAAATCGTAAAGGCAATGAGGCAAACCTCCAGTGAAGAGGTGTACTATCTGAATCTGGATAACTATATGATTTACTATATTTACCGGAAGGAAGTGCACTATCTGGATGAGTACCGGATTGCGACCGTGCAGGATAGCCGCGAGGTCCGCAGACATTCCGTTTTGATTCCGTCACTTCCGGAAAAGGAAATGATGCGAAGATATCTTCTGAAGGAAGGCATCACGGAAGAGATGCGCTACGGGGATTTCGAATTCTTCCTGAAAGTGAAGGATTTAAAGGAAGACTACGAAACAGCAAAGCGCGAGCTCTACCGTGAAGAGAGCATCCGATTTTCCAACGAAAACGAAATAACCTATATTGATGATTTAAAATAAAGGAGGGGTCAATATGCCGGGAAAATTTGAATACGAGATCAAGGAAGAATACGGAGTCATTTCCGAAGGCTATCAGGGCTGGACGAAGGAACTCAACCTGATTTCCTATAACGGAGCCAAACCGAAATACGATTTGAGAGAATGGGCTCCGGAGCACGAAAAGATGGGAAAAGGGTTTACCTTCAGCCGTGACGAGCTGCTCAACCTGCGTGATCTGATCGACATTGCACTGGAAAACGACGAAGAAGAATAATACAAAACATGAACTGTTCTGCAAATGGAACAGTTCATTTTTTATGGTTGACACATCAGAATTGCAGTGGTAATATAATAGGTCCTCTGATAGGAGGCCTGAATACAGGACAGAAAAGAAAGAGGTGTAATATATGTTAAGAAAGATTATTAAAGAATTATTCTACATCAAACCAGTTGCAGAATCCGAAATGTTCAACATGTTAATTCATCGTTAATCCGAATACAACAACCATATACTTATGTAGAATCAGGGACGCGCGAAGCGTCCTTTTCATTTGCCATGGTTGACAAGTGAATAATACAAATAGTACAATTAGTACAGAAAGGGAGTGTGCCTATGTATTTAATCAACTTACAGGGGAATGGCAGCATCAACGAACAGATCAAATCGCAGATCATGCGGTTTATCGAACTTGGTGTTTTAAAGGCAGACGACAAACTCCCATCCGTCCGCATGCTGGCCCAGGATCTCGGGATCAACCCGAATACGGTCGCCAAGGCCTACGCGGAACTGGAGGAAGAAGGCATCATCTACACGATCAGTAAAAAGGGCGTGTATGTTGCTTCTGCCGATATCCCGTCCCGCCTGAAAGCACAGGGGGAAGTGGTGATCCGCTCTTTGAAGGAGGACGGCATTACCAAAGAAGAATTACTGAAAATTGTGGATTCTGTATATGAGGAGGACGAAAATGCTTGAAGTAAAAAATGTATTTAAAAGCTTTAAAGACAAAACCGTTCTGCGAAATCTGAGTCTGGAAGTACAGGAAGGAAGTATTTTCGGCCTGGTCGGAGTAAACGGTGCCGGTAAAACGACAACAATCGGCA
>CADCPY010000121.1 GCA_902803495.1 uncultured Erysipelotrichaceae bacterium
AAAAAAGCGGAATCTCTTCCGCTTCACTCTCGTATCTATTACAGTTTGATGAACTGCTCCACGTTGACAACAAAGATCGTTGCTCCGCCGACCTGGACTTCCACCGGGAAGGAGGCAAATCTGCCGACATCGTAAGAGGCTGTGGTCGGAACCATTTCCGTACGTCTCTTGCTTTCGGAGCCGATTACTTCAATGACATGATCGACTTTTTCATCATCCACACCAACGATAATCGTGGCGTTTCCTGCACGAAGGAAACCACCGGTTGATGAAAGTTTTGTAGCAGAATAATTATTTTTCATTAATGCGGATATGACATTGCTGCTATCATCGTTTGATACAATCGCAAATACAAGTTTCATATTGTTTTCCTTCTTTCTATAGATTTAATTTTAACACACTTTTATCTGTCTGTATGCTTTTACACAATGTTTTCACATTAGACGTTGAAGAGGAAATGCATGACATCCCCGTCTTTGACCACGTAGTTTTTGCCTTCAGAACGCATTTTTCCAGCCTGTTTCACGGCTGCTTCCGTCTTTAATTCCGCGATATCCTCATAGCTGTAGGTCTCAGCGCGGATAAAGCCCTTTTCAAAATCGCTGTGAATGATGCCCGCACACTCCGGTGCCAGCATGCCGTCCTTGAATGTCCAGGCCCGGCATTCATCTTCCCCGGCTGTAAAGAAAGTCTTTAAGCCGAGCAGATGGTAGGCGGCCGTGATCAGCTGATCCAGTCCGCTGACCTTGATGCCGAGATCTTCCAGAAACATTTCCCTGTCTTCCTTATCCATATCGGCCAGTTCTTCCTCAATGCGGCAGGAGATGGCGATGACTTCGCTGTTTTCGCTCTTGGCATAGTCGCATACTTTCTGATAGTAGGCGTTACCGGACGGATCGGACACATCGTCTTCCGCCACGTTGGCCACATAAATGACCGGTTTCGCGGTTAAGAGCTGGAAGTTCCGTAAGATCAGCTCTTCCTTCTTGTCAAAGGAGAGCGAACGGACCGGTTTGCCTTCTTTCAGTGCTTCTTCCACTTTCTTTAAGACTGCATATTCCGCCACCGCATCCTTATCCTTGGTCTGCGCCTTGCGCTCGACTTTGGTAATGCGGTTTTCGATGCTTTCCAGATCGGCAATCATCAGTTCCATACTGATGATCTCGATATCGCGGATCGGATCGACGCTGCCTTCCACATGCGTGATATTATCGTCATCAAAACAGCGGACTACTTCACAGATGGCATCCGTCTGACGGATATGACTTAAAAACTGGTTTCCCAGACCTTCCCCCTTGGAAGCGCCTTTGACTAAGCCGGCAATGTCGGTGAATTCAAAGGTGGTATGAACCGTCTTGCGCGGGTGGAACAATTCCGTTAAGACATCCAGACGTGCATCCGGCACTTCCACCACGCCGACGTTCGGCTGAATCGTCGCAAACGGGTAATTTGCGGCTTCCACATGTGACTGTGTGATCGCATTGAACAATGTCGATTTTCCGACGTTCGGCAAACCGACAATTCCTGCAGTTAAACCCATGACTCTATTCCTCTACTTTCGCAACTTCAATAATCTTCTTCAGATTCTTCTCAAAATCGATCCGTTCCATCATGACCACCCGGTCACAGCCCAGACAGCGGATCTTGATATCCACACCCATACGGGTGATCTGCCAGTATTTTGATTTATGGCAGGCATGTTCTTTTTTCAGCTGCACAATGTCGTTTAAATGATATTCCATCGCTATAACCTGTCACTTTCCAGTAAAATGGTAACCGGACCGTCGTTGAGAAGCTCCACCTTCATGTCGGCACCGAAGATGCCTTCTTCCACATGATGTCCCAAAGAGCGCAGATAGGCATTGAACGCTTCATAGAGCGGCTTGCTGATCTCCCCTTTGGCGGCTTCTTCAAAGCCCGGACGTCTGCCCTTCTTGCAGTTCGCATACAGCGTGAACTGGCTGATGGAAAGAATGTCGCCTCCGACATCCTGCAGCGACAGATTCAGCTTGCCCTGCTCGTCTTCAAAGATGCGCAGTCCGCTCAGCTTGTCAGCTACCTTTTTGATCTCCGCTTCCGTATCGCTCTGTGTGAAACCGACCAGAAGAAGAAACCCTTTGTCAATCTTTCCCACCACGCTGCCGTCTACCGTGACGGACGCATGGCTTACGCGCTGTATTACCACTTTCATGCCCTTATTATACTATGATTTGATTTTTAGAGAAGAAGAAAATCTGCCCGCAGCTCTCCGGGCAGATGTTGTCTTATTCCTCTTTCAATGCTTCCCGCACGCGGATCAGTGTCTCAATCAGGCTGCGCTTCTTTTTCCGCTTATTGGAAAGAATGCCGCTCTCATACCACGATGCCCCATAATAGAGCACCGCCACGATCAAAAGGAAGGAAAGCAGGAAACTGCAGAGCACTTCCCACCACTTTACCACACCTAAAATGATCCGGTTCGGCATAAACAGCATCGAGAAGACCGGAAAATAGGAGAGCGCTTTGCCCAGGCCTTCCGACATCTGATACGGCGAGTTCAGCGTTAAAGCCAGATAGTAGATCAGCATTAAAATCAGATAGCACGGTGTCTGAATGGCTGCGCCTTCCTCCATGGTATTCACGTAACTGGCCAAGACCGTCATGATCAATTGGATCAGTAAGATTCCCAAAAACAGGAATAACAATACCAACAACAAAGATGGCAGGAGATCCGAGAAGGACCCGAAGGACGCAAAGAACTCATGAAAGCTCTTCGCGTCCTGACGCAAGAGCCCGCTGTTTTCCAACAGCTTTAACAGATTCTCTCCGTGATCATACTGCTGGCGGATGGAGTAAAAGAGAAGAACTTCCAGAAAGCTGATCCCGCTTTGCAGAAAGACCGCCAGCCAGCCGGAGATGATCTTGGCATAAAAATGGATGCGCGGACGAACCGCCGTTAAGATGAGATCGAGAATTTTTCCCGTTTTCTCATAGATGACTTCCACCGCAATGGCTGTGCAGAAGCTTAAAGTCATAAAGTAAATGGAGGTTTCAATAAAGAAGGCCACCGCCTGCCGGTCGGCACTGAGCGCATCGGCTTCGTGCAGACTCTTTACCGTAATCACAGGTGCGGATAATGCCTCCACTTCCTGCAGAAGCGTTATGTCATGCTCTTTGGCATAGCGCTTTTTCTGATAGCTGCTTAAGAGATAACGTACCGTTTCATAGTCCAAGGGATCCACGCCGTAGGCGCTGATCAGCTGATACCCTTCTTCATTGCGGCTCAGCTTTACTTCCTTCTGAGCCAATGTTTCATTGTTATATTCCTTTAACAGCCAGAGGCTGTCATCCGTTTCAAAGTCATTCATATCCAGATATAAGTCATGGGACAGATAGACCGTCAGGGGTTCCATGGTGGAAGGATTGATCGCTTCGACCAGTTTGTCCGCAAAGAAGAGACACCCCACTGCCAGAAAGATCAGACAGTTCAGTAATAATGTCGATTTATTGAGAAATTTCCGTTTGAGGGAAAAGAGCACCAGTACCTTCATAAGAGCCGGTTCTCCTGAATGATATCTTTTAAGGTCGGAAGCTCAATCGTCAAAGAGTCCAAGGGAATATTCTTTAACAGTTTCTTCATGAGCTTCACGGCTTTCGCCTCATTCTCCATGGTCAGACGGATCTCCCGTCCGCTCACACTCTGATGAACCACTCCGTCCTCGAGATAATAGTCCTGCTTCTCTTCCGTCACAAAGGAAAGGTAGCGTAAAGGCGAGGACAGTTTCAGCTCCTTCACCGGACCGTAGTAGACCGGAACGCCGTCCCGCATGAGGAGCACCTTTTCAAAGAATTCCTCCATGGCATCAAACTGATGGGAGGAGAGCACGATCATCTTCCCTTTTGTTACTTCCTCCATTAAAAGATCCTTAAATAACTGGGCATTGAGAACATCGAGTCCGCTTAAGGGTTCATCCAGTACCAGAATCTCCGGCTCATTTAACAAGGCACAGATCAATTGCACCTTCTGCTGATTGCCTTTGGAGAGCTCCTGGATCCTTCTCGTCGCATATTCTTCGATGCCGAGCTTTTCCATATAGTATTCCGACTGTTCTTCAATGCGTAAGGGATCCATCTTTTTGAGCTGGCCGATCAGTTTCAATTGCTCATATACCTTTAAATCCTTATACAAACAGCGCTCTTCCGGCAGAAAGCCGAAGCGCTCCTTATGTTTTGCCTGCAGTTTCTCTCCGTCCAGTAAAATCTCTCCCTTATCCGGCTGCAAGAGCTGCAAAAGACACTTGAACGTTGTGGTCTTACCGCTGCCGTTGGTGCCGATGATTCCGAGGATCTCCGAAGGTTCCAATGTAAAGGAGACATTACTGCAGCCATGTTTCCCGTCATAGAGTTTTGTTATGTTTTTTACTTCCAACATATTGCATCACCTAAGAACCAATACAAAAAAGAGGAAAAAATTCCTCATGAAGCCGTTTCTGTTCCGCATGTTATAATGAATACAGGTGATACTATGAAACTGAAACATTCCATACTGCTGTTCCTGCTGCTTGTTTTTCTGATTCCGGAAACAGTATTTGCCAACAGCAATATCCGCTACTACGAGGGAAAAACCGCCTCCGGGGTGGTATCTCTCACAGAAAACCCTCTCATCGTAACGCATGAGAGCCTTTCCTTTGACGTGCAGGATTTCCCGGATCTCTATGTGGAATTCAAGGATGATTACCATGCGGAATACACCGCCGAGTATACCATCTCCAACCCGACCGACCTGACAGTCAAAGTCGGACTGGCTTTCCCGGTCGGCGTGCTGCCGAATTATGTTTCGGAGTCCTACCGGAAAAATGTCTACGGGAAAAAGGAGACCAACCGCCTCTTACTCAACGGAGAACCGGTGGAGTATCAGATGCGCTACAGCTATGACAGGTGTCATTCCCTCAGCTATGAGGAAACCTTAAAGAATCTTTCTGACACCTACATCGAAGATGGCTTCTTTACCAAAGATCTGCCGGTCACCAGGCTGACTTACAGCCTTTCCTCTGTTCCGGGCAGAAACAACCCGGTTCAGAATTATGCTTTCCGCCTTCCGGTGAATGCCTCCTGCCAGTATCTGTTCCCTTACGTGAACAGCGTCGGCGAGGAACGTGAGGGCTACCGGGAGATCCGTGTCGGAGGAGAAGGAAAGACTTCCTTATCCTTCTGTTTACTCGGAACGCTGAATGAATATCCAACCTGCGATGCATTGGGAAAAGACGATGAACTCATTGAAACGATCTCCCCGGAAGCGGAAGCAACGGACCTTTCTCATCTGCTTCTGGAAGATGCTTCCGCCTATCCGGAAATGAGTGAGGTGGACCTTTACAACATCCGCATTCTGAGTCTGATGGAACAGAGAAACCATCAGGAACCGGCGCTTCTCGGCGACGGGTTCTCCTTCGATGTGAATCTGCATTCCTATTTATGGTA
>CADCPY010000122.1 GCA_902803495.1 uncultured Erysipelotrichaceae bacterium
CAGTTCTTCTCTGATCATCTGAATCAGCTGTGCGTATTCCTCATCCGTAAGGAATGTCTTCTGCGGATTCATGGCGAAGACGCCGCCCCATTCAAATCCGTCCTTGTATTTCGGGACTAAATGGAAATGCAGGTGGTGCATGGTGTCGCCATACGCTCCGAAGTTGATCTTGTCCGGATGGAAGAGCTCATGCATGATGCTTGCCACATGGCTGACATCTTCCATGAACTGCGCTCTCTCTTCTTTGGTGAGATCGGAAATGTCATCGACATGAGCCTTCGAGGCAACAATGATTCTGCCTTTGTGGCTCTGCTCTTTAAATAGGATGACCTTGGACATCGGCAGTTCTCCGATTTTGATTCCGAATGCATCCAGCAATTTACCTTCGGCACAATAGGAACAGTTTTCATCAAATGGATACTTTTTTCTAACATTGGTATACTCTCCTGTTAACTTCTCTTTAAGATTACCCGTTTTCCCGCTGCGATTCAATGTACAGATACAGCGGCTTTCACGGATTTTCCGATACATTTTAATGTACACGCCTCAGTTTCCGGCCATTTTATCCTTTGGAACACGGATCTTGGACGAAACGATGGCATGATTCGGGCAGACCAGTACGCATAAGTGACAGCCGACGCATTTCTTGACGTTCAGCCTTGGATAACCGTCCACGATCTCAATCGCCTGATGTCCGCCGTCCATGCAGGAGATGTAGCACCGCTCACATCCCAGACAGCGGCTGCGGTCGAATTTCGGATAGATGACATAGGAGCGGTCCAAAGAATCCGTCGGTACGATACCCTGAATGGTCTTGCTGCGTAATTCCTCCACGGAGGAGTAGCCGTGATTGATCAGGTATAAGGCCATACCGTCTTTTAAGTCATCAATGATGCGGTAACCGTACTGCATGACCGCTGTTGTTACCTGGACGCTGTTGGCGCCTAGAACGATAAACTCCAGGGCATCTTTCCATGTTTCAATTCCGCCCATGGCTGTAATATGTTTTCCCTTTAAGTTCGGATCCAAGGACAGATCGGCAATAAAGCGCAATGCAATCGGCTTGACCGCCTTTCCGCTGTAGCCGCCGATGGATGCCTGATAGACGCCATCCTTCGGATTGATGTCCACATCGATGAGACTCTTGATCGTATTAATAGCCGCAATACCGTCCGCTCCGCCGCGGATTGCCGCATCGGCGCTGTCTTCGATCCGGGTCACATTCGGTGTCAGTTTCGCAATGATCGGAAGTTTGGTGTTTTCCTTGACCACTCTTGTGTAGCGCTCCACCAGTTCCGGAATCTGTCCGACATCGCTGCCCGTATTCCCTTCCGTCATATTCGGACAGGAGAAATTCAACTCCAGAGCATCTGCACCGGAATCATCCAGCATCTGTGCCAGATATTTCCATTCCGCATCGTCTCTGCCCATAATGGAAACAAGCAGGAACTTGCTTGGATAGTTCTTTTTGAGTTCCTTGAAGATCTTGATGTTTTCAATCAGGGTATGATCAGACAGTTGCTCAATATTCTTAAAGCCGATGATACGGTTGTTATCGCCCTGCAAGGCGCTGAAACGCGGGGACGCTTCCTGGATGTCCATTAAACAAACCGTCTTAAAGGCTGCCCCTGCCCACCCCGCATCAAAGGCTCTGGCACACATGTCATATGTGGATGCCACTACCGAGGATGAAAGCAAAAACGGGTTCTCCATGGTGAAACCGCAGAAGTCCGTTTTCAGACAGTCATAGGTAATGGTCTTCTTATCGGTGCGGTCCGTCCGGATCTTCATCAGGATGTCTTTAATGCTGACGTGATTCACGCAGGCTTTTTCGCATCTGGCATCGCAGTTCAGACACGGAAGCTCATCCGGAATCTCGTTCATCGCAACATATTCATTATCAAAATACAGACTTCTTAAATACCGGTCCGGTTCAAATACACCGCAGGCTTTCGTACATTTCGCCGCATGACATAAAAGGCAGTTGTTATTTAACATAAATGATCTCCTGTTTTTTTATTTCTTTTCCTCATTATATTACATTTTGACGCAAAAAAATAAGGCACATGAGAGTCTGTGCCTGAAAATACTAAATACGGGCTAAGAGCCGGTTGATGTGGATCACCATGTACAAAATCTCCTCATCGGTGATTTTCTGTTTGATCTGCGTATTGAGATAATCCCCGATCAATAGCGCGCAGCGATAGGAGTCCGGATAGTTCTTTTTCATTTCTTCAAAGAGACTCTGATTCTCACTCTCGATCTGATTTCGCCCGCTCAAGCGGCGCAAGAGATAATCCAGATGGACGGCAAAGCGGCTGTAGTTAAAGCTTTCCCTGTCAATCTGAATATGGAAATTGTCTTCGATGATCAGGGTGCATTTTTCCGTGATCTCATAGGTGTCCAGTATCTTCTTGTTGCTGGGATTGATACGGTCCGTAATAAAGTGCAGGGCAATTGTGGAAGCTTCCTGACGCGGCAGTTTGACCCCCGTCATCCGCTCAATGATCCTTAAGGCTTCAAAGGCCGCTTCCATCTCCTGCGGATAGAGCTGATAGATATCCTGCATGATCGGCTGCGGCAGATAGATACTCTGCTCTTTTCTCTGAATCGCAAACTGCAGATGGTCCGCTAAGGAAATGGCGGTGGAAGACGGGAAGACGATATTCAACTTGTCGGAGACATAGTCCACGATCTCAATGGAAGTATTGATAATGACCGTCGGAATGGAGCGCAGGATCCCGTAGTCCGTATCTTTGATATTGTAGAAGGTACGGTTGATCTTATAGAGCGGGATGTCTTCGTCGGGACGGTAAAAACCGATTCCCTTTCCGAAGACGATAACTTCTCTTCCGCGGGAATCGAGACATAAGGAAACATTATTGTTAATACTCTTTATGACTTTCATCGTATCTCCTAAAAAAGCTCCTGAAGCAACCAAATAGTACATTCAAACGATGTACATAGGATAAGCCTCAAAAGCGCATATGAGTTACAAACCTAATCTTCTAATTTCATTATAGAATCTGCACTATTCCCTGTCAATTGACGGCAGATTCCCCTGTTGCTTCATCTATTTTCTGTTTCGCTTCACGCATGATTGCCTCAGCATCCGCACCGTTAATATCCAGTCCGAGGGCACTAAAGAGCTGTGTTTTTTCTATGCCCCAATAGCCGTGCGCGAGTGCCGTAACATACCCGTACCCGTATTCCTGAGGTGCATAGTCTCCGCCGGCCGTCACAATATAAGTCAGATCTTTGGCTTTGCATAATCCCTGCGGAATGCCTTCCGGAGAGTAGCGGAAAGTCACGTTAACAACATTGACCATTTCCAGATACTGCTTCAGGATTGCCGGGAAAGAAAGATCCCAGTACGGTGCGGCAATGACAATATGGTCCGCCCGCGCAAAGTCATGCGCGTATTTCACATACGGATGGGAGTTATTCCCCTTCTTTGCTTCCTCTTCGCGAACGTTTAAATAGTTCTCATCCGCAAGCGGAAAGCGCTCATTGTAAAGATCGATTTGATGAATCTTTTCGTTGGTTTTGCTTAAATAGTAATCTGCCAGTTCCTTGGTGCGGGAGTCCTTCCTGGCACAGGCATTGATATATAGAATCATAGTGATACTCCGTTTTCTTTCCTTTTATTATAACCGATTCCCCTTTTGAATACTAAACTGTCCCTAAGAGGAAGCCAAAAGAAAAACACCTTTGCAGGTGTTTCTACTCTTTCTCAAATGCCTTGGCGTGGATCCGTGTAGCCGGAGAGAAACGGAAGTCCTTGAGCTTCTCGCATCCGCCAAAGGCGTAGGCATCCACATCCCGCAGCGTTTCGTTGCATTCCACCTTTTTGAGCTCCTTGCAGTCAAAGAAGACAAACGGACTGACGTGCCGCAGATTCTTCGGCAGTGTGATTTCCGTAATGGAACTGCGGGCAAAGGCATACTGCCACATCTCATCCAAAGAGTCCGGCAGATCAATCGTCTTTAAGGACGTACAGCCGTCAAAGACAAAGCGTCCGATATCCGTAATGGTATCCGGTAAATTCACCTGCGTGATTTCCGTATGTCCCGCAAAGAGATGATCAAAAAGCACCGTGACCGGTTTTCCCCAATATTCCCTGGGTACCGTCACAATGGCTTCATCCCCGTCGTAGCTCATGACGCAATAGGTTCCGTTATCGATTTCCTTGAATGTAAAGTTCTGCATATTTAACCTCTGATAATACTGCTATTCTTATTTCTACCCTATCATTATAACCAATACCGGTACGTTTCATCCACGAAAACAAATCCGCTTTCTCAAAGAAACGATTTATCATATCAGGTAGTGAGGTAAATAGTATGAAACGTTCAAAAAGTCAGAAGGTTTTAGGTTTCTTTGCATTTCTGCATATTACATTCGGCACGCTCGGGCTGCTCTTATGCCTGCTCGTATATATGCAGCAAAGAGGTGCCATCAGTTTTATGCCGCAGGAAATCATGGCGGTAATGTCGAAAACGCAGGATGTGGTATCCAGTGCGATCAGCAGCTTTGTCAGTCTGATTGCCGGTATTCTGATCAATAACGCCGCAAGAAACAACCGCGATGTCATGCCGGTATTCGTGATCTCTCTGCTGGATGTTTTATTAAGCATCGCCGGACTTGTGGTGACAGTAAAGACCAACGGTTCGCAGCAGACCGTGATCAACAATGTCGTGAGCCTGGTACTGGGCGGTGTTTTGCTCTTCTTATTGAACAACGTGAGAAAAGAACGCAAGGCTTAAGCAGTGAAACCGGAAGAGCCGGAGCGATCCGGTTCTTTTTTCTTTCTGCGATGGAAATCAAGCGGAATCAGACATTTTTTCCGTAATGACCTTATAGGAAGGAGTAAACTCTGTTATAATTCTGATAAGTAAGGAAATAGGTTTAAAAAATGATAAATAACGATGCTGAGATTCTTAAACTGAAGAATACAATCAAGACCGAAATCTGCCGTCTGGCCTGGAATGACAACCTGACACAGGATGCCGTCGATCAGATGATCTTAAATATCATCCCCGGTCCGAAGCCGACATGGAGATGCTGCGTCTATAAAGAAAGAGAAATCGTCCGGGAACGTGTCCGTCTGGCCACAGGCAAAAACGTTTCCACGAACCCGACGACCAGAAACATCGTCCAGGTCATCGAACCGGCCTGCGATGAATGTCCGCTGAACGCCTACATGGTCACGGACATGTGCCGTCACTGTTTAGGGAAAGCCTGTCTGAATTCCTGCCGCTTCGGCGCGATTTCCATGGGCGATACCCACATGAAGATCGACCCGACAAAATGTAAGGAATGCGGCATGTGTGCTGCAGCCTGCCCGTACGGCGCCATCATTCATGTTGAACGTCCATGTAAGAAAGCCTGCCCTGTCGGTGCCATCACTTACAGCGAATACGGAATTGCGCATATCGATGAGGAAAAATGCGTCAACTGCGGACATTGCATTCACAACTGTCCGTTCGGCGCCATCGGATCAAAAGTTTTCTTAGTCAACATTATTGAAGACATCAAAGCCGGGAAAGAAGTGATTGCCATGGTTGCTCCTTCCATCGAAGGTCAGTTCGGCGACAACGTCAATCTTTCCGTCATCCGTGACACCTTAAAGAAGATCGGATTCAGCGACATGGTCGAAGTCTCCTTAGGAGCCGACATGACAGCTGCCTACGAATCCGAAGAATGGTCCGAAGCCTTAAAGGAAGGCAAACAGGTCACAACATCCTGCTGCCCGGCCTTCATCAGCATGTTAAAGAAACACTTCCCGCAGGTCTATGAAAACAACATGAGCAACACGGTTTCCCCGATGTGCGCCATGTCCCGTTACCTCAAGGCCATCAAACCGGACTGTGTGACAGTCTTCATCGGCCCATGTGTTGCCAAGAAGGATGAAGCGCAGAACCAGGGTCTGGAAGACAATGCCGACTACGTCATGACATACGGCGAGCTGCAGTTCTTAATGGATTCCAAGGACATTACATTCGAAACGGATGTTGAAACATTCGAACAGGAAGGCAGCGTCTTCGGTAAGCGTTTCGCTTCCAGTGGCGGTGTTGCCAATGCCGTATTGGAATGCATGAGAGAGCGCGGCGAAGATACACGTGATATCACCCTGTTACAGTGTGCCGGCGGTGAGGATTGCAAGAAAGCCATCACATTGCTGAAATTCGGCAAGCTGAAAGAGAACTTCGTGGAAGGCATGTTCTGTCCGAGCGGATGCGTCGGCGGACCGTCCAAGCGGAAAACGGAAGTGGAAATCACCCGTGCCCGTGTCAAACTTCTGGCCGAAGCGGACAACCGGAAGATTCTGGACAACTTAAAGAATCTGCCGATGGAACAGTTCTCCATGTACCGGGACTGGAAGAAGGAACAGTAAAACCATCAGGGACTTGCAAAAGTCCCTTTTTTCATGCAAAAAAAGTCCCGCACCGGGAAAATCGGAGGTACCGGTGCGGGATATAATAAATAGATCCGTCATCCGCCATTTAGCGTGAATCGTAAACCTTATTCATGATGATAATGGCGATGCTCATAATACCGAGTACCGCAAAAATACCCAACTCACCGCGGAGCAGATATTTCAGATTATAGATGAAATTCATTGGTGTAATACTCATGTTTCACCTCTATAAGAAGAAACTTAACATCAGACCGCCGGCAATGACCGAAGCAATCTGTCCGGAGACATTGACGCCCATGGAGAACATCAACAGGAAATTCTGCGGATCTTCCTCGAGTCCCATCTTATGAATGATTCTGCCGCTCATCGGGAATGCGGAGATTCCGGCTGCCCCGATCATCGGATTGACTTTCTTTTTTAAGAAGAGATTCAACAGCTTCGCAAAGAGAACGCCGCCGATCGTATCAAAGATAAAGGCAAACAGTCCTAAGCAGAGAATCATAAGTGTTTCCACCGTCAGGAATGTTTCCGCCCGCATCTGGGAAGCGATGCTGATGCCTAAGATCAAAGTGATCAGATTGGCCAAGACCCCTTCCGCTGTATGTGTCAGGCTCTTTAATACGCCGCATTCTTTGATCAAATTGCCGAACATCAAAAAACCCACAAGCTGTACCGCTTCCGGTGCCACGAGACCGGCAATGATGGTTAAGATGATTGGGAACAGGATCCGTGTCATGATCGGAACCTGTTTTGCTTCGTAGTCCATGCGGATCTTCCGCTCTTCCCTGGTTGTTATTAAACGGATGATCGGAGGCTGAATGATCGGTACCAAAGCCATATAGGAGTAAGCTGCCACCATGATGGCACTGAGATACTGACTCTTTAGCGCCTGGGCGACTACGATGGCTGTCGGGCCATCTGCCGCACCGATCGTGGCAATTGCGGCCGCATCGTTGATCGGGAAGAACATCGAGCCGATACAGAAGGTAAAGAAGATACCGAACTGTGCCGCCGCTCCAAACATCATCAGAAACGGATTGGCCAATAGCGGTCCGAAGTCGCACATGGCCCCGATTCCGATAAACAAGAGCAACGGGAAGAGTTCATTGGCTATTCCTGCCTCATACAGTGTGCTCAGTGCTCCTTCCTTAAGCGCGCCGTCAATGATCTGGGAGATGGCTCCCGAAAACGGCAGATTGACTAAGATTGCCCCAAAACCGATTGGGAGTAAGAGCGATGGCTCCATATCCCGCTTGATGGCCAGGTAGATCAATATTCCGCCGATGACCCACATTGTAACCTGCTGCCAGGTGAGACGTAACAGGTTTTCGTATAAAAAACTCATAAACTCCCCCTAGAGATGAAAACTGATTTCTCCGCTGCGCAGATAATAGGTCTTATCATTGCGTTTGACTTCCAGTGTATAGTTTTCGCGGATTCCACCGACTTCGACCAGTTCTTTCTTCCGGTCGATCTGGGCATACACTTTTTTGCCTTTTAAATAGTCATATTCTTCAATTTCATGATAGAAGGAAGTTCCTTCCATGATCTCTTCAAATGCCGTCAGAAGATTCTGATAAAGCTCATCCCGGAATTCGTTGACGTCGATGTAATCACCGCTTTCCAGATAATAGGATGTCGGTTCATTCTGTTTGTAGTAGGCAAATTCCTTCTGATTCAGATTGACACCGATGCCGATGATCATGCATTCCGTCACCTCCTGAAAGACGCTTTCCAGTAAGATTCCCGAAATCTTTTTGTCGTTTACGTAAACGTCATTCGGCCACTTCACGGACAGATTCTTTAAGCCGTGTTTCTCCAGTGTCTTTAAGACAACGTAGGCCGTAACCACGGAGAGCTCTTCCAGCTTAGAATAGTATTTGGAATCTTTGATCAGCAGCGAGCAGTAAAGATTCCCGTATTCCGAATCCCATACGCGGTTTCTTCTTCCCCTGCCATTAGTCTGCCGCTTCGCACTTACCATGGTAAAGGAATCCAATTCCGCGTAATTCTCCTTTAAATACTGATTGGTTGATGCCAGTGTATCAAACTCCAACAGTTTCATCCTCTTCTCTCCCATCTATTCTATTCCAACGTGATCATAAGATCCTTGTTCTTCACTTCATCGCCTTCCGCAATGAGCACTTCGGATACGATTCCGTCATAGGCGGAGCGGATCTCGTTTTCCAGTTTCATTGCTTCAATGATGCAGACTGTCTGTTCCTTGCGGACGCGCTGTCCCTTCTTCACCAGAACCTCCAGCACCTTGCCGCTTAACGGGGCATGGATTTCCCGGTGGTTGTGATGTTCTGCAGGTTCCTCCTTTGTTACCGGAGTTTCCTTTTTGGTTTCAGAAGTGACTTCTTCCACTTCCACTTCATAGACTTTATCGTTAACTTTCACGCGGTATGTTTTCATATCATTTCACCTCTCTGACAGAAATCACCCGGACATCTGTCTTATACTCTTCATGACACGCAATCGATGCCATAAGTGCCGCAACCACGGCATTCTCATCCTCTAAGTTAAGAGGTTGCTTTTCCTCCATTTGTTTTTCTTTTTCCTGCATCGCCATCTTATTGCGGTACAGCTGACGGATATGCAAGATCAGTATGAGCAACGGGATATAGATGCATAGAGCCGTAATGCCGGAGTATTTCTGCATGAGTTCCAATAAATTCATATCTGCTCCTTACTAGATAAACATTTCAAATGAGTCAACTTCATTGACTTCCTTGTTGTATTTCTTCTTGAGGAATTCCCTGGCCACATTTTCAAAGAGTGCCAGAGATAAAACGTCTTCATCGCTTTTGGCAATGTCGGCATACTTGGCTTTTAACGCTTCAAATTCCGGAGCGAGAAGATCGGCCGGACGGCACGTGATGACTTCATCGTCTCCGATGATCTGACGCTTGATTTCCTCATTGACCGGTGCCGGTGTCTTGCCGTATTTCCCATGGAGATAGTCTTTGACTTCCTTGGCGCATAAGGCATACCGCTTCCCATTCAATACATTCAGCAACGCCTGCGTTCCCACCATCTGACTCATCGGTGTGACCAGCGGCGGATAGCCTAAATCCTTCCGCACCTTCGGAATCTCCTGTAAAACTTCCTCATAGCGGTCGGAGGCATTCTGCTCATTGAGCTGCTTCACCAGATTTGAAAGCATGCCGCCCGGGACCTGATAGGTAAGAATGTTCGGGTTGATCTGTAATGATTTCGGATTCAAGAGTCCGTTTTTAATATATTTGGCAACGATCTGCGTCATGATCGGCTCTGCTTCATGCAGCGCGTCAAGATTCAGCTGCGGATCGTATTCGGTTCCTTTTAAAGCAGTACATAACGCCTGGGTGGACGGCTGGGCCGTCCCGTTAGAGAGCGGTGAGAGCGAAGTGTCCACGATGTCGCATCCGGCTTTGATTGCTTCCATATAGGTCATCTCGCATAAGCCTGCCGTGCAGTGCGAATGCAGTTCCAATGGGATACTGATTTCTTTCTTCAGTGCTGTAAATGATGCCTTGGCATCCTGCGGAGTCAAGACCCCTGCCATATCCTTAATGCATAAGGAAGAAGCGCCTAACGAAACAACTTCCTTTGCTAAGGAAACATAATAGTCAATGGTATGCACCGGAGATGTTGTATAGGAAAGCGCAATCTGACATTCCCCGCCGTATTTAATGGTGGATTCCACTGCCTGCCTTAAATTCCGGATATCGTTTAAGGCGTCAAAGACACGGATGATATCAATGCCGTTTTCAATGGCTTTCTTACAGAACATATCGACAACATCGTCCGAATAATGGCGGTATCCCATAATGTTCTGTCCGCGGAAGAGCATCTGCAGCTTGGTATGTTTTAAGACTTTCTTGACTTCCCGGAGTCTGTCCCAGGGATCTTCATTTAAAAAGCGCATACAGGCATCAAATGTAGCCCCGCCCCAGACTTCCACGGCATGGTAACCCGCATTATCAAAACACCTGCATAACGCAACAACTTCTTCCGTTGTCATACGGGTCGCAAAAAGAGACTGATGTCCGTCACGGACGGAGGTTTCCACGATTTTAACCATGAAATGCACCTTTCTTTTTCTAACAATGATTCTGTGTACTATCTTTAATTCAATTGTAACATTTTTTGTACCGATTGTGAAAAAAATGTCAGTGATTTCCTTCACTGACATTTCAATGCTATTTACACATGTTTTCGGCAATGGCCCTGATCTCTTCCAACTGATTTGGAAAGACCGTCTCATGACGCTGCTTTTTACTCTCCGGATCAAAGTTTGTCCAGGTGTAGCGGCTGTAGTCCGCAACCTGCAGGGTATTGCCGCAGATATAGGTTTCCGTTTTCCCGACAAAGGTATCGAGTGAACCTTTTAAGCGGGCGATCATATCCGTATAACCGATCGCATCGTAATACTCTTCCGGCGCATTGGAACTCATCAGAAATAATACTTTTTTCTCCGGCGCATGATAGCTTCTGCGCTCTTTTTCATACGTGAGATTCTGGAAGATGAGACGTTCGAAAAGAGCACGGAACCCGGCAGAAGGTTCGCCGAGATAATTCGGTGTTCCAAGGATTACCACATCGCTTTCCGCAATGGACTGTAAGATCGGCTTTAATCCGTCGTTGCAGATGCAGCTGCCCTGTCTTCCCGGAATCTTGCAGCCGAAGCAGGAAATGCATCCGGTAAACTTTTCCTGACGGTATAAGTCAAAATATGTTACTTCCGCACCGCAATGCTTCACGCCTTCACAGGCTGCTTTTACCATCCGGGCGGTATTCCAGTTTCCTCTCGGGCTGGTATTGACTGCTGTTACTTTCATAGATCTATCCTTTTCTTACAGAGTGCCCCGCTGACAGGAGTCAGACAGTTCTCTTTCATAGATGTTGTTATTACAGCTTCGTTTTCCAGAGTTATTGTATCATTGGAGAAATTAACCACCAGTTCATATGTTCCGCGATCAAAGCGCCATACGTCCCCTTCTTTTCGGATCTCAATCGCTTCCTCTTTCAGATCATCCAAAGAGCTGCGCAATGCAGTCAGTTCCTTGATCCAGTGAAGCAGTGAATCCGGATCATTCCATGCGGATTCTACCGAGATCGTATTCTTTTCATAGAACGGAAGATACGTCTCCCCTTTCGTATCCGAGAAATCATGATATGACACGGAATCGTCCCAGATCATCGGGATCCGTGTTCCCGTTCTCTGATATCCGCCGTCCCTGGAAGGAATGTCGCTTGTCTTCATTTCGATCTCATCGCCATACAGAACAAACGGGATA
>CADCPY010000123.1 GCA_902803495.1 uncultured Erysipelotrichaceae bacterium
CAGTTCGCTGAGAATCTTGATATTTAGTAAGGAGGGAACAAAATGGACGAATTTGAAGAAAAAGAATTTAACCACGGAAAAATTTCGCAGACCAATGTTGCCTCCGAAGTACGAAAGAGCTTTTTGGAATATGCGATGAGTGTTATCGTTGCCCGTGCCCTCCCGGACGTTCGGGACGGCTTAAAGCCGGTTCAGAGACGTATTTTATATGCCATGAACGATTTGGGCATGTATTCCAGCCAGCCACACAGAAAATCGGCGCGTATCGTCGGTGACGTTATCGGTAAATACCATCCGCACGGCGACACGGCGGTTTATGAAGCCATGGTCCGTATGGCCCAGGACTTCTCCTACCGCTATCCGTTAGTCGACGGTCACGGAAACTTCGGTTCCATGGACGGTGACCCGGCAGCTGCCATGCGATACACGGAAGCCCGTATGAGCAAAATCTCCATGGAGCTTCTGAAAGATCTGAAGATGGATACGGTCAACATGATTCCGAACTACGACGGCGAGGATCTGGAGCCGGAAGTCCTTCCTTCCCGCTTTCCGAACATCTTAGTCAACGGTGCTATGGGTATCGCGGTCGGTATGGCAACCAACATTCCGACACATAACTTACGCGAAGCCATTGATGCGACGATCGCCATCATGGAAAATCCGGATATCACAACAACGGAATTAATGAACAATTACATTCCGGGACCGGACTTCCCGACCGGCGGTTCCATCATCGGACGCTCCGGCATCAAGCAGGCCTATGACACAGGCAGGGGTACCATTGTCCTCCGCAGTAAATCGACAGTGGAAGAAATAGCCAACGGCAAGAGCAGAATTATTATCACTGAGATTCCATACCAGGTAAATAAGGCCCAGATGGTTGAAAAAATCGGTGATTTAGTAAGAGATAAACAGATTGAAGGCATTACAGACCTTCGAGATGAATCCAACATGAACGGTGTCCGCATCGTCATGGAATTAAGAAAAGACGTACAGCCGGAAGTTATTATGAATCAGCTGTACCGTTTGACATCCCTGCAGAGCACGTTCGGCGTGAACATGCTGGTTCTGGACCATAACGTTCCGAAACTGATGGGATTAAAGGAAGTATTAAACAAATATGCGGAACATCAGATTGAAGTGACGATCCGCAGAACCCGCTTCTTATTAAAGAAAGCGGAAGAGAGAGCACATATCCTGGAAGGCTATCGGATTGCCTTAGACCATATTGATGAAATTATTCATATTATCCGTAATTCCAAGGACGATCCTGAAGCAATTGCGACGATGAATGAACGTTTCGGTTTAAGCGACATTCAGGGCAAGGCCATTCTGGACATGCAACTGAGAAGACTGACCGGATTACAGAGAGACAAGATTGAAGAGGAATACAACAATCTTGTAGCTCAAATTGCCGACTATCATGATATTCTGGCCAACTACAGCCGTGTTGTGGAAATCGTTAAGACGGAATTAACGGAATTAAGAGACAAATACGGCGATGACAGAAGAACGGATATCATTGAGGACGAACTCAATGTGGAAGACGAAGATCTGATTCCACAGGAAGATATCCTGGTTACCATGACGGCAAACGGATATATCAAGAGAATCCCGAGTGACACGTACCGGACACAGAACCGTGGCGGTAAGGGTGTCAAGGGTATGAGCGTCAACAGCGAAGACGTTGTGGAACAGCTCATCAAGATGCATTCCCATGACTTTGTATGCTTCTTCACGAACTACGGTAAGGTTTACCGGATCAAGGCATACAAGATTCCGAATTCCTCCCGTACGGGCAAGGGGATTCCGGTGGTGAACCTCTTGAATCTTGATAAGAATGAAAAAGTAAAAGCGATTATTAACTACAGTAAGGATGAGATGGAAAACGGAGACGGCGAATACCTGATCTTTGCGACGAAGAAGGGTTTGGTCAAGCGAGTTGACATCCGTGAATTCGATTCCATCCGTCAAAGCGGCAAGATTGCCATTTCCCTGCGTGAAGATGACGAGCTGATTGCGGTCAAGAAGACCAACGGCAACAACGAAATCATCATCGGCGGATCTAACGGCAAGGCAGTCCGGTTCAATGAGAACACGGTACGACCGATGGGCAGAAATGCCAGCGGCGTCAAGGGTCTCGAAGTGGACGGCTGTGATGTCATCGGCATGACCACGGATACGGAAGGAGACATGATTCTCTCCGTCAGCGAAAAGGGTTACGGGAAAAAGACTGCATTGGAAGAATACCGATTAACACAGCGTGGTGCGAAAGGTGTTAAGACAATCAACATTACCGAGAAAAACGGCCCGCTGGTATCCATTAAAGCCGTCAATGGCGATGAAGACCTGATGGTCATCACCAACGAAGGTGTTGTGATCCGTATCTCACTGGAAACAGTCGGAACATACGGCAGAACGACCCAGGGCGTGAAGATCATCAATCTGAACGAAAACCAGACGGTTGCGGCAGTTGCTGTGGTTGATAAACTCGCAGAAGAAGAAGGGGAAGACGAATAACACCAATGAAATTGTATGAAAGTATCATGTGGCAGTATATCGCTGAGGAACCGAAAGTCCTCGCGAATCTGCTGAAACGGCAGGATATCAAAGAACTTGCCGAAAAACTGAGTGCATTCAAACAAATCTACTTCATCAGTCATGGAAGTTCCTACAACTCTTCCATGACGGTGATGCCGTTCTACGCCAGATATGCCAAAGTGAACGTTCACTGCATTACGGCCGGAAACTTTATTGCATCGGAAGATATTGCCGCTCTGCTTGATCCGGAAGATACCTTAGTGGTATGTATCTCCCAGACAGGCAACAGCAGAGGAACTCTGCTGGCAGCCGAACTGGCCAAGAAATACGGATTAAAGACAGTAGGTATCGCAGCATCTACGAGTGCAACGCTGAAAAAGTACTGTGATGAATTTATTGAACTGCAGTGCGGAGAAGAAGACAGCAATGCCAAGACGAAGGGAATGAGTTCTACGTTACTGACACTTGCCTTATTCGGAACGTATCTCGGATACTACAAAAACAATATTTCTGAAGAAACAGTACAGAAAATCTTGAAAGAGTTTGAATTACAGGTCGAAGAGCTGACTTCCGTCAAGGAAAAGGCCATTCAATTCTGTAAGGACAACGATTTCGGAAAAGGAGTGGAAAACTTCTATATTATCGGATCCAGCATGAACTACGGTCTGGCGCTGGAAGCTCAGATCAAGTTAATGGAAACGATGTGCATTCCGACCTGTGCGGTGGATACGGAAGAATTCTCTCACGGGACTCATAGAGCCATTCATCCGGATACCCACGTTCTGGTGATCCGCAGTGAAGAAAACAAGGAATTAGCGGATAAGACCTTCAAATATCTCAATAATATGACTAATACTTATATGATTGAGACTTTTAAGGAAAATAACTGTAAGAATGTGGTACAGGTTGAGAATCATCCGTATACCCAGTCCATTCTGACCATTGTCGAATTTATCCAGGTGATTTCGGCATACGGACCGGAAAATAACGGACTGGATCCAAACAGAGACGCCAACAATGACTTTACGGATCTGGTGGAAACAAGAATCTAACAAAAAAGCTCCGCGAGGAGCTTTTTTATTAGATCATATTCAGGCATTTCTCCGGTTCCGGAGCGAAGAGGGAACTGATTTTGATTTTATCCTGTAGCTGTTCTTCCTGGATCATATCTTTCAAGACCTGCATGAAGATACCGGATTTCTTTACCAGAACACAGGAATCCAGGGTTTCCTGCAATCCGGTTCTGCCTTCGAAGGAGCCGAACCAGTTCGCTTCGCAGGTATAATCGACACCGCAGGAAGGACTTCCGTCGATTCCGACCACACCGAGTACTTCAAACATCTCTCCGTGCTGCAGATATTCCTTCATCTGATCCAGAATCGGCTGCAGGATCTTGCGGCAGTGATTTCGGAAAAAGACGTTGTCAAACTGATTGGAAACATGTCCCCAGCGCTGGGAACCGTATAAGGTGAACTCCGGACAGGGTAACTGGACCAGCTGAACCCCACTCTGTACGGCTTTGGTTAAAAAGCGGACGCGGAGATCTTCTTCTGCATCGATATCTGCCTGATTGTACAGGACGACCTTGCTTGCAGTATTTAAAATACAATGAGACACAAACAGTATTTTTTTCATTTTGAAACACCTCTATATGCCTATTATAACACTCATCCGACGGAGGAAATGTTTCACGTGAAACATTTCCTTTTTTAAGTTGACAAAGAGGAAAGGAAAGCGTTAAATAAAGGAGTAAAGCGATGATGAGGACAAGTAATGATTGATCTGTCTCAGAAAGCCGCCGGTTGATGCAAGACGGTACAGGGAGATTATGAAATCCACCTCTGAGCGGAATCAATCATTCCCGGAAGCAGCCGTTATCTGCATTGAGATGTCCGTATATTATATATATGGATAAATAGGGTGGCAACACGAAGATATCGTCCCTTGGCGGTATCTTTTTATTTTCAAAGGAGAAAGCATATGTTGGATATCAATTTTGTGAGAAGTAATCCGGAAGCTGTTAAAGAAAACATTAAGAAAAAGTTCCAGGATGAAAAACTGCCTTTAGTGGATGAGGTTCTTGAACTGGATAAACTGTTCCGTGCATCCAAGACGGAAGGTGACAACCTCAGAGCTAAAAGAAACGAAAAGAGCAAAACAATCGGCAATCTGATGAAGCAGGGCAAGAAAGAGGAAGCGGAAGCCGCAAAAGAGGAAGTCCGCAAGATCGGTGATGAGATCCTTGCCTTAGAAGCAAAAGAAGAGGAATACCAGGCAGAAATCAAGAAAAGAATGATGGTAATTCCGAATATTATCGATCCGTCTGTTCCAATCGGAAAAGATGACAGTGAAAACGTGGAAGTCGAACGTTTCGGGGAACCGGTGGTCCCAAACTTCGAAATCCCATACCATGTCGATATTATGGAAACATTCAACGGCATCGATCTGGACAGTGCCAGAAGAACCAGCGGTAACGGCTTCTATTACCTGATGGGTGATATCGCCAGACTGCACTCTGCGATTCTGAGCTATGGCCGTGACTTTATGATCGACAGAGGCTTCACTTACTGTGTCCCGCCGTTCATGATTCGTTCTGAAGTTGTTAACGGTGTTATGAGCTTCTCAGAAATGGAAAACATGATGTATAAAATCGAAGGGGAAGACCTCTATCTGATCGGCACCAGCGAACACAGCATGATCGGTAAATTCATCGGTCAGATCCTGGATGAAGATAAACTTCCTTATACATTAACAAGTTATTCCCCGTGCTTCCGGAAAGAAGTAGGAGCACACGGCATTGAAGAACGCGGCGTTTACCGTATTCACCAGTTCGAAAAACAGGAAATGATCGTTGTCTGTAAACCTGAGGATTCCATGATGTGGTACAACCGCCTCTGGCAGAATACAGTCGACTTCTTCCGCAGCATGGATATTCCGGTAAGAACACTGGAATGCTGCTCCGGAGACCTGGCAGACCTGAAAGTAAAATCCTGCGACGTTGAAGCATGGAGCCCGAGACAGCAGAAATACTTCGAAGTCGGCAGCTGCTCCACACTGGGAGATGCACAGGCCAGACGTCTGGGAATCCGCGTCAACGGAAAAGACGGCAAGTACTTTGCCCATACATTAAACAATACATGCGTAGCTCCGCCAAGAATGCTGATCTGCTTCCTGGAAAACAACCTCCAGGCAGACGGAACAGTGAAGATTCCGGAACCGCTCCGTATGTACATGGGCGGCAAAGACAAACTGGTACCGACAAAGAAATAATAATGTTTCACGTGAAACATCAGCCACTTGAAGAAGTGGCTTTTCTTTTTCCCTCGCTTAAGGTATAATTAGTAACGGTACAACAAGCATATTTAAATCTGGTCAGGGCCGGAAGGAAGCAGCCATAACAATCCCTACTTGTGTGTACCTTTTTTATTAGGATAAAGACATGACAACAGACAGCAGAGAAGAAAAGTACATGCGCGAAGCTTTAAAAGAAGCAAGAAAAGCGTATCAGCTCAATGAGGTACCGATCGGTGCTGTTATTGTCGTGGAAGATAAGATCATCGCCCGGGCACATAATCTCCGCGTGACAAAGAAGTCCTCTCTGGCCCATGCGGAAATTCTGGCCATCCAGAAGGCAAATAAAAAGGTGGGGGACTGGCGGTTGGAGGGTGCCGAACTCTATGTAACACTGGAACCGTGTCCGATGTGCGCCGGCGCCATCATGCAGGCAAGAATCAAAACCGTCTGTTACGGGACGAAAGATCCGAAAGCGGGAAGTGTGGACAGCGTCCAGCAGATGTATCAAATGAAAGGGTACAACCATTATCCGGAAGTGAAGTCCGGTGTTCTCGAAGAAGAGTGCTCCGGTATCCTGAAGGAATTCTTCCGGGAACTGCGCAAACAGGCAAAAAACAAGTGAATGTTTGGTATAATGATAAGTGGATAAATCGAGGTAACAATCATGGCATATCAGGCTTTATATAGAACATACCGTCCAAACACCTTCGATGAAGTGGTAGGACAGAAGTATATTGTTAAGACATTAAAGAATGCAATTGAGAACAACAAGATAGCGCACGCCTATCTCTTTTGCGGTCCGAGAGGAACGGGAAAGACAACGATTGCCAGAATCTTAGCCAAAGCCATTAACTGCGAAAACGAAACCAACCGTCCGTGTAACGAATGTCTGAGTTGCCGGATGATCATGGAAGGAACCCACCCGGATATCATCGAAATCGACGGCGCCAGCTACGGTACAGTCGACAGCACCCGGGAACTGATTGATAAAGTAAAATACGCTCCGTTACAGGGCAAATATAAAGTCTATATTATCGACGAAGTTCATATGTTATCCATCAGTGCTTTCAACTCCCTGTTAAAAACGCTGGAAGAACCGCCGGCACATGCTGTCTTTATTCTGGCAACCACAGACCCGCAAAAGGTTCTGCCGACGATCATCTCCCGCTGTCAGAGATATGACTTTGAAAAGGTAAGCAAGGAAGATATCTATAACCGTCTGAAATACGTCCTGGATAACGAAAAGATCGCATACGAAGAAGATGCGCTGCAGGAGATTGCTTTCCTGGCAGATGGCGGACTCCGTGATGCCTTAAGCATCCTGGACCAGGTGATTGCCTACAGTCCGGACAGGATCAGCCTGGATGCGGTATATAAAATCTACGGAATTGCATCCAAGCGCAGCAGATACAACCTGCTGGATGCGGTCGCAAATAAAGATACCACAGAAGCTTTGTCTCTCTCCAATAAACTGGAACAGACCGGCATTAAGATCGAACGGTTTACATACGATCTGATTGAAGTGATCAAGCAGTGCGTGATCTACGAACAGACAAGAGATAAAAAGTACCTGAAAGACCTCGAGGAGAAGGATGCTCTCTCTCTCCTGCAGAGAGTCAGTGACAGCATTCTTCTGACATGGATCGATGATCTTCTGGATGCATATAAGATGATGCACAATCAGAGTACCAATACATATTCTATCTTCGAGATCGCATTATTGAAAATGATTCAAGTTGTACATGGAACAAATAATGTACAGCCGACGCCTGTCGTACAGGAAAAGACCCAGGAACCGGTAAAGAGAGAGAAACCTCCGGTCGTGGAAGTGAAGAAAGAGCCGGAACCGGAAGTTGTTCCTGTCAGGGAAGAACCGGTGAAGGAAGAAGAAATCAAGCCGGAGGAAACAAATAAAACGGAAGCAGAGACGTTTGACGATGAGTACCTGCTGGGGTTACTGGTCGGCGCAAACAAGCTCAGAAAGGCTGAAATGCTTCAGGCCTGGCCGAATCTGAATGAGTATTCCTTCCAGGAAGACTTTGCGAAATATGTCTCTTCCTTACGCGAATGCCAGCCGGCAGCCTGCGGAACCAACTACGCGATCATTACCACCAAGCATACCTCGGTCTGCGAACAGGTGAATGAAGACCGCATGAGTCCGCGTTTCCGTGAACTGTTTAAGAATCTCTGCGGTTCGGAATGTTTTATCTTTGCGATTACCAATGACAGATTTGCCTCTCTGGTAAAACTGTTCAAGGAAAGATCGGCGCAGAAAACGCTTCCGTCTCCAATCGTCATCAAGATGGATGAAGAGAAGAAAGAAACGGAAACGGAAAAGAAACTGAACGAGCTTTTCGGTGAAGGAAACTACAACCTGATGGGAGAATAATATGTATCCAAAATCACTGCAGCAATTAATTGAAAAGTTTAAGATGTTACCGGGCGTCGGTGAAAAGACGGCGGAGCGGTACGCTTTAATGATCATGAACCTGGAAAAAGAGGAAGTGGAACAGTTCAGCAATGCCTTAATGGAAGTAAAGACTAAGATCCATAAATGCAGCTGCTGCGGCAATCTGACAGAGAATGATCTGTGCGATATCTGTTCTGATCCGCAAAGAGATAAGGGTGTGATCTGTGTTGTTCAGGATGCCAAGGATATTCTGGCACTGGAACGCATGAGAGAATACCGCGGCGTTTACCATGTTTTAGGCGGGGTAATCTCCACAAATAAGGGAATTTTACCAAGCGACCTGAACATAAAAACGCTCACTGACCGGGTAAATGAGAATACGAAGGAAGTAATCGTTGCCACAAACCCGACATTGGAGGGAGAGACAACGGCACTGTATCTCGCAAAGATTCTCGGCGAGAAAACAAACGTTACACGTCTGGCCCATGGCCTGCCGATGGGAGGACATCTGGATTATACGGATGAGCTGACGTTAAGCAAGGCGATGGAGAACCGTCATAAAATCTAAATCATGTACGAAAAGGGACTGTCTATATGCAATGATGGTCCTTTTGTTTTTGTGTTATAATACAGATAAGAGGGAATATGTCATCTATCGTTTATATTACCGATCGGCAAATGATTGAGTATCATCGTATCAACGGAAACCGTACGATGAATTTTTGGCGTCCGGGATCCAACCGGAAAGTCGTTGATTTCCATCCGGGCGATCTGCTCTTTTTCCTTGCGAAAGGAACAGAGAGAGGAATCGTAAGGGAAAAGGGAATTGTCGGTTACGGCAGATATAAACAGAGCCATACCATGTCCTTTAAACAGATGTGGGAGACATATAAGACGGAAAACGGCTTTGCCAACCAGGAACAGTTTAAAGAAGCCGTGATCAAGGTATCCAAGGATAAGGAACTGCCGAAGAAACTGAGCAGTTTCTACTTAACCAATGTCGTCTATTTCCAGGCACCGATCTATCTCAGTGAGATCGGAGTTCAGGTGTCTAATATGATCGAGAGCTTCTTCTATCTGGATAAAGAAGATCCGAATGCGACCACCGAAGTTCTGAATAAGGCAAAACAGATCGGTATCGATACCTGGATGAGTATGATGAACGGGGACAGCTACGACGAGAGCCTCTTTGAGGAAGATGCGACTAGACATTATATTTCATCAGCAATTCAGAGACTGCTTCCGATCTACAATGAGACGGAAACAAAGAAGGCCGCAAAGGTCTGCAAGAACGTGATTGAAGTACTGCAGTCTCAGAAGATGCAAATAGAAATGGTAAAAGGGGTAAAAGAAGCGTTTTACTACCTAAATAATAACCGAATAGAAATATTTGTGCCGTTGATTGCCAATACCAAGGATATCAACGTAAAGGTACAGCTCTTAATCGGGCATGCGGTGATTCTGAGAAATCTTTTGCGAAAAGAATTAAAGGATTACCTGGTTGAGGTAACCCTTGTCATTGAAAATACATTAACGCTGCAACAGCAGCAGCTGATGACCACTGCGGGAATTAATTATCTGATTCTGGATAATATTCTCGGAGACAGCGAATCACTTTAGGAAGCGAAGGCTGATACTGAATATCGGCCTTTTTTATTATATTTTGGAACCGTTCCATGAAATCCGGTGTTTCACGGATCATTTCATATTCGATTTCATAGTCCTTTTTGTTCCCGTAGGTATTGATATCAAAACACAGCTCACCGTATCCGTCATTATAAATGGAACGCTCTGTCTTGAGATATGCCAGCTCCTTGAGGTTGGTATAATCGATCCCGTGGGATTCCAGGAACGAACGGATCTCCGGATCATCCATGGAATTGGAAGGCAGCTGCTTACTGAATTCAAATAGAGTATTGTTCTCATCCAGCATCTTGAGTGTGAATTCAAAGGAATCCGTAAACTCCCGGATGCGGAGAACCTGGCGGGATTTCATAACAGAGAAATCCGGATAGTCGTAATAATGGTTGATCTGTACCCTGTGCTCCTGTGGTGGATAGGCCTGTAACAGTGTCTGAAACTGCTCTTCGCTGACCAGCACCTTATATTCCAACTCGATACCTTTATTCATATGCAACACCTCTCTGACTAAGCATATTGTAAGAGAAAAGTGCCGGAATGGAAAGGTTGTACAGAAAAAGGTATTAAAAAGAGGCAAATATAGGGAAAAAACATGCACAAAAAACAGGCCATCCGGTCAGACGGGAAACGCGAATGCTCCGGCAGTCTTATAAAATTGAAGAGAAAGATGAGACGTGGTATCATATAAGAACGGAAGGTGAATTTATGAGACGATGGCAATCTTATTATGAGATCCTGTTCTTTCCGTTAGTTCTCTTATATATCGCAAGCGTACTAAAAGGAATCAGCAGTATGCTGCTAAGCCCCAACTTCCAGCTGTTCTTCAAGGTTGAGAACGAGTGGGTCATACAGTTTGCTGAAATGTTCAGGTATCTCGGATACTATATCACCCAATTATTTCCGTTCCTTGTTTTAGTTAAGATACTTTCCCGAAGATATGAGGATTCCGTTCCGGTATTCATCGGTGTTGTATCTTACGTCCTGCTGAATGTAACAACGATGTTCTTCTCCAAAGGAACGTTGCAATCATTCTTCTATTTCCCGGAACTGGGATTGCAGATTGATTCCTCTACATTAAGCGCAGGCGGGAGCGGAATGCGATACCCAATCGCACTGGGATTTCTGGCTGTATTTATCTCTGCGCTCTTAACAAGATATTTCTATACCAGAAGCAGAAAGAGTCCTGCAACAGGAAGCTTCTCCTTCATTAACAGAGATGCAAGCGCACTGATCTATACGGGAATCACCACGATCCTAATCGGAATTGCAATTGCTTATGTATGGCCTTACCTAATAAACGTTCTGAATGAAGCATTTAGGTTTATTAGTGAAGATATTGGGAACCCAATTAACTTATTTGTTTACGGTTGTTTAGAAAAAATCTTAACGGTTCTGGACCTGGACAGTCTTCTCCACAGCAGATTCTGGTTTGGAGAATACGGCGGATCCTGGATCAATAACAGTGTAGTTTACTTCGGAGATGTATCTGTCTGGACAGCACAGCAGGCTGCAGGAGTCTACAATACCGGTTTCGGCCGATTGATTACTCCGTATTACGTTACAAACCTGTTTGTGATTCCGGCAATCATCATCGCAACATTTAAAACATTTACCGATAAGATCGAGAAGAATAAATATATAATCTTTATGATTCTGTCGATTCTTCTCTCAATCATCTGCGGAAACGCGTTACCGTTTGATGTATATTTACTGATCATGACGCCGCTGTTCTTCTTCTTCCATGTAATTATGTCTGGACTGATTTACGCGACGCTGGAGGCTTTAAATCTGCATGTGGGATACAGTTTCACGGGACAGATGTATATGGCTTCTCCGGGAAGCTTATTAGACCTCTTAACCAATATCCGGAACACGAATATTGAAATGACAATTATCAAGGTTCTGGGTGTGGGTTTAGTGTTTGGAATTATTTACTTCTTCATCCTTCACCAGTATTACGAAAGCTGGTGTCTGGACTTCCTGGGAACAGGAAAGAAAGATGAATATGTTGACAACTTTATTAAAGCTGTCGGCGGATTAGATAACATCAGAAAGATTTATGCATCCCCGACAAAGATCATCCTCCAGGCAGAAGACAGCAGCCTTCTGAACTTCAGAATGATGAAGGAACAGGGTGTCTACAAAGTCGTAGAAGGAAGAACAACATATGACATCTGTTACGGTGCGATCAGCTATCTTTTAGCGAAAGAAGTGAATAAACGTATCGAACAGGAAAGTCAGAGCTAAGATAGCCGAAAATAAGCGAAAAAACGAATGTACGAAATCGTACTGAAAATCTAAAGTACGAATTCGTACATTTTTTATGTTGTCTACGAGGGATTCTTGGAAGAAAAATAGAACAATTTCAAAGATCGAATGAAAGAGAAAGAATTGACCGAAACATGGAAAGATAGAATAAAAGCTCCTGTAGCAGAGTTTTCAGCGTACAAACCGTGGAAGACAGATCAACTCACAATAAGATTCCGGGAGGTAATTACAGCCTCACAGGAGGGCTTGTGAAAGATGATATAAGAAAAGGAGGAGTAGAAGAAGTAAGAGAAATATCTGGTTATAAAGACCCGGGAAGAAGAGGCAAAAGACAATAAGCTAACAGTCCATAAGAAGATGATCCGGAGAGAAATGAAAAGAAATACAGATCTGCCTGAGAGAGAAAAAAAAGAACCCGGATTACAGGTGGATGAGGACTTCTGATAATATAAAATAGGAGAAAGAAATGAGAGCAGATAAAACGGAAAAACAGTTAATGGATTTGTGTAATCAGAGAAAAATGAAGATGCGTCGAATACATAAAATGGAGAAAGGAAAGAGAGGGAGAAAGAGGATGATGAGAAGATGAAGAGGAACAAAAATCAATGAATGATAAAAAGGTAGAAAGAGACAATAAGGAGAGGAAATGTAAATAGTGGAGATGTAAATATAAGAAGATAAAAATCAAAGAAGCAGAGAGAGGATCAATTAGACAAGAGAGTGACTGTAACTTCAAATATTTATGATCAACAAAAATCTATATATAAGCATCTGGATCATAGAGCACATAGTAGTAAAGATAAGGTAAGCTATTACATAGAGAAATTGTTATTATGTCAGATAGAAGAGCAGCTCGATAATCAGAGTATTCTGGAGCTGCAATTAATAAAACAAGATAAACAGAGGGTTGATAATAGTAAAGCACAAGCAGCATGAGCATTTTTTATCAGGCAATAGTAGTGCGGGTAGAAAGTGTTAAGAGTAAGGTTCGACAACGTCGTAACAAGAAGGAGAGGATTAGACTCAAAAAGAAATAAAACGTAAGTAATAAGCTAAAACTAAGCGAATTAACACTAAATTAAATTACTAAATAATTAAATAAAATAATTAGGAATTTAAATTGACAAAAAATAATAGTTTTTATATAATTGAATTATAATTAAATGATATGGCCAGATCAGTGAAGTGAACAGAAATGATCAAGCTTAAGTTCTTTGAAGAAAAACTGATAAAACAACAAACGCTTCATCCGGAAGAAGATTAAACGGTGTACGAAGTGTTGACCTTAGTAAGAGATTATAAAAAGAGACCTCTTCAGATGAGCGACAATGACACTGCCGACATCCAGAAAACGGATTAACATTAACGTAAAAATATGAATTTATGATGGGAAGCAAGTGTGGATGGTTGGTTCAATGGCTTGAAAAGAGATGATGAAATTCTATCCTAAATTGTAAAGTGTATACAATGCAATATTTGCGTATACTTGAAATCATGATTCTTGGAGAGAGTAAGTTTGATGATATACATTGTGCACAGATGGACGATGGACGTTGCTATATTGGAAACCATACAACTGCTAAGTGTGTATCTGTGAGAGATAAAGAATCCAAAACTACAAGTGACGATGCGAATGCTAATGAATCAATTTGTACTGGATCGCTAAAGGAAAAACAGAACTCCGGAGACGCATAAAGTGAGAAGAGGAGCAGCGATAAGGTCTGCGTAATCAAGCTTATAGAGGCTCTCCAAAATGAAGATTTGCTAAGCTAAATGTTGAATAGCATCACATAGAGGGCACCTTAATAAAAATGACGGGAAAACCGTCAAAATTAGGTAAAAATAGGGTAAATCATAGCGGTACGAAATCGGAATGCAAAACAAATATCCGAAAACGTACCGCTTTTACGTGTTTAATGGGTGATTTCTCTCTACGTATTCTATGTGTAAAAATAGATCTGCTAGCTATATTGAAATGATGGATTGCATATATAGATCCCGTTCTGATGCTTATAATAAGTATACTGTACGGCCTGATGTGAAGTTACTTAAGTGTGTTGCTACAATTATTCCTCTTTTATATATCTGAACAGCGATAATGGACACAGCACTCCGGACAGCTACTCCAGGAAGAGCGGGACGCGAAAGATGTAAGACTAAAGAAATCTATCCATATGAATCTCTAGCTTGATTTATATATAACAGTAAGAGCTTGGATGAGATTAAAGCAAAAGATCAGATGAAATGCCGGACCAGGAATGATGAGAAATGTAGATTCAAATTTAACGAATAAAGTGGATGGAATATCTTAAGTGTCACGTTTTATATATATGTTAAATATAATGTATGCAATATAATAAATAGGATATTTGTGGTTTTCATAATTTTAACCAACGTTGGTTATAATATCGTCCGAGAGCAGTAGAGTATCTATGTTACATGAAATACTGATACGCAAGAATTTTGTTTATGACTGTCATACCATTTCTAAAGTCACTGTAATGGCTGGTAATGGCTGTATTTATATAGAAAGAATAATGCTGTCAGTATAAACGCGTTCTTCAAATTCTATAGAAGAAACAAATAGATGTATCTCGAAGAATGAGCTGAAGGAGGATAAATATTGGTGATCATGTAAAAAATTGATTAGTCGGTTTTGGAAAATGTGAAATAGAGATTGCTCGAAGTGCACTTAATTTTGGCTCAGAAAAATAGTAAACAAGATCTGAGATGGATCATAAAGAAAAGATGCAATGCCGAACTTACAATCCGGCTTGCCAGGAGAAAAAGAGATGATCGTGCAAGGCAATTATAAGCTCTCTGGAAGTCGTTAATTGGTAGTCACATCGACAACAGAAAAGACCATTAATTTGTATCAGAAATCCTTAAACAGATTGATAACAGATCTAAACTTAAAGAATAAAATCAACAAACAAGTGAGTGCTGAAGATATAAGTAGATGCAAGTCAATATAGGACTCTCAGAGTCAAAATAGAAATAGAGGAAAAGAGAAGATATAAATAAGACAACTAAGATATGGGCGCTGTGTGAGAGGCCATACTTATATATAAATGAAGGAGGCAAAAGGCAGCAAACCCTGAAGAGATATGACCTGCACCGAGACAAGCGAAAGACATAACATAAAAGGGTAAAGGCAGCCGGTACAAACAGGGAAAAAGAATACAAAAAAAAGAGATAATCCAAAATAAAAAAAGTGCTACAGAGGGGTGATTTCGAGCGCTGAGTGCCTGTATTATGCGCATAGAGGGGCGGAAACTTCGAAAGGCGTCAAAATGGCCAAAATAAGGTAAAAACGGGCTGTTTTCAAGCGATACGAAATCGTACCGGAAAACTAAATTCCGAATTCGTACCAAAAACACGAAATATATGGCTATAAATACACGAAATTCTAGAAAGAAAATAAGATGAAAAAACATAAAAGTAGCTGCTCATATGTAGAGAGGGATAGGGAGAAAACGAAAAAAATAGGAATAAATGGAAAAACAGCAAAAGGAGAATCGAATTTGATATAATAGGTAAGAGGTAAATAAATGGAAAAATACTCTCCAATGATGCAGGCATATTTAGAGCTGAAAAAGAACTATCAGGATGCGATAGTCTTTTATCGTTTGGGGGATTTCTATGAAATGTTTTTCGATGATGCGAAGATTGCATCGAACGAACTGAACCTCGTTTTAACAGGGAAAAATGCCGGCGTGGAAGACCGGGTTCCGATGTGCGGAGTTCCGCATCATGCAGCAACTTCCTACGTCAACCGTCTCGTCCAGCGCGGTTATAAAGTCGCGATCGTGGAACAGATGGAGGATCCGAAACTGGCAAAGGGAATTGTCAAACGTGACGTCATCCGGGTAGTTACTCCAGGAACGGTCATGGACGACAATGACGACAAGACAAGCATTTATATTGCTGCCGTGAGCGACTATCAGTACGGACTCGCTCTGGCCATCTGTGAGATGTCTACCGGGGAAACTTTCTTAAAGAAGATCGACAGAAATCAGGTAAAGTTTGCTCAGGAATTATTAAAGGATAATATCAAAGAAGTCATTCTGAAAGAGGACTTCGATAATAAATATGTCATGATGCTCCGCGAAATGGGAAGCATTACGATTTCCTACTGCGATGTTGCCGACATTGAGGAGCGTTATCAGCCGTTAGTAAGCGATGTGAAGGAGTTCTACTACCTGGAAGCATACGGCAGAATGTTGAATTATCTGAGCAATACCTCCAGAAGAATGCTGGATCACTTGCGTCCGGTCGTTTTTGATAACGATGACATGTATCTGCAGATGGATTATTCGACAAGATGCAACCTGGAAGTCGTGGAAAACGCCCGCAACGGCATCAAATCTATGACATTATGGCAATATCTGGATCATACCCAGACAGCAATGGGTGCCAGACTGTTAAAGAAATGGCTCGAGAAGCCGTTATTAAAAGAAGATAAAATCAAAGAAAGACAGAGAGCAATCTCATATTTAAAAGAGAATTTCAGATTTAGGAATCAATTGAAAGAAAAACTCTCTGAAATCTATGATATGGAACGTTTGATTGCGAGAGTGGCATATGGAAATGCCAACGCAATTGACGGCCTGCGTCTCTCCAGATCCTTAAATGCTCTGGAAGGAACGTTCGGTATCTTAAAGGATATGGATGCCTTCCAATACATCCATGAGCTGGATCTCTGCAATGATCTGCAGAAAAAGCTCGAGAATGCCTTCGTGGAGAATCCGCCGGTCTCAACCAAAGAGGGCGGAATGTTTGTTGACGGCTATAATGAAAAGCTCGATGAATACCGGAAGATCCAAAGAGACGGGAAGAACATCGTTGCTGAACTCGAAGCAACCGAACGTGAGAAAACGGGAATTAAAACACTAAAAGTTGGATACAACAAAGTATTTGGATATTATTTTGAAGTTAGTAAGTCCTTTATCCCAATGATTCCGGCGGAAGAAGGATATATTAAGAAACAGACTCTGGTGAATGCAGAGCGTTTTATCACGCCTGCATTAAAGGAAATCGAAGATAACATCCTGCATGCGGAAGAGCGTGCGTTAGGTTTGGAGGAGCAGCTCTTTAACGATCTGATCCAGGAAATGAAGCAGTATCTGCCGAAGCTGCAGAAGATTGCGGATGCCGTAGCCTTAATTGACGTTATCTATTCCTTATCTGTCATCAGTTCCCAGAAAAAGTACTGCTTACCGGAATTCAACCATGAAGGTATTGTGGATATTAAAAAAGGAAGACATCCGATTCTGGATACGGAAATGAAGGAACGCCGTTTCGTGGCCAATGATCTGACCATGGACGATCAGAAGAGAATCATGATCCTCACCGGACCGAACATGGGTGGTAAAAGTACCTATATGCGTCAGAATGCCATTCTGGTCATTATGGCGCAAATCGGCTGCTATGTTCCTGCCGACCGGATGAATGTTCCTTTATTTGATCAGATCTTTACCCGGATCGGAGCCAATGACGATATCTTAGGCGGTCAGTCGACATTCATGGTGGAAATGAATGAGGCAAATAATGCCCTGCAGAATGCTACTAAGAACTCTTTAATCATCTTTGATGAGATCGGAAGAGGCACATCTACGTATGACGGCATGGCACTGGCCCAGTCTATGATCGAGTATATCGCAAGATACATCGGAGCCGTAACACTGTTCTCCACACACTATCATGAACTGACACGTCTGGAAGACAGTATTGATAAAGTAGTTAACTACTTCGTGGAAGTCCATGAAGAAGACAATACGGTTACTTTCCTTTACCATGTCAAAAAGGGTAAGGTAAATAAGTCTTACGGGATTAACGTTGCCAGACTGGCCAAACTGCCAGATGAAGTGATCCAGAGAGCTCAGTCGATCTTAAAGAATCTTGAAAGCAATCATAAAGTCATTCAGCAGACCTTACTGGTGGAAGAGGAGACTCCGAAGGCAGCCGTAAATAACGAAATTGAAGAAAAACTCAAAATGATCGATATCAACGCAATGACGCCGATTGCAGCATTGCAGATGATCAATGATCTGCAGGAAGAAATAAAGAAAAGAGAATCCTGATGGCGAAAATACAGAGATTAAGCGAACATTTAATGAATATGATCTCTGCCGGGGAAGTTGTAGAGCGTCCGGGAGGAATCGTCAAGGAACTGGTGGAAAACTCCATCGATGCCCAGGCGACGGAAATTGAGGTAACCATCCGTGACGGCGGAATTACCTATCTTCAGGTCAGAGATAACGGAGTTGGCATGGATGCCGAAGATGCCACGATGGCTTTCGAACGCCATGCGACCAGCAAATTAAGAAGTGAGAGCGAACTGTTTGCCATTCAGACGATGGGGTTCCGTGGGGAAGCTCTGCCGTCCATTGCTTCTGTCAGTGAAGTGACATTAAAGACCAATGACGGCAATGACAGCACCATTGTAAAGATTGAATACGGCAAACTGATGGAAGCGAAACCGATGTATTCTCCGGAAGGAACGGAGATCACAGTGGAAAACCTGTTCCAGAAGACACCTGCCCGCTTAAAACACTTAAAGTCCCGGCAGTATGAAACGGCAATCGTTTCCTCCATTATTGAAAAGTATGCCTTAGGCCATCCGGAAATTGCCTTCAGCTTAGTAGCTGACGGGAAAGAGATGCTGAACTTCAACGGATCCAATCAGCTCGAAGAAGTCATGACTTCCATCTACGGAAGAGAAGTCATCGGTAATCTGGTGGAATTCAAGGGAGAAGACTATGACTTCCGCATCAGCGGAGCTTACGTGCTTCCGAATATCACCAGAGCCTCCAATAACTACATTACGCTGTTTGTGAATCACCGTCTGGTACGTCATTACCGGATCAATAAAGTGATCATGGAAGCATTCAGTGACTATCTGTTTAACGAACGGTACCCGATCGTGGTATTAAATGTGGAAAGCGATGCCCACCTGGTGGATGTCAACGTGCATCCGACCAAATGGGAGATCCGTCTCTCCAAAGAGCAGCAACTCGAAGATCTGATCCGCAGAACACTGCTGGAATCTTTACACAAGAGCATGAATGCTCCGGAAGTACGTTTTTCTGCACCGAAGGAGAAAGTGGAATTTGCCAATTTCAATTTTGACGAACCGCTGCCAACCCCAAAACCGGTACAAAATACTGCTCCGGCTCCGGTCACAGCACCTGTGACGCAGGTCACGGAAGAAGAACCGGCTCCTGCCCCGGCTCCGACATATAGAGAAGAGCCCAAACCGGAAGAACCGGTCAGGGAAAAGGAACAGTTCCATCAGAACGGCCTGCCGGTGATGACAATCATCGGTCAGCTGCATGGAAACTATATCCTGGCGGAGAGCGAAAGCGGACTTTATATCATTGACCAGCACGCCGCACAGGAGCGCTATAACTACGAACTCTTCCAGAAACGCTTTTTGGAAAAGGAAGTGGAATATCAGCCGTTGCTGCTGCCTTACGTCAAGGAAGTCGGTACATCCGTCATCAACAGCTTTAACGACTTTGCGGAGATGTGTGCCAAGCTGCAGCTGAATGTGGAAATGTTCGGCAGCGACTCTGTTGTTGTCCGGGAGATCCCGACCTGGATGCATGATATCGATCTCGATATCTATTTTGACGATCTGGTGGATATCTTTAAGAATGATAGGAAAGCGGACTTACTGGTCATCCGTGACCATGCGCTGGAATCTCTGGCTTGTCACGCTTCCGTTAAATTCAATACCAAGCTGACCATGGAAGAAATGCAGACCATTCTGAATCATATGAAACAGTGCGTGAATCCGTATAAGTGTCCGCACGGCAGACCGACCTTTATTCATATCACCCGCCAGCAGCTGGTGAAGGAATTCCTGCGATGAAAAAGGTGTTATGCATTGTCGGCCCGACAGGCGTCGGGAAGAGTGATCTCGGGGTGAATCTGGCCAAACAGTTTCACGGGGAGATCATCAGCGGCGATTCGATTCAGGTCTACCGGGAGCTGAATGTCGGCAGCGCGAAAGTAACGGAAGAGGAAATGCAGGGCGTCCCGCATTATCTCATCGATATTCTGGATATCGATCAGGAATACAACGTCAATGACTTCCAGAAGCGGGCCCGGGACTGTATTGAAGATATCAGTAATAGGGGGAAACTTCCGATGATCGTCGGAGGAACCGGCCTTTATGTCAAAGCAACCCTCTACGATTATGACTTTCCGGAAACGGAACGTCTCAACGAAGAGGAATATGCTTCGTTCAGTAACGAAGAATTAATGGAAGAGCTGAAAGTGCTGGACGCACAAAGCGCAGATGAGATCCATGTGAATAACCGCAAGAGGTTATTACGTGCTTTGCATCTGGCCAAAACAGGAAACAAAAAAAGCGAGACCGTCGCTTTACAGAAACATGAGCCCATCTACGATGCCTATATCATCGGACTGACCATGCCAAGAGACGCGCTATATGAGCGCATCAATCTGCGCGTGGATAAGATGTATCAAAACGGACTGAAGGAAGAAATGGATGCCTTAGTACAAAAGTATCCGGACTTCTTTACTTTCCGCTCTTCCCAGGGCATCGGATACCGGGAATGGGAAGCCTATTATATAAATAAGGAAAAAGATGTTCCGGAAGTTCTGGATGACATCCGGAAGAACTCCCGTCATTTTGCACGGAGACAGTATACCTGGTTCAATCATCAGATGCAGGTACACTGGTTTGATATTACCGATCCGGACTATCCGGAAAATGTGAAAAAGGAAATCGAGATATGGATAAACGCTGGCAAAGACTGACTCTGCTCTGGAGTGAAGAAAAGGTAAATATGCTGCTGGGGAAAACAGTGATGGTTGTCGGCATCGGCGGCGTCGGGGCCATGGCTGCGGAAGCTTTGGCGCGCAGTGCCGTCGGACATCTGGTCTTAATTGACCAGGATGAGGTGGAGATTACCAATCTGAACCGGCAGATCTTAAGCACTTCGGACAATATCGGCAGAGCGAAGGTGGAAGTCATGAAAGAACGCATTCTTTCCATTCACCCGAACTGCAATGTCACCGTCTATCCGGAATTCTTCGACAAGAATAACCTGAAGCCGTTTGAGGAAAACGACATCGACTTTGTGGTGGATGCCATCGATACGATCTCCTGCAAGCTGGATCTGATTGAACTCTGCCAGAAGAAAAACATCCCCGTGATCTCCTGTCTCGGGATGGGAAACCGGGTGGATCCGTCCCAGCTGATGTATACCACACTGAAGAAAACGGAAAACGATCCGCTGGCGAGATCCATGCGTGCCCAGGCAAGAAAACGCAGTATTTCCCTGGAAATACCGGTGGTTTTCTCCAAAGAGCAGCCGGTGGTCACCCAGAGTCAGATTGTCAACGAAGACGGAGCAACCCAGAAGAGCAAGACACCTCCGGCATCCTCGCCGTTTGTGCCGAATGCGGCAGGCCTGCTCTGTGCCGCCTATGCGGTAAACGCACTACTTCATAACGAAACAAAGGATCTGCAGTAAGCAGATCCTTTTGCGTCTTATTTGCGTTCCTGTTTTTCCTTGTTACGCTTGTCGTTGATGATCTTGACGTGTTCGTCCGTGATCAGAGTGACGTTGTTTTCCTTCGCCCATGCCACGCATCCGTTTAACACTGTCTTTAAGAACGGGCGCGGAACCTTCACGAAATTCTTTAAGGCATCATCCGTGAACTTGACTGTATCGTCAATGCGGTCAGCCGCAAAGCGGATGGAACCGAGGTCAACTTCCTTCGGTGCCGGAATCGGTTCGGCGATCGGCTTCTTGAAACGCGGGAACTGGGTGTACCAGAAATTGGTGGAATCTCTGTAACCGTAGTCGACCGGGACATTCGGGAAGTCTTTCTTGGTGACGCCGTTGACGATGGCGTTGTAGTATTTTTCCTTCATTAAGATCTTATCGATATAAAGGATATAGTGGGCGCCGTATTTGGATGTTAATCCGTTGAAGTCATTGTACGGACCGGCATAGCCGTCATCGATGTCTTCGACTTTGAACCGTTCGGCATGTTCCAGATGTCTTGCCCAGGTGCATTCAAATACCTGGAAGGCATCGCTTAAGACCAGCGGGCGTTCCGGATCGTTCGGGTCGGCCAGACCTTTTTCCACCGGCCACTTGAAGTCTTTCATCTTTTCCTTGGACGGACCCGGATAACCGAGACGGACCGCTTCCTTGAAAGTGGCACGTTCATCCGTGATGAAGTTGATGGCACATTTGCCGGTTCTTAAGATGTTTAAGCCGGTGTTGGAATTGTTGCGGCATTCCAGTACCATGGCATAACGGTCTTTTCCCGCGATATAGTACGGGAAGCACAGGGAATAGGATCCTACATTTAAACTTCCGTCTTCATTGACCGTGGAGATACAAACCGTCGGCATCGGGAAGAAGGAAGATGTCTGATAAAAGTTATCAACAATACGTAAATCTTTAAAGCTGCTCATATTACTGTTTCTCCTAAAGTCTAATTATACACCTTAATTCAGATCCTGCGGCTCCTCGTCAATTTCCGCCAGAGTGAAGATCAGATCCTTTTCAAAGACCATGTTTCCGCTGGCCGGATCCAGTAGGATCCCGGCCACGGCCTCTTCTTTCTGCAGTAAGCGGACCAGATCACGGAAGTTCAGCTGAATGCTTTCCTTCCGGGCAAGCTGCGCAAATTCATTCAGTGTTTCCTTCGAGGAAAAAAGAAGATAGTAGCGCGCTCCTTCGCCGTTTTTCATGGTATATAAATTCACGTGGGTCTCATTTTTCAGAATGTCCACGTCACTGGCATACTGTTTCTGCTCGATGATCACCGGCACAAAAAAAGTGCTGTGGAGTAACTCCTGATAGAGATATCCGAGGTTTTCATCGCTTGCATTGCTGCGATAGGCAGCCATTGCCATTGCTAAAGTGTTGTTTTCCATATTTTCTCCTTTGAAAAAAGTATAACCCAGAATTGATTTCATTTTCTACATCCTGTATCATAAAATGAAATGGAGGACCTGAACTATGGAGGCTATATTCCGCTTTTTCTCCGTACTGGGGAATGAATTTGCACTGTTTGTTATTTCAATGATTCCCCTGATTGAGGAAAGAGGAGCCATTATTTTCGGAGCGTCGATCGGGATGCCGTGGTACAAGGTTCTGCCGATCTGTATCGTCAGCAACATGGTACCGGTACCGTTTATTCTCTTCTTCGGTCTGAAACTGGTGCGCTGGCTGAAGACCACAAAACTCTTTGGAAAATTCTTCACCAAGTATGAAGAAAAGCTCCAGGCGAAAAGCGCAACGGTCGATAAGTACAGCTTCCTGGCATTGGTCCTGTTAGTCGGAGTTCCGATTCCGGGGACCGGCGCATGGAGCGGATCGCTGATCTCCACACTGCTCAACGTCGAAAAAAAACGCGCCTTTCTGGCGGTTTTGGTTGGTGTGATCATGTGCGGTGTTATCGTGACATTAGCCGCGTACGGCGCTGTCGGTTTTCTGAAGTTCTTTCTGTAACCGGTCCAGCTTATACGCAAGAACAATTGTTTTACCATCGAGGATGTTGCCGTCCTCGATTTCTTTTATAATTTCCTCTAACGGCATGGAGAAGACCTGCAGAAATTCCGTGTCATCCAAATGCTGGGCGACAAATTCCAGATCGTCCGCATAGAAGAGTTCGATATTCTCATTGTCATAGCCGCAGGTCGGAATAAAGTGCCCCATATACTGCCAGTGATGGGCAATATAACCGGTCTCTTCTTCCAGCTCCGCTTTGGCCCGCTCTAACGGGGTATCATTCGGCTCGCGCTTGCCGGCCACAAATTCTCGGAATTCCCGCTGCAGAGCATAGCGGTACTGACGGACCATCAAAAAGGTGTTGTCGCTTTTCCGTGCGGCAATGCAGACACCGCCGAGATGCGAAACAACATCGCGTTTGGACGTATTGCCGTCCGGCAGAATAACCTCATCGCTGTAGATCTTAAAGACCGGTCCTTCATAGACGAGGGTGCTGTTTTTGGTGATTTCCTTGAGCGTGGTGATTTCTGATTTTTTCATATACGGATTCCTTCTTAAACACCATTGTAACACAGAAGGGAGTTGCGGAAACAGTGAGGTTACTACCGATGTTAACTCCGTAAGAGCGGCCGTATGATATAATATAAAAAGCAGGTGATTCTATGGAACAAAAGGGTATTTTTATAACATTTGAAGGACCGGACGGAAGCGGAAAAACCACGGTCAGCACAGCAGTGTATCAGCGTCTCAAGGACGAGGGGTACGATGTGATCTATACAAGAGAACCGGGCGGAATCGATATTGCGGAACAGATCCGCAGCGTCATTCTGGACCCGAAAAATACGGCGATGGACAGCCGGACCGAGGCTTTACTGTATGCCGCCAGCCGCCGGCAGCACCTGGTGGAAAAAATCATCCCGGCCTTACGCGAGAACAAAATCGTGATCTGCGACCGCTTTGTGGACAGCTCTTTGGTCTATCAGGGTATCGCCCGTCAGATCGGTGTGGAAGAAGTCTACCGCATCAATCAGTTTGCGATCAGCGACTACATGCCGGAGATGACGGTCTATCTGGATATCAGTGCCGAAAAGGGACTGGCCCGCTTGCAGAACAGGGAATTCAAGGACCGCCTGGATCAGGAAGAACTCTCCTTCCACAAGATGGTGGAAGAAGGCTATCACAGCATCATTGCCCGTTTCCCGGAACGCTTCCGCTTGGTGGATGCTTCTCAGGAAAAAGAGCAGGTTATTGAAGATGCATACCAAATCGTAAAACAGCAGATTCTCTCACATGAATAAAGGAAGAAAGTTTCAGGACATTTTAAAGGAAGAACAGCCCGTCGTATATCAGATGATGTACAACAGCTTAAGAAACCGCAAGGTTTCCCATGCCTATCTTTTCAGCGGTCCGCGGGGAACTCATAAAAAGGATACGGCAATTTTGCTGGCGCAGAGTCTGATCTGTGAGAACGGCGAGGTTTTCGCGTGCGAAGAATGTAACACGTGCCGGCGTATCCGGGAGAACACCTATGGCGATCTGATCTATGTGGATGGCAGGGAAGCCACCGTGAAGACGGAAGTGGTGGAAGACATCATGGAACGCTTTGACATGACGGGGATGGAAGAAGCCAACCGCAAGGTCTTTATCATCGACGGCGCGGAACATATGATTGATAATGCGCAGAGCAAACTTCTGAAATTCATTGAAGATCCGATGAATTCCTCCGTGACCTCCATCTTTTTAAGTGAGAATCCGGAACGTATCCTGCCGACAATCATTTCCCGCTGCCAGCGCATCCCGTTCAGTCCTCTAAGCGAAGAAGCAGTCTGCAGAGAGTGCGAAGAGGAAGGAATGGATCCTCTGGACAGCTATCTTCTCGCATATATATATAAGGATAAAGAAACCGTTCTGGCCATGAAGGAGAAAAAGGACTATCTGAAAGTCAAAACCCTTTTCATCGATTTCATGGAAGCGCTGAAGAAAGACAAGAATCAGGCGCTTGTGGAAGTGGAAACAGCTTTATTAACAAGTAAGAAGAAAGACAAGAAGACCATCAAACTGTTTGCGGATATGGTATCGCTTTTCTTCTCCGATCTTTTAAAGAATAAAACCGGGAATGATGCGTGGTATAACCAAACATTAGATTTCTTCAAAAAAACCAATTATAATAACTATAACAGTCTGAATGCGTGCCTCATAGCCCAGAGCAGACTGGCACCGAAAGAGAGAAACAGCGCCCCGCTAGTGCTGGAACAAATGATATATCAGCTGTAGAAAGGACAATAGTATGACAGAAAAAACAGACGTTGTCAGAAAAGAGAATACGGCAGAAGAAGCGCATTATGAATATGTTGCTTCGATCCGTTTTAATGACGCCAAGAAAACATATTATTTTGGCACCAATACAAGAGATTTCGAAGACGGCGACCAGGTCGTGGTGGAAACGATCCGCGGACTGGAAATCGGACAGATCGTCGGCGATCTGAAGGAAGAAAGAGAACTGGAGATCCGTCTCCCTCTGAAACCGATCATCCGCAAGGCGACAAACCGGGATCTGGAAGACCGCAAGAGAAATGTGGAACTGGCTAAGAATGCCATGGAGATCTGCCAGAAACTGGTGGATAAACTCAAACTGGACATGAACCTGATCAGTTCGGAATACACACTGGACCGCTCCAAAGCCATCTTTGTCTATGTGGCGGATGAACGTGTTGACTTCCGTGAACTTTTAAAGGAACTGGCCAGTGCTTTGAAGTGTAGAATTGAGCTCCGTCAGATCGGCATGCGCGATAAGGCCAAACTGGTCGGAGGTCTGGGAAACTGCGGCATGGAAACCTGCTGCTCCCGCTTCCTGAATTCCTTCGATGTTGTCAGTATCAACATGGCGAAAAATCAGCTTCTGGCACTGAACACCCAGAAACTCAGCGGACAGTGCGGAAAACTGATGTGCTGTCTGAAATATGAAGACGATGTCTATAAGGAACTGCGTCAGGGACTTCCGAAGATGAACTCCCAGGTCCAGTATCAGGGCAAGACCTACCGCATGACATCTCTGAACGTCTTAACCAATCAGGTTAAAATCGAAAACAAGGAAGAGGCGATTTTCCTGAAGATCGAAGAACTCTTCCCGGATTTAAGAAAAGAGAAAAAAGAAGAATGATCCAAAGACAGAAAAGCTTTGAAAACGAGATGCCGACCTTATACCTGGTCGCTACTCCTATCGGAAATCTGGATGAGCTGACTCCGCGTGCCATCGATGTTTTAAACACGGTCGATGTGATTGCGGCGGAAGACACCCGGAACACCATGAAGCTTCTCAGTCATTTCAATATCAAAACCAAACTGATCTCCCACCATCTGCACAACGAGGAAAACAGTGCACAGGGAATCATCGACCTCTTAAAGAACGGCAAGAATATTGCCCTGGTCTCCGATGCGGGCTACCCGCTCATCAACGATCCGGGGGAACGCCTGGTGGAACTGGTCACACAGGCCGGTTTCAACGTGGTACCGCTCAGCGGAGCCAGCGCCTTCCTGAATGCCCTGGTTGCCAGCGGATTAAAGACGGACGAATTTATCTATCTCGGCTTCTTACCGGTTGCGGAAAAGGAAACCAAGAAAAAACTGGAAGAGGTACGGCCGCTTCGTCAGACACTGATTTTCTATGAAGCACCGCACCGCATCGTCAAGACACTGAACCGTCTCTTCAATGAGCTGGGAGACCGCAGAATGTGTCTGGCCCGGGAGCTGACCAAAGTCCATGAGGAATTCCTCCGCGGCAAGATCAGCGAGATTCTGGAAGTGGCGGACACCCTCAAAGGGGAAATGGTCCTGGTGGTGGAAGGAAATACCGAGGAAAAGCGGCTGACGCTTTCCGTCAATGAACTGAACGCCTTAGTGGATTCCCAGATCCAGAAAGGCATGAGCGCTTCCAGCGCCATCAAGGAAGTGGCGAAAATGACCGGCATTTCCAAAAACGAGATCTACAACAACTATCAGCACCGCTCATAAAAAACAACAGGAAATATCAAATTGGATATTTCCTTTTTTTACGGGTTGACATATCCGATACCGGTATTATAATGAATATATGAACAAGCGTTCATGTGTATGAGGTGTAGTTATGGCAGAATACAGTTATATGACAGAAGAGGAAGTCCAGGGTCTCAAAAATGAGATTCCCGATGAAATCGTGGTAGATAATATGAGCGAACTCTTTAAGGTGTTCGCCGACCGGACAAGAGTCAAGATCCTGTTCTTACTGTTGGAGCGGGAAGAGATGTGCGTGGCGGAGATCGCCGACTGCATGGAAATGGAGCAGTCCGCCATTTCCCATCAGCTGCGCATTTTAAAGCAGAGTAGGCTTGTACGTTACAGAAGAATGGGGAAAGGTGTGATCTATTCCTTATGTGACGATCATATCCGTACCATTTTCGATCAAGCCTTGGAACATGTAGGAGAGTAGCAGTATGAAGTACGAATTTCATGTGGAAGAGCTGGACTGTGCCAATTGCGCAGCCAAGCTGGAAGATAAAATCAGTCAGAATGAGAAAGTGAAGAGTGCCACGATCAATTTCATGAAGGGAAAAGCCGTCATTGAAAGCGATCTGAGTGAAGAGGAACTGATTCCGTTATTAAACAAGATCAGTGAGGATATGGGCGAAGAGGCACATTTCCATTCCGTTAAGGAAGAGCACCATCACACGCACAATCATGAACACCATCACGACCATGACCACTGCGAAGACGGCAGCTGCGAAACGGAAGCAACCGAATACATCCTGCGCGTCGTCGGTCTGGACTGTGCCAGCTGTGCTGCCAAACTGGAAAATAAACTGAACGAAGCCGAAGAGATTTACCATGCGAGTATCAACTTCATGAAGGAGAAGGCCATTGTGGAAAGCCATCTTTCCCGCAAAGACCTGATTGCCTTATGCGACCGGATCTCAAAAGAAATGGGCGAAGAAGCAAGATTCTTCCCGAATGAAACCGGCGTGCTGAAACAGGGAAACCATTATACCTTTACGGTCAGGGACCTGGATTGCGCCAACTGCGCGGCCAAGCTGGAAAACCGTTTGAACATGAACGATCAGATCCATTCCGCCTCCATTAACTTCATGAAGGAAAAAGCGGAAGTGGAAAGCGACTTAAAGGAAGAGGACCTGATCCTCTTACTGAATCAGATCAGTGAGGAGCTGGGCGAAGAAGCCCGCTTTATCAAGGAAGAAAAACAGGCCGAAAAAAAGGAAGAGACAAAACCTTCCTGGGAACTCTACCGCATTCTGGTCTCCATCGTTCTCTTTGTCGGAGCACTGTTACTGCCGGCGGAGAACGGGGTTAGAATACCGCTGTTCTTATTAGCTTATGTCGTCTGCGGCTATGAAGTTATCTTAAAAGCCGTGAAGAATATGGGCAAAGGGCAGCTCTTTGATGAGAACTTCCTGATGACTCTGGCCACGGTTGGTGCCATCCTGTTAAGGGAATATCCGGAAGCCTGCGGCGTTATGATCTTCTATCAGATCGGGGAATACTTCCAGGATCTGGCCGTGGAAAAATCCCGCCGGAGCATCTCCGACTTAATGGATATCCGTCCGGATGTTGCCCATTTATCCGTCAACGGCGAATTTGCGGAAGTCCATCCTTCCGAAGTGGACGTCGATGATGTGATTGCCGTGTATCCGGGCGAAAAGATTCCGCTTGACGGCGTGGTCATTGAAGGGGAAGGCGAAATCGACAGCCGGGCTCTGACCGGGGAATCCTTACTCAAGGGAGTAAAGGCTGGCGATACGGTACTGAGCGGTTCCATTTCCTCCAATTCCCTCTTAAAGATCCGCGTGACCAAGGAATTCTCGCAGTCCACAGCTTCCAAGATTCTGGAGCTGGTGGAAGATGCGACGGATCATAAGTCGGAACATGAAAAATTCATTACCCGCTTCTCGCGTGTCTATACGCCAATCGTGGTGTTTGCGGCTCTGATCATTGCGTTTGTTGTACCGTTACTGCTTCAGGGAAAACTGAGTTATGAATATATCTACCGGGCACTGGTCTTCTTAATGGTCTCCTGTCCGTGTGCTCTGGTTGTCTCCATTCCTCTGAGCTATTTCGGCGGACTGGGCGGCGCCAGCAAGAGCGGTGTGATCATCAAGGGCAGCAACTATCTGGAAACTTTAGGCAAGATCAATACATTGGTCTTTGATAAGACCGGAACCTTAACCAAAGGAGAATTCGGTGTTACTTCCATTCACCCGGTGAAACTGAGTGAAGAAGAACTTCTGGAAAAGGCCGCCTATGCGGAAGCCTTCTCCACCCATCCGATCGGTCAGTCCATTGTCCGAAAGTACGGAAAGGACATTGAGGAAAGCAGACTTTCCGAAGTGAAGGAAATTGCCAACCGCGGTGTCAGCGCCAAAGTCGGAAACGATACGGTGCTGGTCGGAAGCCGGAAACTGCTGGCGGAAGCCGGAGTGAAGGCGGAAGACGTCTCTTCCTATGAAGCTGTCATCTATGTGGCGATCAACAACGAATATGCCGGCTACTTCACGATTTCCGATGAATTAAAGGAAACCACGGAAGAAGCCTTAACGAATTTAAGAAATCACGGCATCAGCAACCTGGTCATGTTGACGGGCGACAGTAAAACGATCGCAGACGCGATCGGGGAAAAACTGCATTTAAGTGAAGTGTACAGTGAACTCTTACCGGATGAAAAAGTGAAGAAAGTGGAAGAGCTGATGCAGAAGGACGGCAATGTGGTGGCCTTTGCGGGAGACGGCATCAACGATGCGCCGGTCTTAAAGCACAGCCATCTCGGTATTGCCATGGGCGCACTCGGAAGCGATGCGGCCATTGAAGCGGCGGATGTGGTTCTGATGCATGATGATCTCCGCAGCATCGATGTGGCGCGGACCATTTCGAAAAAGACCCGCCGGATCGTCTATGAAAACATCGTCTTTGCGCTGGGTGTCAAACTGATCGTTCTGGTGCTGGGCGCACTCGGAAAAGCATCCATGTGGGCAGCAACCTTCGCCGATGTCGGCGTAGCCATGCTCTGCATCCTGAATGCCTTACGCTTATTAAAGAAAGAAAAGTAATAGTCTCGCGACTATTACTTTTTTAATCTCTTATTGCCTTTGACGATTCTTCTTATGATGAAGATCAACAGTGCCAGGATGATCAGAATCACCGGTAAGAACAGCATCAGGAAGTAAACGAAATACGGGTTGCTCTCCTTTTGCGGATGCAGCGTTTCACATAACTCAAAGGTGAGTTCCTGCTGCGGCAGCTGATCAAAATGCATGCGGTAAATGCCGTCTTCGCCTTTTTCAAACTCGCCGAGTGAACTGCTTAACAGGTAACGGGAGGACTGCACGGAAATATCCAGTCCTTCAAAATCGCCCCATCCTTTGGCCGGAGAAAGCAGATATTTGTAGCTGTAGACCGGCATGGTATAGCTTGCATCAATGTCCGGGAAGAGCGGAGCCGTAACGGAATGAACGACCGTGGCATGCGGTTTGATCTCCAGTTCGTACTGGTACCATAAATAGGAATGCAGATTCACATCGAAGGAGAACCCGTCGCCGAGAAGCGCCGGTTCCTGATGGTTTCTCTGTTCCATCAGA
>CADCPY010000124.1 GCA_902803495.1 uncultured Erysipelotrichaceae bacterium
ACTGCTCCCTTAATGGGAAGAAACCAGGATCGCAGAGGATACCCTGCGGTCGGGGAATTGCCTTTTGGTGACAGAAGGAAATACCGGACGAACGGACGGTCTTCGGGGAGCGGGTGCCTGTCATCTCGCTGATAAAAGCACCATCCTCCGCGCTGCCGCAATAGACGCCCTGGTAGGGAATAAGCCGGGTCAGGAACAGAAATGCCAAACTGTTCAAACCCCGGTAAGGCAAGAAGGCAGTCGTGTCGTTGTTGATGCCGGGAATACCGGCTATAAGCGGAGGCAAGGGGTACGAGTAGTCCAAAGCAACGAGTTGTCTTAAAAGACCGCACCCTCTTTCGCAAAACTGTGGACGGTGGATGAAAGTTAGGGGTAAGCAATCCCCTGCAGGGCTCGCGGGTTAACCGTCATGGTGTAGCTAACCATGGCTCACATTAATCTTCCTGCCGGCTGAACATACAGAAGAGATGAAAGGTGGTAAGGCGAAGGCCTGCTGCACAACTGTTTGAAAATGAAGGCACCGGAACCAAGTGATTGATTCCGGTGCTTTTGCATGTCTTTTTTAGTTCTTCACGATGACGCTGCCGCCGATGAACTCCCTTATGATGGAGTTATTGACAATGTCGCTTTCATCGTAGATGAAGTCGAAGTACTTCAGGAAACTCAGCATGCGCTGTGCTTCCGCATATTCATCCTGATTCCGGCGGATCCTCTTCAACAGCGGTTCCGCATATTTTTTGATGACCGCAATCTCGTAGATGCAGTTGGAGTTGAAGAAGACATCCGCTTCCGAATTGAACGGGAAGATGTTGGTATCTTCTCCGGCACGTACTTTCGGCCAGGCCGCGATCGTACCTTCGGCGGAACGGTTACGGAACTTATAGTCACGGACCATTCTCCGTAACATTCTTACGTCTGTTGTGGACAGACGGTTATGATGGTCGATGGCGACCGGGGTTAACGGGGAGATGTAGATCTTGAATTTCTGAGCATCGTCCACCCGTTCCGTCAGCTGACGGTTCAGTCCGTGAATGCCTTCGATGACGATCAGCTGGTTCTTTTCCAGCTTCACGATCCGCTTGCCGAATTCCTTCTTGTTGGTATTGAAGTTGTAGTGCGGAAGGTCGGCTTCTCTTCCTTCCAGAAGGTCGATCAGGTTGTTCTGGAAGAGGTCGGTATCAATGGCGCGGATGCTTTCGAGATCCGGTTCCCCGTCCTCATCGTAAACGCGCTCATGGAGTTCCTTATAGTAGTCATCCGTTCCGATATAGAGTGTCTTGAAGCCGTTGACGCCCAGCTGGATGCATAAGCGCTTGGCGAAGGTGGTCTTGCCGGAGCTGCTCGGTCCGCAGATCAATACGACACGGCTGCCTTTTTCCTTGATCATGTCGGCGATGTCGCTGATGCGTTTTTCGTGCAGTGCTTCCTGTAAGAGAAAGAGGTCTTCAATGCGGCCGGAGATGATGCTTTCATTTAAGTCCACCGCAAAGTTGACACCCATCAGCTTGCCCCAGCGGTTGGCTTCCGAGAAGGCATCGTACATCTGCTTCTGGTCCACATACTCGGCAATGACATTCGGATCCTGCGGATGCGGGTAGCGGAGAATGACACCGTTTTTAAACTGTTTCAGGGCAAAGAGTTTCAAATAACCGCAGGACGGGACGACCAGGTTGTAGAAGATCTGTACTTCATCTTCCAGTGAGTAGATCTCAATATCGTCGATATTGGTGATACTTTCCAGTAAGCGGACCGTTTCTTCCTGCTTGAGCGATTTGGCCAAGCGGATGGCTTCGTACTTGTTGTAGTGCTCCTTCACGATCGGCAGATCTTTTTCTACGATTTCGTGCATATGATCTTCGATCTTACGGACCTCCTCTTCCTCCAGATGGTGGTTGAGCGTGATATAGAGGCCCTTGTTTAAGGAGTTTTTGACCGTGACCAGAACCTTCGGGCCTAAAATGTCGTGAACGCACTTGATGAAAAGCAGCGTGAGGCTGTTCTGGTAGACAAGCCAGGCCTGGGAGTTTCTGAGATCCAGAAATTCAATCGTGCAGTCATGGGTGCATAAGTGGGTCAAAGCCCGATAGGCATTGTCCAGTTTGGCCACGTAGATCGGATACGGCAGATCCTTTTCGACTTTTTTCAGGATGGATTCCAGGCTGTCGTTCTCTTCAAAGGCGACTTCCCGGTTGTCCAGGTTTTTGATTTTCGCAATATAAGACATCGTTTTACCCCTCTGTGTTTTCTGTGATATGCAGTATGATATTTGTTATAATGAAGATACGAGGTACAGCAATATGTTACAGACCGGTATCAAAGCGCCATCCTTCACACTGCTGGATCAGGATGGCAATCCCCATTCATTAAACGACTATCTTGGTAAGAAAATAATACTTTATTTTTACCCGAAAGACAACACGTCGGGCTGTACGAAGCAGGCCTGCAACTTTGCCGAACTGCGTCCGCAGTTTACGGAAAAGAACGCCGTCATTCTCGGCGTCAGCAAGGACTCCGTGGCTTCGCACAAGAAATTCCAGGAGAAATTCCATCTGAATTTCACGCTCTTAAGCGATCCGGACCTGGAGGCCATCAAAGCCTATGACGTCTGGCAGAAAAAGAGCATGTACGGAAGAGAGTATTACGGCGTGGTGCGTACCACCTATCTCATTAATGAGGAAGGCATCATTGAAAAGGCCTTTGCGAAAGTCAATCCGACGAACAATCCGGGGGACATGTTAAAGGAAATCTAGTGCATGAAGAAAGTGTTCTTTATCTACAATCCGATGGCCGGCCAGATTCAGATCAAATCCCAGCTCTGGGATATTTTAAATACGTTTGCCAGAGCGGATTACGACGTGACGGTGCGGCCGACGACCCGCTCCCTGGAAGCGAGGGATATGGTTGCCGCGCGGGGCAGAGAGTTTGACTTAATTATCTGCAGCGGCGGAGACGGAACACTGAATGAAGTGGTGAACGGACTGTTGGAGATCGAAGCGGACAAACGTCCGCTCTTGGGATATATCCCGGCCGGCAGCACCAATGACTATGCCTACTCCTTAAAGCTGCCGAAGAATATGAAACAGGCGGCGCAGCGCATCGTGAAGGAAAAGGAAACGGCGGTGGACATCGGGGATTTCAACGGACGGAAGTTTGTCTATGTGGCAGCCTTCGGACTCTTCTCCGAAGTTTCCTATGAAACCAATCAGGACATGAAGAATGCCCTGGGACACTTTGCCTATCTGATTGAAGGTGTGAAGTCGCTGACTTCCGTAAACACCTACCACCTGAAAGTGACCACGGAAGACGGAGTCCACGAAGGGGACTACCTTTACGGCATGGTAACCAATTCGCTCTCGGTCGGCGGAATCTACCGCATGCGGGAGGACGATGTGTCCTTCAGTGACGGGGAGTTTGAAGTCATGTTGGTGAAGCAGCCGAAAACACTGGAAGACTTCTCGGCCATTACGGACTTCTTCACCGATATCGGCGGACTGGTCCCGACGGAAATGGTGGAAAGCTTCAAGTGCTCGCACTTATCCATTGAATCCGCCCAGCCGATCAAGTGGGCTTTGGACGGAGAGGAAGGCGGCAGCGCGGACAAAGTGGAAATCACTGTTCTGCCGAAAGCCGTCCGCATTTTGACATAATCACTGACAATATTCTTAGAAATAAGAGTAAAATAGAATTAGAAAACAGAAGAGGATTATCATTATGAAAAAACTGTCAATGCTCGTCCTGCTGCTTATGCTCTTTTTGGGCGGATGCGCAGGCGGAAACAATCCGGAACCGGAAGCGGAACCGGAACCGGAGCCGCTGGGATACTTCGGCCCGTTCTATTTATGCAGCGATGAAGAGATCGCCCTGGAAGACTTAAAAGACAAGAAGATCGGCTTACAGGAATACTACGGATCGGAATACAATGACTACATTATGGAAGTCTTGGGAGAATACGGAGTCACGGAAGACAATATCGTGATGCTGGACTCCTACAAGGCCGTACCGGATGTCATTAACAACAATACAGCGGATGCCTGGATCATGGACCCGGAAGTGGAACAGATCGTTCACGACTTCCGTACGGACTACATCATTGACGGATACAATAAACTGCTGGAAATCAACGTTCCGTACTTTGAAGAGCCGGAACTGCCGAAGGAAATCACATCGGACCCGTTATATAACGAACCGTTTATCGTCATGTGCACGGGCATCGATGAAAACGTGGATCCGGATACGACCCGCGGTGTCAGAACAGACGTTAATATCGTTATGGTCGTTGATCCGAACCGCAATCATATCCTGACGGTTTCCTTCCCGCGTGACACCTATATGAAGAGCGCCAAGCACGGCTATTACGACAAGATGAACGCCATCGTCCAGAACGGTCTGGATGACTTACTGGCATCGGTCGGTAAAACGCTGGATTGCGATATTGAATACTATGCACAGGAAAGCTTCAAGTCCTTCATCATCATGATGGACTATATCGGCGGTGCCTGGGTCGATGTCCCGATGAATGTCCATATGGACCAGGACCACACCCGGAATGTCAAGATGCCTTACGATGTACCGAAAGGCACAAATCTGCTGTACGGCGAACAGGCACTGGCTCTCTGCCGTAACCGGAAGTACAACGGCATTGCCGGCGGCGACTTCGGACGGATCCGTAACCAGGCCTTATTAGTGGACAGCCTGGTTGCCAAGGTAGCCAAGAACCCGAAGATCATCGATCTCGTCGGTTTTGACTGGCTCTATCCGTACATCATCCATACGAATTTCACACCGGAACAGATGCAGGTACTCTTCCAGGTGGCCAGAGAATTCCATGAAGGCTACACGGTGGATAACTTCTTCATCGAATGTCTGGATGACTCCACATCCAGCGGTGCCTATATTGCCCGTCCGATCACCCGTTACATCAACATTGCCAAAGGCAAGATCGACTTGGCTCTGACAGGCAAGATCGACCCGGATGCGGATTACTACGAATCCATTCTGACCGGTTATATTACGGGCGGTGCCGGAACGTATAAAGACGGCGGTTACATCGGCGAAGAGTATGACTTAAGAGAAGTCTACGGAATCAAAGAGGAAACCGAAGAAGAAACACCGGCGGAGGAAACACCGGCGGAAGAAGGAGAAAAATCCGGAGATTAATCCAAATACATACAAAGGCCATCTGCATGCAGATGGCCTTTTCTTGTCAAATAAAACCCCTAGCTAGGCTAGGGGTGAGAGAAAGCTTTAGCGGAGAGATAATGAAAAAAGGACCTCCGCCGTTATAATGAAATCGTGGTCTGCGAAACTACGATAAGAAAAAGAACGGAGGAGGAAGTCATGACAAGTAAACTTGATGACATACATAGTTTATCACACACGAAATGGAACTGTAAGTATCATGTAGTGTTTGCGCCGAAGTATCGGAGGAAAGCCTTTTATGATTCAAGGAGATTGGAAATAGGGAAAATACTAAGAGATCTGTGCGAATGGAAAGGCGTGAACATCATTGAGGCGGAGGTCTGCGTAGACCATATCCATATGTTGTTGGAGATACCGCCAAAGATGAGCGTGAGTTATTTTATGGGACACCTGAAAGGGAAGAGCTCACAAATGATATATGAAAGATGGGGAAATCTGCGATATAAGTATCGAAGCAGAGAATTCTGGTGTCGAGGCTATTATGTGGATACTGTAGGAAAGAATACCAAGAAGATACAGGAATACATACAGAATCAATTAAAGGAGGACCAGATAGCCGAGCAGTTAACACTGGAAATAGAGGATCCGTTTACGGGTACTAAGAAGTAGAGCACGTCGCAGACCACATTTTGCGCTGTAAAGCGCTGCTGTGGGGGCAGGGCTATGCCCGCATAAGTAAAACCACCAGCTTGGCTGGTGGATACTTATTTTGCGGGGAAAACAGTGTGCTATAATGGAAAAAGGAGGTATCTCTTCATGAAATTCTATAATCTGTTGAAAAAGATCGAGCAGGGTGGTTTTTATCTGGGTCTGTTACTGGTGGGGCTGGCATTTGTGGTCATTAACCTTTTGCCGGTTTTTCTGCCGGGACAGTTTATTGATACCACCGGAAATCCGTTGCTGAGCTATGGGATGATCGGCATCGGCCTTCTTGCTATCGTCTTTGCCGTCTACAATCTGAAGAAACGGATGAGCAAGAGCCTGGATGAGATGAACTACTTTGACAAGGTGGATCATAGCGCAGTGGATCCGGAAGTGATTGAACAGATTCAGAACAGCGATGAGCCGCAAAAGGAATACTACTTCCATTTCTGCGGCAAGCTGAATCAGAGCTACATCCTGGAAACACCGACGCGCAGACCGATCTATGAGATCAACTGCGATAAGATGGGAATCGTCAACCAGTACATTTATACGTTTAAAAACCATCTGACAGGCAAGTCGTTTACTTCCAAAGTCAGCCATACGACGACCACGGAATACGGAACGGACCGCTTCGCCTTAATTGATCAGTCCTACTTCAAGGTGGACGGAAAGAATATCTGGGACATGATCGGGGAAAAAGGATATTCCCTGGAACCGTATCTGGATAAAATCGCCTTTTCCTACCACATCAACCATTACGGGGTCCATGTGGCGGATATCGTTGCGGCAGGCACCAATATTCTGGAACAGTATGAAGGTAAGGGCGGCTTACGGGATGTAGCGATGATGCAGGGCATCTACCGCATCCACTGCCGCGAGAGCGACATTGACGGCGTGGCATTGATTGCCTTTGCGGTCTCACGCGTGGAAATTGTCTAGATCAGAAAAGCGGAACAATGGAAATGCGGAAGAAGCACTCCGCCGTTCCTTTTGTTTGGGAAGCAGGGGAAATCTGTTATGATGAATACAGGCAGGTGAATCGTATGAGAGAGAAAATACATCAGTGGATCAGAGATCATGCGGAGGAGATCATTGCGCTCGGGGATGAGCTGTTTGTTCATCCGGAGCTGGGCTTCAAGGAGTTTGAGACCGGCAGGATCCTAAAAGAATTCATGGAGAAATATCAGCTGAAAGTTGAAAGGGAATATGCCGTAACGGGCTTTTCCGTTTCCATCGGTCAGGGATCTCCGCACATCGGCATTATTGCGGAGCTGGATGCCATCCCGACACCAAAGCATCCCTGTGCCGATCCCATCAGTAAGGCGGCACATGCCTGCGGGCATTCCACCCAGCAGGTGATTGCCTTAGCGGCACTTTGCGCCATTAAAGAGAACTGCAGGGATCTGAAAGGCAAAATCACGCTCTTCTTTACCCCGGCAGAGGAATTTACGGATCTGGAATACCGCAAGGAACTGCGGAAGGAAGGAAAGATCCGCTATCTAAGCGGGAAGGAGAATATGCTGTATGAGCATCTGCTGGATGATGTGGACTGCATCCTGCATTTCCACGCGATGGGCTCCAGCGACTGCCGTTTCTCCGTCAACTCCGTCTTGAGCGGCTTTACCTATAAGAAAATCACCTTTGAAGGACGGGCAGCCCATGCGGCCGCAGCGCCGGACAGAGGCATCAATGCCTTAAATGAATGCACACTCTTCTTAAATGCGGTTGCGCTCTTGCGGGAGACGTTCCGCGATGAGGATGTGGTGCGGGTGCACGGCATCATCGATGAGGGCGGACAGACGGTCAACTCCATTCCGGACAAGGTCGTCTATGAGTGCTATGTGCGCTCCGTCAATCCGGATGTGGTGCTCGATCTGAACCGGAAGCTTTCCAATGCGGCAGAGTGCTGCGCCAAAGCTTTGGGCGGCAGCTGCATCATTGAAGACACGCCGGGCTACTTACCGCTCCATCAGAGCAAAGAGCTCAACGAAGTGGTTTATGAGAATATGTTATATTTCACGGAAGCGAAGAATATCAAGTGGAATGAGATCTCGGCCGCGGCGGGAGATGTCGGAGACATCTGCATGTTCAAGCCGATCATCCAGTACGGCTACGGTGGTTTTACCGGACGCATCCACGGGGAAGACCTCTTTGTGAGTGACAGGGAAGAAGTCTATTTAGTTCAGAGCGAACTGGTGGCGGATATCGTTGCCGACCTCCTGAGTCATCCGGAAAAGGTAAAGAAGATCAAGGAAAGCTTCACACCGAAGATGACCTATGAGGAATATCTCAATTATCTGAATCAATGAAAAAGACGGATGGGATCCAATCCCATCCGTTTTCATTTGGCTTAGCGCTTGCGGAGAATTAAGGTCTGATACGGATGCAGGGTGAACTTGTTCACGCTGTTTTCATAATAGTTCAGGGTATCGAGATAGACCTCATATCCTTCCGCTTCAATGGTGGTTTCCTGGGCCAGGTTGTTGGCGTGGATGACTTTGTAGCTCTCTTCGTCATCGTTCACATCGTAGATGAGTACGGCGCCGCTCTGCATTTCTTCCACCGTGATCGGATCCTTGGACTTTAGCTGGTCAACTTCCTGCTTGAATTCGATCAGTTTGCGGTAGTTGTCAAAGACATCGAGGTTTTTGATCTTGAGAGAGTAATCCAGCTCGTTCACCTCATAGGAAGCGTTATAGGAGTTGGAGTTGCCCTGCTTGGAGCGCAGGAACTCTTCCCCGGATAACATGAAGGTTGTGCCCTTGGAAGTGAAGACAACGCTGTTGGCCAAAACGCACATCTTTTTTATTGTGTCTTCGTCCGTGACGCCGGCCGCTTTCA
>CADCPY010000125.1 GCA_902803495.1 uncultured Erysipelotrichaceae bacterium
CATCCAAGAACATACGGTCATGGCTGACCAGAACGACAGCCTTGTTGTAGTGTCTGAGATAGCCTTCCAGCCATTCGATGGTGGAGAGGTCCAGATGGTTCGTCGGTTCGTCCAGTAAGAGAACATCCGGCTTGGAGAGAAGCAGTTTCACAAAGGCAATCTTGGTCCGCTGTCCTCCGGAGAATTCCCCGACCTTTTTATTCAGTTCCTCCTGCGTGAAGCCGAACTTGAAGAAGACCGTCTTCAGCTCCGCCTGATATTCGTATCCGCCCAGCTCTTCAAACTGATGCTGAAGCGCGGCGTATTGATTCAGTATCCGCTCAGAGTAGTTTTCCGCCATCTCTGCTGTCAGTTCATCGAGGTCCTTCTGCATCTTTAAAAGCGGCGCAAACGCCTTCAGAAGCTCTTCGTAAACCGTCTGGTTCTCATCCGTGATGGCACTCTGGGCCAAATAGCCGATCGTCATGTCATTGGTCTTGATCAGCTGTCCGCTGTCCAGATCTTCCACTCCCGCAAGCACCTTTAAAAGTGTGGTCTTGCCACACCCGTTTCTGCCGATCAGCGCGATCTTCTCATTTCCCTTGATTTCAAACTGGATATTGGAGAAAACCGTGTCGGCACCGTAGGATTTCGTTCCTTTGTTTACCTGCAGAAGCATACCTTTCACTCCCGGTGTCTTTTTTCAACACCGCTAAAATCATATCATAAAGTCAGTGAAAAAGAAAAACGCCGTTACCCTTAGGCAGCGGCGATGTTGTTATCTCTCTTTTTGAACCATTTCTTGCGGATGATCTGATCGGCACCCCAGATAGACTTGACGAGGTTTCCGCCGCGGAGAATGATGTAAAGCCACTCCACCGGCCATTTGAGAACAAAGGCCGCCAGATATCCAAGCGGGATTGCTAAAAGCCAGTTGGATAACAGGTCGATCATCAGCAGGACCCTCGTCTTGCCGGAGCTTTTGATGACCCCGCTGCAGACGACATTGCTGAAAGTATTGAAGAAAGTCGTGATCGAGGCAAAATAGCTCATCTTACGTGCCAAATCTAATGTCGCTGCTTCCACGCTGTAGAAGCTTGAGATGATTGGCATCATCACCTGAACCAAAGAAGCGTTGAACAGTCCGAAGACAGCCGCAATAATCATAAATCGCTTGCCGTAATGGTCGATATCGTCTTCATTCCCCTTCCCGATCTCATTTCCCACCATGACGCCGGCGGCCATGGATAAGCCGAAGCTGCCGATGGACGGTAAGACCCAGGAGTTATGGACAATGGAATTGGCCGCAACGTAATATTCGGAGATATGCCCCGTGATCATGGTCTGAACGGAGGATACCAGGTTGTTTAAAACATCGATGATAAGTAACGGATAGGTAATTGTGACCAGTGTCTTGATCGCATAGACATCCGTTTCCACCTTTAAGTTGAACGGACGGAAATTCAGTTCCTTATCAATAAAGAACAGATAGATCAGCATGATGATCATTTCCAGCAAGCGGCAGGCGCTGGAGGAAATGGCCGCACCCCGGATTCCCAATGCCGGGAAGCCCAGGTTTCCGTAGATCAGCAAATAGTTTAATAACACCTTCACCCCGCAGGAGAAGATGGTATTGACCAAACCGATCCTGACTTTCTTCATGGCCTGGAAGACCATGACCGTGGTCGTGGAAATACTGCTGAACAGCACGGAATATTTCGCAATCCTTAAGTATTCCAGTGACGGTGCGATGACATCGTCAATATCCGTATATAAGGAAAGGATCTGGCGCGGGAAGAGACTTGTCACAAGGAAGAAGAGCACACCCACACAGAGATTGATCAGAGCAACCAGTGTGAAGGTCCTGCGGATCTTTTCGATATCCTTATGCCCGTACGCTCTTGCGGAGACAATCACCAGACCTTCCGAAGCTCCCTGATAGAAGGTGGAAGCCAGCCAGAGGAAGGTGGTACAGATGGAAACGGCTGTGATATTGCTTTCTCTCAGCCTTCCGATCATGATATTGTCCACCATGATCAGAACCATGTTGATCAGAAACTGCAGGGAGATCGGCATGGCAATAATGATGAGTTCTTTCCAGAAGGATTTCTGTTTTTCCGGCATACTGTCTCCTTTCCGCATCCATTGTACCATGAAATGTAGCATGCTACACATAAAAGAGAAAAAAAAAAGAATCTCTATGAGATCCTAGTTTTGTTTTCCAGCGTAATATCCGCAGGAGCACATACGGTGAGCCTGTTTTAAAGCACCGCAAGCCGGGCAACGAACTAATGTCGGAGCAGCTAATTTATAATGTGTTCTACGTTTGTTCTTTCTAGTTTTGGAAACTCTTCTTTGCTGAACTGCCATCTTTCATTCCTCCTAATCTTCTTCTGGTTTATACTGCAATAATTTCGCAAGACGTGGATCAATTCCCTTGTCTTCCTTCTGGTATTGCTCCTCAGTCATGACAGCCCATCCGTTTCCTTTCGGAAGTTCCGTCAATCCCTCTTTATGCACGATCCATGGAACATCTGCCATAATTGTAGCATAAACGGAAGGCATCAAGTCAACGATTTCTCCCTTCACTTCCACTGCTTCCTCATTCGGTTCCAGTTTTCTGAAGGAGAATGTTTCATTATCCGTGACCTTGAAATCGCGATAGACATCTTCCAATGTGATCGCGCAAGGCAGGACCATCGTTCCACTCACTTCATACTCGACATAAAGTGACTGCTCTACGTCATCATAACTTGCAGAACCGTTAATGACAACGTTTTTCAGATCTCTCAAACGACCGTTTTTCTCAAAGGTACCTGCATCAAATGTAACACTTTCCCGGAAGTCCTTATGTCCGTCCGGCCATCTGGTCATTTCAGTTTTCGTAAATTTCAAGAGTATCAGCCCTTTCGTCAACGATTAATATTATATGTAAACCCGTGGCATAAGTCAATTATAAACCGTGAAAATCTCACGGAAGGACGGGCTTTTCCGCCCTTTTTGTCAAAAAAGGAAGCCTGTTTTCAGGCTTCCGGTTTCTATGCTTCTCTCAATACGGCGTTGAACTGCTTTTTCAGCGTCATCAGCATGCCTTCCTGGACCGGCTTGATGTCGCTGTCCGTCAGTGTCTTTTCCAAAGACTGGTATGTGATGGAGATCGCAACGCTCTTGGTATTCGGTAGGAGCGGCAGTCCGCGGTACACGTCGAAGACTTCCACATCCGTGACAAGTTTTCCGCCGACCTTCTTGATCGTATTGACCAGATCGATGGCGTTGACGTCTTCCGCTACCACTAAAGCGATATCGTAACAGACACTCGGGTATTTCGGAATCGGATTGAATTTGACCTTGGATGTCTTGGATTCGTAGATCTTGCTTAAGTTGAGCTCCGCAACGACCGTCTGGGTGATATCCCAGGCTTTCAGCGTCTTCGGATGCAGTGTTCCGAGTACGCCGACCACGTTTCTGTCCAGTAACAGATACGCGGACTGATACGGATGGTAGAGCGGGATATCGTTTTCCACGGCGCGGAAACTGATCCGGCGGGATTCGTATCCGAGTGCTCCCAAGAGGTCTACCAAGAGTCCCTTCATCGTATAGAAGTCGCGCTTCTTCTCTTCATGCTTCCAGGCATTGCTTTCCTTCTTTTCGGACATGCTCAGGCAGAGATGCTCTTCCTGCTTCATGCCTTTGGCGGAAACGTTGGCCACTTCGAAGAAGGACCATTCCTGGAAGCTTCTGGCCTTGTTGTAGGCGATGACTTCCAGCTGAGAGCTCAGTAAGGAAGTACGGAAGTAGCGGCGTTCTTCACTCAGCGGATTCGTTAATTCCACGGCATCGCCGAGCTGTAAGACCGTATTGTCAATATAGTTTCTGTTGACCAGGGAATACGTGCGGATCTCGGAGAATCCGTTGGCACGTAAGAGGTCGCTTAACAGATATCTTTCTTTTTCTTTATAGGCATAGGCCCCTCTGCGGTTGAAGATCTGCGGCAGAGTGCACGGAACGGAATCATAGCCCAGTAAGCGGACGACTTCCTCCGCGATGTCCTCGCGCAGTTTCAGATCCTGACGGTAGGACGGAATCGTCAGATGGATCTCACCGTTCTTGACTACCGGCTTCAGATTCAGGCGGTCCAGAACACCGACAACGGCTTCTTCCGTGAAGTTGGTGCTTAAGAAGCGGTTGAGGTATTCCACGGAGACATCCAGTTCGACTTCCTTGTAGTTGAAGTCACCGTAAACGGCTGTTTCTTCGATTTCTTCCGCGTCCGCCAGTTCCTTTAAGAGCTGGATGGAGCGGTCCATGGCCTTGACTGGTGCCAGCGGTTCAATTCCCTTGGAGAAATGCTGTGCCGCTTCCGTCATCAGGTTCAGTCTTCTTGATGTATTACGGATCTGTGCCAGATCAAAGATGGCTGCTTCAATGATGATGCCGCGGGTGGACTCTTCGATCTTGGAGTCATCCCCACCCATCACGCCGGCAATACCGATGGCCTTGCCGCCGGTGGTGATCATGATGTCTTCCTTCTGAATGGCATAGTCGATACCGTCTAATGCCGTATAGGTTTCTTCCAGTCCGTCGACGACCGTGATCTCATGGTTCGGAATCTTGTCGATGTCGTAGAAGTGCAGCGGCTGGCCTGTTTCCAGCATGACGTAGTTGGAGATGTCAACGACGTTGTTAATGGCTTTCACGCCTGCGCCTGCCAGAGCTTTCTTCATCCATTCCGGAGATTCCTTGATGGTGACCTTGCCGACCTTCTTACCTAAGAAGTGTGTGCACTTGGATGTTTTGGAGTCGACGATTAAGTCGGTCTTGCTGCCGCAGTCAGCTGCATGATCGGCATTCGGGATCGTGACCGTACGGTTGACGATGGTTCCGACTTCTCTGGCCATCGCCCACATGCTTAAGCAGTCATTGCGGTTCGGGGTTCAGGAGACATCTAAGATGACATCGTCCAGTCCCAGATATCCAAACGGATCGTTGTATCCGACCGGAGCGTCTTCCGGCAGGACTTCGATACCGCTTAACTGTTCTTCCGTTAAGGAGTGCTTGTCAACACCGAGTTCGAACAGCGCACAGATCATGCCGTTGGATTCCTCGCCGCGGACAACGCCCTTCTTGATTTCGCCGCCCGGCAGTTTGGCTCCCGGCAATGCAACGATGACCTTCTGTCCCGCTGCAACGTTCGGTGCACCGCAGACGACCTGGATCACTTCGGAACCGATATCGACTGTCGTGACGTGCAGATGATCGGAATTCGGATGGGCAACACATGTCAGAACCTTGCCGATGACAAGATTGGTTCCGCTGGCCATCGGTTCAATTCCCTCTACTTCAAATCCGGCGAGAGTCATCCGGTTGCTTAATTCTTCCGGGGAGATTCCGCTCAGATCAACATATTGTTTTAACCAGTTATAACTTAAACGCATGATTCAGCCCTCCTACTCAAAACGGTTGAAGTTCTTTAAGAAACGAACATCATTGATATAGAAATTACGGATGTCATCGATTCCGTATTTCAGCATGGCAACACGTTCCACGCCGACACCGAACGCGAATCCGGTGTATTTCTTGGAGTCGATTCCGGCCATTTCCA